>NZ_PIYS01000027.1:0-326341 GCF_002835605.1 Pseudomonas fluvialis | reverse complement strand
GATTCAATTTGTTAAAGAGCGTTTCGATCAAGTCTTTCGTCTCAACCGAGGCCGCGCATTCTAAAGCAGCCCTTAAATCTGTCAAGCTGTTTTTGAAGAATTTTTCGTTTCTTCTCAACCGCTTAGCTGAACCGAAGCAGGGCTTCCGATCAGCGGGAGGCGCATATTACAGCATCCGAAAACACTGTCAAGCACCTCATTCATCAACAGCACCTCAGCCCTGCCGACCCGACGCATTCTACAGAATCGCACCGCTCTTGCAAGCCTTTTATCCACCTAAGCCTTTGGTTAAAAAGACTTTTTATGGGGGCCTGGCATTGCAAGAGCGGCGAATTATAGGCAGCTCAGCCCGCAGGTCAAGCTTTATCTCCAAACATCCCTCATCAGCCTCAAGGACATCGCAACAGCCGGTATACGCAATATCAACAGCAACCCACCCACCAAGGCATATGCCAACCATTCACCCCAGTCTGCCCTCACTACCCAGAGCATATGCAGCAATACCAAAGGCAGGATCAGATATATCGTGCGATGCAGGCGGCGCCAGTTCTTCCCCAAGCAACGCTGGCTAGCCCGTGTTGAAGTGAGTGCCAGCAGCAACAGGAGCATCCAGGCTAGCGCGCCAACCGCGATGTAGGGTCGCTGCGCCAGCTCTGCGGACAACGCCCCCCATTGCCAACCAAGCAAGAAGAACAGATAAGCCAGCACATGCAGGCAACCGGCAGTAAAACTCCACAAGCCAAGCTGACGGCGCATCAACTGCCACCCCGCCCAACCGGTTATTTTTCGTAGCGGAGTCATCGACAAACATGCCAGCAAATAGAGCAGAGCCCATGAGCCCAGACTGTCTACCAGCGCCTTGCCCGGATCCGCACCCAACTGTTCATTGATCGCCCCCCAGAACAGGTGCAGCAAGGGGACCAAGGCCAGAACGAATACCGAAACGCGCCAGTACAGTTTCGCTATCAATAGTTCACCCGCAAATCCATGTTGCTATATAGCCCCGCAACCTCCTTATACCCATTAAACAGGCGCGTATCGATTACGTTCGGCGCAAATAGCCTGCCCGGTAAGCGCCGCTCACGAGCCTGACTCCAGCGAGGATGATCCACATGCGGATTGACGTTGGCATAAAACCCATACTCTTGCGGCGCCATAGATTCCCAGGTGGTCAACGGACGCTCCCGTAGAAAGCTGATACGCACAATGGATTTGATGCTCTTGAATCCATATTTCCACGGCACGACAAGACGCAGAGGCGCCCCATTCTGCCCAGGCAGGCTACGCCCATACAGACCAACTGCCATGAAGGTTAATGGATGAGCCGCCTCATCAAGACGCAATCCCTCACGGTAAGGCCATTCAAGCAAACTAAACCCAGAACGCACACCCGGCATATTCTCAGCATCTACCACGCTTTCGAAGCGCACATAGCGGGCATGCGAACTGGGCTGGACACGCTCAAGCAGATCTCGCAGCGGAAAACCCAGCCAGGGGATGACCATGGACCAGCCCTCAACACAGCGCAGACGATAGATACGCTCTTGCAGTCGGTAGGGCGCCAGCAATTCATCCAAGGGCAGACGCCCTGGGCGAGCCACCTCACCATCCACCCAAAGCGACCAGGGTTGCGGCTGCCAGTTCCCCGCATGGCGAGCCGGATCCCCCTTCTGAGGACCGAACTCGTAGAAATTGTTGTATTGCGTGACATCACGAAAAGGCGTGAGCACCTCATCCCCGGCATCTCTACGCTGCCAACGTGCTTGCATCAGCTTGTCGCGCAACCAATCTGGATCCTGGCTCGCCGGCACCTCGCTATACGGAGAGACGCCTGCGCCACTCGCAGGTCCATGAGCACCTAGCAAACCAGCAGCCGCGAGCCCTTGAAGGAAATGCCGGCGCGCCCTATAAATCCGCTCATCGGTGACATCCGCCTCAGTATTACGCGAGGAGGAAAAGGACTGGATTAACATACAGGCTCCGCAGTCTTGACCTATGACAGGTCAACAGACCGCGGAGTGGGAGGAAAGTGCCTAGCTCACTGCCTTACGACGGCGCAACTGCAGGAGGTACTGCACAGGCCCGGAAGCCGCATAGGCCAGAAAAATCAGCAGCAAAATACGCGGCGGGTCACTGAAGACCACCGCAAACACCAGCACCACAACCAGAATCGCCACGAACGGCACACGTCCCTTCAGATCCAGATCCTTGAAGCTGTGGTACTTGATATTGCTGACCATCAACATGCCGGCAGCAGCGACGACCAGCGCCACCACAAACGCCATGTTAGAGCCCTTGATACCAAAATCACTGAAGGCCCAGACGGTGCCGGCTACCACCGCCGCCGCCGCAGGACTGGCCAGGCCGATAAAGAACCGCTTGTCAGCACTCCCGACCATGGTATTGAAGCGTGCCAGCCGCAATGCAGCACCCGCCACATAAATAAAGGCGACCATCCAGCCAACCTTGCCCAAACTCCCCAGAGCCCACTCGAAAGCCACCAGTGCCGGAGCCACGCCAAAGGCCACCATATCGGACAGCGAATCATATTCGGCGCCGAAAGCACTTTGCGTATTGGTCAGCCGAGCGACGCGACCATCAAGACCGTCAAGCACCATGGCGACAAATATGGCAATTGCCGCACTGGCGAATTGCCCGTTCATGCCATTGATGATGGCGTAGAAGCCGGAAAATAACGCCGCCGTGGTAAACAGGTTGGGCAGCAGGTAAATACCGCGATGGCGCACCTTGCGCCCTTCTGCATCTCGACCTTCTTCGACATGCTCATCGATAGGCAGCAGACTTTCGCTGCCGGCACTGCCCAGGGGCTCTTCGGGACGTTCACTCATGAACCATTCCTTGCGACTGATGCTGTATGAATTGAATCAGGCGTCACCCTGCGGGTTCAGCGCCGATGCGCAGGCTTTATACCAGATGCCACGCTGCAAAACGAAAAAACGCGGCTTGCGCCGCGTTTCTTCAGTCATCGTGCGACTCAGTTCTTGGCCTTGTCGACGATCTTGTTGGCAGCGATCCACGGCATCATGGCACGCAGCTTCTCGCCGACCACTTCAATGCCATGGGCAGCATTGTTACGACGGTAAGCAGTCATCGACGGGTAGTTGGTAGCCCCCTCGCTGATGAACATCTTGGCATATTCGCCGTCCTGAATGCGCTTCAGCGCATTGCGCATGGCGGCACGCGACTGCTCGTTGATGACTTCCGGACCGGTGACGTACTCGCCGTACTCAGCATTGTTGGAAATCGAGTAGTTCATGTTGGCGATGCCACCTTCGAACATCAGGTCGACAATCAGCTTCAGCTCGTGCAGACACTCAAAATAGGCCATCTCCGGCGCGTAACCGGCTTCCACCAACGTTTCAAAGCCCGCCTTGACCAGCTCAACACAACCACCGCACAGAACAGCCTGCTCACCGAACAAGTCGGTTTCGGTTTCGTCCTTGAAGGTAGTTTCGATGATGCCGGTACGGCCACCACCTACGCCACAGGCATAGGACAGCGCGACGTTCTTGGCGTTGCCGGAAGCATCCTGATAGATCGCGATCAGATCGGGGATACCGCCGCCACGCACGAACTCGGAACGCACAGTATGACCAGGCGCTTTCGGAGCAATCATGATGACATCCAGGTCAGCACGCGGCACAACCTGGTTGTAGTGAATCGAGAAACCGTGAGCGAAGGCCAGGGTTGCGCCCTTCTTGAGGTTCGGCTCGATCTCTTCCTTGTACAGCTTGCCCTGGAACTCGTCCGGGGTCAGGATCATCACCAGATCAGCAGCAGCCACAGCGCTCTTGACGTCAGTCACTTTCAGGCCATGTGCCTCGGCCTTGGCAACAGTCGCCGAACCGGCACGCAGACCAACGGTCACATCAACACCGGAATCCTTCAGGTTGCAGGCATGGGCATGGCCCTGGGAGCCGTAACCGATGATGGCTACTTTCTTGCCCTGGATGATCGACAGATCACAATCCTTGTCGTAGTAAACATTCAAGCTCATGGAAATCTCCTAGTGCGCGGCCTCAAGGCCATTTATTCAATTGGTTAGATGCTCAGGACCTTGTCACCGCGGGCGATGCCGGTAACACCTGTGCGTACGGTTTCCAGAATCGACGTAGTGCCGATGGCCTGGATAAAGCTGTCCAGTTTGTCGCTGGTGCCGGCCAGCTGAATGGTGTACACGCTGCTGGTGACATCCACGATCTGCCCACGGAAGATATCCGTGGTGCGCTTGATCTCGGCACGCTGCGCCCCGGTCGCCTTGACCTTGACCAGCATCAGCTCACGCTCGATGTGCGCGCTTTCCGACAGGTTCACCAGCTTGACCACTTCGATCAGCTTGTTGAGGTTCTTGGTGATCTGCTCAATGACGTCATCCTGACCAATGGTGGTCAGGGTCAGACGTGACAGACTGGGATCCTCGGTAGCCGCTACGGTCAGGCTTTCGATGTTGTAGTTACGCTGCGAAAACAGGCCAACCACGCGCGACAGCGCACCAGGCTCGTTTTCCAGCAACAGGGAGATGATATGGCGCATGATCAGGTCCGCTCCGTCTTGCTCAGCCACATGTCGCGCATGGCGCCATCGCGGATCTGCATCGGGTATACGTGTTCGCTGGTATCCACAGCAATGTCGAGGAATACCAGACGGTTCTTCATGGCAAAGGCCTCAGCCATCTTCGCCTTCAGCTCGCTACGCTCGGTGATGCGCATGCCGACATGTCCGTAGGACTCCACCAGCTTGACGAAGTCCGGCAGGGATTCCATGTAGGAGTGTGAATAGCGGCTGCTGTACTGCATATCCTGCCACTGACGCACCATGCCCAGCGCCTGGTTGTTCAGGCAGACAATTTTCACCGGCAAGTCGTACTGCAGACAGGTTGACAGCTCCTGAATATTCATCTGGATGCTGCCTTCACCCGTTACACAGGCGACGTCCGCCTCGGGGAAGTTGAGTTTGATACCCATCGCCGCCGGGAAACCAAAACCCATGGTGCCCAGACCGCCGGAGTTGATCCAGCGATTCGGCTTGTTGAACGGGTAGTACTGCGCGGCAAACATCTGATGCTGGCCTACGTCGGAGGTGATGTAGGCATCACCCTCGGTGACCTCCCAAAGAGTTTCGATGACCGTCTGCGGCTTGATGATCGAGCCGTCCCCTTCATCGTACGGGAACAGCTTGCGGCCACCGCGCCACTCGTCAATCTGCTTCCACCAACTGGCCACGGTTTCCTTGTGCGGAGCCTGACCGATCTCCTTGAGGATGGCGACCATCTCGCTCAGCACACTATCTACCGGACCAACGATCGGAATATCCGCCTTGATGGTCTTGGAGATGGATGCCGGATCGATGTCCACGTGGATGATCTTGGCGTTTGGACAGAACTTGGCCGCACCGTTGATGACCCGGTCATCAAAGCGCGCGCCAACAGCCAGGATCACATCGGCATGGTGCATAGCCAGGTTGGCCGTGTAGCTGCCGTGCATGCCGAGCATGCCGACGAATTGCCGGTCACTACCGGGATACGCGCCAAGCCCCATCAGGGTATTGGTTACCGGCAGGTTGAGCATTTTGGCCAGTTCGGTCAGGGCAGCCGAAGCGCCGCCCATGATGACCCCGCCACCGGCGTAAAGAATCGGGCGTTTGGCAGCCAGCAGCATTTCCGCCGCCTTGCGGATCTGTCCGGAATGACCGCGTGTAGCCGGGCTGTATGAACGCAGCTTGACCTTCTTTGGGTAGCTGTACTCGAACTTCTTGGTTGGATCACCCATGTCCTTGGGAATGTCCACCACGACCGGTCCTGGACGACCAGACTGCGCGAGGTAGAACGCCTTCTTGATCACCTCGGGAATTTCCGAAGGATGCTTGATGATGAAGCTGTGCTTCACGATGGGCCGAGAAATGCCCACCATGTCGGTTTCCTGGAAGGCATCGGTGCCTACCATGTTGCTCGGTACCTGGCCGGAAATGATGACCATCGGAATCGAGTCCATGTAGGCGGTGGCAATCCCGGTAATGGCATTGGTTGCACCAGGCCCCGAAGTCACCATGACTACACCGGCCTTGCCGGTGGCGCGCGCATAGCCATCCGCCATGTGCGTGGCAGCCTGCTCGTGACGCACGAGGATATGGGTTACCTCGGGCTCCTTGAACAAAGCATCGTAGATATGCAGGAGGGCACCACCTGGGTACCCGTAGATGTACTTAACGCCTTCGTCACGCAATGCGCGAACGACCATCTCAGCGCCAGATAAAAGCTCCACGTCAATCCCCTCTATAACGCTAGAACGCCAGCCAGCTGGCTTGGCTCTCAAATAGGTGCTGTCAGACACAGAGCATGAGCGACGGGTGGTCGCCGACTACGTCAGCTCCTGACTGAGCAAGCATCGGGATACGCCAGTTGTTTCTGGAGCACCCCACCCAGCGCGAGGTAACGCGGTACGGGTAGAACAGGTCGGCGCGGATATGCACCTCATGATCTGCTGCGCGAACTGACAGGAACAGTCCAGCGCCAGCGAATCCTGAATTGTTCGGATTAGACAGGGTCAAGTCAAGTCATGTGACCCAGTTATCTGCCCGCAAGAGGCGTGATGCAGTGCCAACACACGGCCCCGCGCTTTTGGTTATAGTAATCTCCAGCTTTGCTCAACCGGCACAAGGACATCGCATGCGTCGCATCATTCTCACGGGCAGCCTACTCATGGCCATGAGCCTGCCCAGCATGGCCGCCCAGGTCTACAAATGGGTCGACAGCAACGGCATAACGCACTTCAGCGCGCAACCGCCCGAAGACCAGAGCGCCACCAGCATCAGCACCACTATCAAGCCACCCAAGAGCAGTGGCAGCGTAGCGCCGCTGCCCAAGCTGGACAGCCAACTGGAAGCAGAACAGCAGAAAGCCACCGACGACAAGGTCAAGCGCGAAGTGGCCGAGCAAGAGAGCAAGCGCAAGCAGTATTGCAGCGACCTGCGCGAGAACCTCTCCCAGCTTCGCCTCAACCCACGGGTACGCGTCGAGGAAAATGGTGAAATACGCCGTCTAAGCGCCGAAGAACGCCAGGCGCGAATTAACGAAGCAGAAAAGAGCCTGCAGGAAAACTGCCCCTGATACCGTTCAACTGACGGAAGCAGCGTCACTCAGCAAAGCATCGAACTGCTCCAGCAGGGCTATCAGGCCAGGCGCCGATACGCCCTGCTGGGCAAAACTGTGCTGCGCCATGGGGGCGATCGCCGAAGCGTCCGGCAAGGGCGCACCTTCCTCAAGCAACTGGTGCATGCGCGGCAGAAATATCCACTGCAGCCACTCGACAAGGCTCAAGGTATCGACGCAGAAAGGTTCCCGACTGGCCAACCGCTCAACGCTGGGCGCCTGCGACACCCAATAGCCTTGCCGGCGCAGCTCCGCTTCGATCAGCAACAGCAGATCAGCCACCTGGTGGCTACGCGAATCCATCATCAGAACGTTGCCCGGGCCCGTTCGCGCGCCTGCGCCGCGCCCGCCGCATCGCCCAGCTGCTGACGCGCGCGGGCGATCACATCCCAGAACCCCGCCTGCATGGCAGTTCGCCCGCTGGCATAGGTCAAGCCACGTCGCGCCAGTTGCTCAGCCTGGGCGGCATCGCCCTGAGCCAGGCGCACTTCCGCCAGGCGATAGAGCACCTGCGGCTCCCGCGGTGCGATACGTTGTGCACGTTCAAGACTGGCCGCGGCACCCGCCAGATCACCATTGCCCTGCTGCTGCGCGGCCCCCGTCAGGAGCGCCAGCACCGGGCCATCCAACTGTTCATCGGCAGCCAGCACGGAAGACGAACCCGGCACCCCACTGGGCGCACTGTATACGGGGGTATTGGCAAGCGCTGGCGGCAAGGCGGGGGGTACCACGCCAGCTGGCCCGTCGACCACACTACTAGTGATCGGCGCGCTGGAGGTCTGTAACGGCGCACTGACCGCACCGGGCGGCACCATGACCACGACACCCGAGTCTTGCGGCAAGGTCTGTGGGGATAGCGTATCCGCAGCCGTATAGGCCGGCGCAGCAGAACCCTCTTCCAACTCAGACCAGGGCGCCCCGGCATCGACAACAGGAATGGCGCCCTGCTGCGGCGTGGCACAGCCACCCAGCAGCAAACCGGCAGCAAGCAGTATCGGCAACTTGTTCACGTCGCATCCTCGTAATTATCAATCAAGCCAGCCACGCACCCAGTCCATTACCGACTCCACCGGCGCGCCCAGCGACATACCGCAGGGCGTACCGGGAGCCGGCTGACTGCCGCGGATATAAGGCATTTGCACAGCACCGGGACAGCCCGGATCCGAACCCAGGCCGGTTTGCCCATCGATCCAGGCTGGCACCACGTTATCCGGCATCGGCATATCCAGCGGCAAGGGATCGGCGCGACGCATGAAATCGGTCCACACCTGCAGGGCGCCTGTGGCACCGGTCAGCGGTGTCTTGCCATTGTCGTCACGCCCCATCCATACCACACCCAGCAGATCCTGGCCAAAGCCGGCAAACCAGCTATCGCGCGAATCATTACTGGTTCCCGTCTTACCGGCCAGCTTGAGATTGGCTGACAACTGGTTGTACACCGACCGACCGGTACCTTCGCGCATGGTGCGCTGCATGGCTTCTTGCAGCAGGTAGATGGCACCGGGATCAAAGCGCTGCTGCACCTGGAAGGGATAGCCCTTGAGCGGCTCGCCATTGGCCGTCAAGACACTGCGAATGGCCCGCAAAGGGGTGTTGAAACCACCATTGGCCATGGTCTGGTACATCGCACCGACCTGCATGGGGCTCATGCTCCCCGCCCCCAGCAACATGGAGGGATAGGCAGGCCAGTCGACCTCTACCCCCAAGCGCTGCACGGTGCGCAGCACGCTGGGCACACCGAGCTCCAGCCCCAGGCGCGCAGTCGACAGGTTGTAGGATTGTGCCAGCGCCTGATAGAGGTACAGCGTGCCATGGCTTTGCCGGTCATAATTCTGTGGACGCCAGACCTGGCCATCCTGCCCCTTGACCGACAGAGGCTCATCCTGCAGCCAGCTGGTCAAGGTGTACTGGCTGGGGCGCTCCAGAGCGGTCAGGTAGATCGCCGGTTTGATCAGCGAACCGATCGGCCGCTGTGCATCCAGGGCCCGATTGAATCCGGCAAAGCGAGGCTGCCGGCTACCGATCAGGGCCTGCACTTCACCTGTTTCCGGGTTGCTGACCAACATGGCCGCCTCGACCTTATCCACCCCCTGGCGACCGGCCAGACGCTTGAAGGTTTCCGCCATGGCCGTCTCGGCCTTGCGCTGCAGGATGGGATCGAGGCTGGTAAAAACCCGCAGCCCTTCTTCGGTCAAATCCGATTCACGATAATCCTGACGCAATTGGCGCTTCACCAAGTCGAGAAACGCCGGGTAGGAACTGTTGGCCATGCTGCCGCGCTGGGTAACCCCCAACGGCCGCTGCTTGGCCGCTGCGCCCTGCGCGGCATCCACCACGCCCTGTTCAACCAGCAAGTCCAGCACCAGGTTGCGTCGCGCCAGGGCTCGTTCGGGGTGACGGCGCGGATTGAACACCGTCGGTCCCTTGACCATACCGACCAACAACGCGACTTGATCCAGCTTCAGCTCATTGAGCGGCTGACTAAAAAAGTACTGCGCGGCCAGACCAAAACCATGCACAGCCCGCTGACCATCCTGACCGAGAAACACCTCGTTGAGATAGGCCTCGAGGATTTCCTCCTTGCTGTAATGCAGCTCCAACAGCACGGCCATCATCGCCTCAACGGCTTTGCGGCTGAGGCTACGTTCACTGGTCAGATAGAAGTTCTTGACCAACTGCTGGGTCAGGGTACTGCCGCCCTGGCGCAACTGCCCGGCAGTAGCGTTGACCCACACCGCGCGCAAGATCCCTTTCGGCGACACACCGAAATGTTTGAAAAACTCGCGATCTTCTACCGCCACCAAGGTTTCCACCAGGTAAGGCGGCACCTGATCCAACTGGATCAACAGGCGATCCTCGTTATGCGCAGGGTACAGGCCACCAATCAGCAATGGCTCCAGGCGCGCTACCGGCAGATTAGCGCCGTTGGCCAGTTGCAGCGCCGCGACATAGTCGCCCGAGAAACGCACGCGCACGCGTTGCGCCGGTTCCTGGCCCTCATAGAACTGGAAGCCACGGCTATGCAACTCGATCTGGTTACCCGCCACGGCTACCGCACCGGGACCACTGGCCGATGACTCGCGTCGGTACCCCAACGCCTCCAGCTCACTCAGGAAATCGTCTCGATTGAGCTTGAGCCCGACAAACAGCTCCAGCGGCCGCGCATAGACCTTGGCCGGAACAGTCCAGCGCTTACCGGAAAACTTTTCCTGCACCACCGCATCGAGGTACACGGCAAATACCGCCAGCACCACCAGGCCGACCAGGGAAAGCTTGAATAACCAGCCCAGCCAGCGGCGACCGGCGGCAGGAGCAGAGCGTTTGGCGCGTTTGCGCGGAGTACGGGAACGAGTCATGGCGGGCGATTATACGCACTTTGCCCCACCCCAACAGGCACGCCGCAGCGGTTTGCACAGCAACGCACAGCAGCCATAATGCCAGCCCCGAACCACGCCCCAGCAAGGACTGAACGTGAGCCAAGCCCTGATCGCCGCCCTGCAGAACCCCGCCCTCTACCCCCACCCGGTGGAGCAGTTCCAGGTCATCGAGACCCATATTTCCTGGGTGCTGCTCACCGGCCCCTATGCTTACAAGATCAAGAAACCGGTCAACTTCGGTTTCCTCGATTTCACCACCCTGGCCGACCGCCAGCACTTCTGCGCTGAAGAGCTGCGCCTCAACCAGCGCCTGACGCAAGGTCTCTACCTGCAGGTACTGGCCATCGGCGGCAGCGAACAGCAGCCGCAGCTCGGCGTCGACGCCGGAGCGCCCGTGATCGAATACGCCCTGCAGATGCGCCAGTTCCCACAAAGCCAACTACTTGCCGAGGTACAGGCACGCGGCGAGCTGCTGCCACAACATATCGACCAGCTGGCCGAGCAAATCGCGCGCTTCCACGCCAGCACGCCGGCACTCCCCCGCGAGCACGCCCTGTGCAACAGCGCGGCGATTGGGGCGCCCATGTGGCAAAACTTCGAGCAGATCCGCCCGCTGCTGCAGGATAGCCGCGACCTGCAACAGCTGGAGGCCCTCGAAGCCTGGACACGCAGTACCTTTGCCCGTCTCGAGCCCCTGCTGGAGCAACGCTGCCAGCAGGGCATGCTGCGCGAATGCCATGGTGACCTGCACCTGGGCAACGCCGCGCTGCTGGATGGCCAGCCAGTGTTCTTCGACTGCATCGAATTCAATGAGCCGTTCCGCCTGATCGATATCGCCTCGGACGCCGCCTTCCTGGTCATGGACCTGGAAGACCGCGGCCTGAAGCCCCTGGCGCGGCGCTTCCTCGACCAATGGCTGGAGCACAGCGGCGACTATGCGGCGCTACCATTGTTCAACCTGTACCAGGCCTACCGCGCACTAGTACGCGCCAAGGTCAGCCTGTTCAGCATGGCCCAGGAAGGCGACGCTGTGCAGCGTGCCGTCATCCTTCGCCAATACCGTCGTTACGCCGACCTAGCGGAAAGCTACAGCGCCATTCCGTCGCGCTTCCTGGCTATTACCCATGGCGTATCCGCCGTCGGCAAGAGCCATGTAGCCATGCGCCTGGTGGAAGCACTGGGCGCCATCCGCCTGCGTTCGGACCGCGAGCGCAAGCGCCTGTTCGAGGCCCAACAAGGCGCAACCCAGGACACGCTGTACGCTGGCCTATATAGCAGCGAAATCAGTGCGGCGACCTACGCTCATCTGCATCGCTTGGCTGGCGACATTCTCGCCGCCGGTTATCCGGTGGTGATCGATGCCACCTACCTCCAACACAGCCAGCGTCAAGCCGCCCAGGCAGTCGCCGAAACACTGGGCTGCCCCCTACTGATCCTCGACTGCCACGCGCCACAGGCCTATATCGAACAGTGGCTGGCGCAACGCCAGGCCGACCAGCAGGACCCCTCCGACGCTACCTTGGAGGTAATTGCCGCTCAACAGAGCCGACGCGAACCCTTGCTACGCGAGGAGCAACTGCTCTGCCAGCGAGTGGACACCCATGACGCCAGCAGCCTGGACAGCCTGATCGAACGCATTCGCCAGCACCTTCCCGGCCTGTGACAGGTACGCCCGGGCAAAGCGCCCGGGCGCTGGCTATACTCGGGAAAACGGCCAACAGGATGACTTGCCATGCCCGCCCCACGCCAACTGGATAACCCGCTGTATCGGCTCCTGCACAGTGAGCGCGTCAAGGAATTCAACGCGCAAAAGCCAGCCGAAGGCCTGATCGACCTCAGCGGCGGAGATTTCCGTGGGCTTGACTTGCGTCTGCTCGACGCCGACCGGGTGATCCTCCGCGACGCCTACTTCCGTGGCGCAGACCTGCGCGGGGTAGACCTGCGTAGCTGCCAGATGGAGGGGGCGAGCATCGCTCATGCGCAAATCTCCGGCGCCTACTTCCCGGCCGAACTGAGTGCTGACGAAATCCTCATGTCGCTCAACTTCGGCACACGCATGCGCTATCGCCCCTGAGCCGCCAGCCATCATGCCCAGCACCAGCCGCGACGAGCTGCAGGAACTGCAGAATCTCGGCAAGACATCTGCCCAGTGGCTGCATGCCTGCGGCATCCACAGCATCGCCGAACTACGCCGACTGGGCGCAGTTCAGGCCTATGCCTGCGTGCGCCAACGCGGCTTCAGGGTCACGCGCAGCCTCCTCTATGCGCTGGACGCCGCGTTGCGCGACCTGCCCAGCCGGCAGCTGGATGAACAGCGCAAGGCCGAGCTTGATCGCCTTTACCACATCAGCCAGGAGCACAATGCACGCCAGCTCACACCTTGAACAGCGCGCCATTTACGCCCTGCCAGGCACAGCCTATTGTTTCACGGCCAGGCCCATGTCCAGCCATACCGCCACACTGACCAGCCGTCCTACCAGACTCACAGATCGCTCAAGGAATTACCGTCATGTATCTACTCGGGGAGCAACCGGCCTACGCCGACCAGCTGATCAACCGCCTGCAGAGCATTCCTGCCCAGTTGCTGCAGGGGCTAAGCCCGGAAGGCCCGGCACTGATCTTTGCCGGCAGCGACGATCTGTGCGCCGAACTGCCGCCCAACCAGCTGTACCTCATCGAGAACGGCCTGCTACACGCGTTGGTCGATGAGCGCCCGCTGTTCTATCTACAGGAAGGCGACCTGCTGGGCCTGCGCCAGGGCATTGACATGCCCAGCTGCCGCTACAGCAGTGACGAGCCGGTCACCTTGCTACCCTACGCGCGCAGCAAGGTCTTCCAGCATATCTATGCCGATGAAACTCGCCAGGAGCTGTTCCTGCAGTACTTGATCGGCCAAACCGCGCTGCTCTCCGACGCGCTGGCGCGCCTCAAGCAACCGGAAATCCGCCCCGCCACAGGCTTCCAGCATTTCGCCGCCGGAGAAGAGCTGATTCACCAGGGTGATGAGGCGGATCATGTATTCATCATCATCGAGGGACATGCCGAAGCCTATGTCGATGGGCACAAGGTCGGCGACGTACAGAAGGATGAGATTTTCGGCGCAATGGCCGTCTTCACCCGCGAGAAACGCAGCGCCACGGTCATCGCCAGCGAGCCCTGCACGGTCATGGTGATTCCCAAGGAGCAGTTCCTCAGCCTGATGCAGAGCAACCCACGCATTGCCCACAGCCTGATCGAAAGCATGGCGCGGCGCATCGACCTGCTTAATCGCGAGGTCACCCAACTGCGCCTGAAACAGGAGCCCGCCGAAAGTTTTTGAAAATTATTCTCAAAAAGACTTGCGCCATTTATGAGAATAGTTATTATTAACTCAACTGGCCGCGAGGCCAGCCAGATAGCGGAAAGGTCTGGCAGTCTGACCCTTCAGGTTATCTCCTCATCAGGCTAATCACGGTTTTTGACCCGGCTCTGCCGGGTCTTTTTTTGCCTGCTCAACGCTGCCGTAGGCTGGCGCAATAGTCCTGCTCCTCGACGGCCGCGCTGTACCACACATAGTCCGCCTGCTCAGCGGTGACCTCGCGCCCGGCCTCGGCGAGGATCAATACGCGAGCCGCAGGCCCGCCAAGATCAGCCAAGTGCAGGGGCACCCCCACATCGCGCCGCACGTGGTAGGCCCCGGCCAGCAGCATGGCCGGCTGCGCGGCGGCCAACAGCGCCTCGGCCATGCGCCGGTCACGCTGCTGCTGTACCGCCAGCATGGCCGGCAACTGGCTTTCCGGTAGTAACTGGCAATGGCTCTCGCGTATTTGCGCCAACAGTGCCTGACGCACCGCTGCAGCACTGCTCGCCGTGCCGACCAGCGGCGGAGGCTGGCGATACACCTGCAGCAACTCGCTACGACTCAGATTGGCAGCCAGCAATGGATAAGGCTGACGCAGTGCGTATTCCACCAGCGGCCCATAGAGATGCCAGGGCCAGCCGGCCTGCCAATGCAATGCCAGCAGCGGGTCCGCAGGTCGCGCACCACGCCGCCAGTCATCCTGCGCCTGGCGTAGCGCCTGCTGCTGACTGCTGTCGAGCATTTCCAGCAACAGGCTACCCTGTGCGCGGCGCTGCACCAGATTACGCAACAACCAGAGCTGCAGGGCATGATGATCGGGATTGTCGTGTTGCTCGCCGACCAGCAGCAAAGGGGTCGAGGCCAGTGCCTCCAGCAGTTGCGCAGGCGTCAACAGCCGGCCAGTGCGCAATTCGATGATATGCCCCAACTGGGCATGTTCGCGCGCTTGCGGACTTTGCCAGGCCGGCAGGGCGCTAGGCGCCTGCAACGACTGGCAGGCAACCAGGCCCAGCAGACAAAACAGTAGCAACACACGCATGTTTGACTCCTCGGGTCAGCGGATCAGCACCAGCGGATGATCCAGCAGGGGGTGACGCTGTACCAGCACCGGTAAGCCGAACACCTGCTCCAGCAAGCTGGCTTCGAGTACCTGCGCGGGGCTGCCCTGGGCGTGCACGTGACGCTGGTGCAGCAACAGCAGGTGATCACAATAGCGTGCCGCCAGGTTCAGATCATGCAGCACGACCAGCACCGCCACGCCACGCCACGCCAACTGTCGCACCGCCTGCAGGATGCCGTGCTGATGCGCCGGATCGAGCATCGCCGTCGGTTCATCGAGCAGCAACACCTGGCCAGGTTGACCAGGCCAGAGCTGTGCGAGCACCCGGGCCAGGTGCACACGCTGACGCTCACCACCGGATAACTCCAGGTAGTTGCGCCCTCGCAGATGTACGGCATCGGCGGCCTGCAGCGCCGCAGCTACCCGCTGCTCCGTCTGCTGGCGGGCTTCACTGTGTGGCAGACCGCCAAAAGCCACTACCGCTTCGACGGAAAACGCAAAATTCAGCGTCGAGCTCTGCGGCAGAACGGCAAGTTGAAGGGCGCGCTCACGCGCCGACCAGGCGCGCAAGGGGCGCCCCTGCAGCAACACCTGCCCCTGAGTAGGCTCCAGCTCTCCGCTCAACGCCGCCAGCAGCGAACTTTTACCCGCGCCATTGGCGCCCAGCACGCCCAGCACCTGCCCCGCCGGCAACGTCAATTCGACGCTTTCCAGCACGGCACACGGCCCCCGACAAACTTGCAGTTGCCGCGCCTGCAATACCCCGTCCATCAGTAGCGTCCCCGACTCAGCAGGTAGAGAAAAAAGGGCGCGCCGATCAGCGCGGTGACGATGCCCAGCGGCAACTCGGCCGGCGCCAGCAGCAGGCGAGCTGCCAGGTCGGCCAGCAACAACAGGCTGGCCCCGGCCAGGGCGGCCGCCGGCAACAGCAACCGATGATCCGGCCCGAGCAGCAGGCGCATCAGATGCGGCACCACCAGTCCGACAAACCCCACCATGCCCACCGCAGCAACCGATGCACCAACCGCCAGCGCGGTGGCCAGCACCAGCTCAGCCTTCAGCCGCTCGACACGAAACCCCAGGTGACGCGCCTCGGCTTCGCCGAGCAACAGCACATTCAGCGCGGCGGCGCGGCGTGGCAGCCAGGCCAGGGCCAGCAGGCCAATCAGCAGCAGCGGCCAGACTCGTGCGTAGCTGGCCGTATTCAGACTGCCCATGTTCCAGAACACCAGGCTGCGCAATTGCTGCTCATCGGCCAGGTAACTGAACAGGCCGACCAGCGCACCGGCCAGTGCCGTCAGGGCGATCCCTGCCAACAACATCGAGGCAACGTGAGTGCGACCGTCACGTTGACCGAGACGATAGACCAACAAAGTAACCAGACTGCCGCCGGCAAAGGCGGCCAGCGCCAGCGCCGAAGACTGCAGCCAGTCCGGCCAGCTGGCCAGGCCGAGCAGGCTGCCGCAGACGATGACCAGCGCCGCCCCGAGTGCCGCACCACTGGAAACGCCGATCAAACCCGGATCGGCCAGCGGGTTGCGGAACAGCCCCTGCATGATCACCCCGGACAGCGCCAGCAGCGCGCCCACGCACATCCCCAGCACGCTGCGCGGCAGGCGAATCTGCGCGACGATCAGCTCGGCCTGCTGCAATCCCGCGCCATCCAGCGGCACACCACAGAGGCGCAGCAGCGCCTGCAGGCTATCCAGCAATGGCAGGCTCAGCGGTCCCAGGGCCAGGGACAACCAGAAGCTGGCCAGCAGGAGTCCGGCGAGCAGCATGAATACGTAACGCGGAGCCAGGGAAAAGGCCATGTATGTGCCTGCAAGTACAAATCAGCCGGCAGGATAAGAGTCCGGCGCCCGCCTCGCCAGCCCCATGCCTGGTGCGCTTTGCCGGACAAGCCGCCGCCAGGCGATAATTGCGTCTTGTCCTACACGCCAGGAACAGCCGTATGCCACTGCTCTGCACCAGCCGCGAACTGCCCGAAGGCCAGAGTCGCGGTTTCCAGCACGGCACCCTGCGCCTGCTCGCCGTGCGGCATGCCGGACAGGTCTACCTGTACGAAAACCGTTGCCCGCACCGCGGCATTCCGCTGGAGTGGCAAGCCGACCAGTTTCTCGACAGCAGCGCCAGCCTGATCCAGTGCGCCAGCCACGGCGCACTGTTTCTCATCGAGGACGGCCAGTGCGTTGCCGGCCCGTGCAGCGGACAACGGCTACGCGCCCTGGCCTGCCACGAGGACGCCGCCGGCATCTGGCTGGACGCCGAATAGACCGCGACTCAGGCGGTGCCGCCCACCGTCAGCTGCTCGATCTTCAGGGTCGGCTGGCCGACGCCGACCGGCACCGACTGGCCATCCTTGCCACAGGTGCCCACGCCGCTGTCCAAACTTAGGTCATTGCCGACCATCGATACCCGGCCCATGGCTTCCGGTCCGTTGCCAATCAGCGTCGCGCCCTTGACCGGCGCAGTGATCTGCCCGTCCTCGATCAGGTAGGCCTCGCTGGTGGAAAACACGAACTTGCCACTGGTGATGTCCACCTGCCCGCCACCCAGGTTGGCGCAGTACAGGCCTTTCTTCACCGAGCGGATGATTTCCTGCGGATCGCTGTCGCCACCCAGCATGTAGGTATTGGTCATGCGCGGCATGGGCAGGTGCGCGTAGGACTCGCGCCGCCCGTTGCCGGTCAGCGCCATGCCCATCAGCCGTGCATTCAGCTTGTCCTGCATGTAGCCGCGCAGGATGCCGTTCTCGATCAGTGTGGTGCACTGCGTCGGCGTGCCTTCGTCATCCACACTGAGCGAGCCACGGCGCCCACTCAGCGTGCCATCGTCGACGATGGTGCAGAGCGGCGAAGCCACCGCCTGGCCCAGCCGTCCACTGAACGCCGAGCTGCCCTTGCGGTTGAAGTCGCCCTCCAGGCCATGCCCCACGGCTTCGTGCAGCAGCACCCCCGACCAGCCCGGACCGAGCACCACCGGCAGGCTACCGGCCGGGGCGGCGACCGCCTCCAGGTTGACCAGCGCCTGGCGCACCGCTTCGCGGGCATAGGCCATGGCCCGCTCCTCGCCCTGGCTATCGGCCTGCAGGAAATAGCGGTAGTCACTACGCGCGCCACCGCCTTGCGCGCCGCGCTCACGACGCCCTTGCTGCTCGACGATGACACTGACATTGAAACGCACCAGCGGACGGATATCCGCACTCAGGCTGCCATCCAGTGCCGCGACCAGAATACGTTCCCAGACCCCGGCCAGGCTGACTGTGACCTGTTGCACGCGCGGATCGAGCGCCCGCGTGGCGCGGTCGATACGTTGCAACAAGGCCACCTTGTCTGCCCGCGACAGTACATCCAGCGGATTGTCCGCCGCGTACAGCGGACTGAACGGCGGCACCTGGGCGGCCTGCACCCGCCCCTGCTGCCCGGCCCGGGCAATCGAACGGGCGGCACGCGTTGCCTGGCGCAAGGCGGGCAGCTCAATACCGTTGCTGTAGGCAAAACCGGTTTTTTCACCGGCCAGCGCGCGCACACCAACGCCCTGGTCGAAGTTGAAACTGCCTTCCTTGACGATGCCGTCTTCGAGCATCCAGCTCTCGGAAATCTGACTCTGGAAATACAGGTCGCCGGCATCCACGCCAGGCCCGGCCAACTCACCGAGCAAAACCGGCAACTGCTCAAGGCTCAAACCACCCGGAGCCAGCAAATGTTCGCTGACCTGGGCTAGATAATTACTGCTCATGCGCACTCCACAACGCTCGTTGGCAAAGGGCCAACGAGCTGAAAACGACGATGTTCTTCTACCGGCATGCGCTGGCGAATGGCCTGCTGTTCCGCGACATCCACAGTAGCCAGCAAGACGCCGGAGCCTGCGGCCTGCTCGGCGAGCACCCGCCCCCAGGCATCGATGATGGCCGAATGCCCGAAGGTCTGCCGTCCACCCGGATGCATGCCCCCCTGATTGGCCGCCAGTATGGCGCATTGGCTTTCAATGGCGCGAGCACGGGTCAACACCTGCCAGTGCGCCGCGCCGGTCACTGCGGTGAATGCCGAAGGCGCACTGATCAGCTCGGCACCGGCCTGACGCAAGGCGATGTACAGCTCGGCGAAACGCAGGTCGTAGCACACCGTCAGCCCCAGCCGGCCACAGGGCGTATCTGCCAGCACCAACTGCTCGCCGCACGCATAGTCGTCCGACTCACGATAGCGCCCGCGCTGGTCGGCCACGTCGACGTCGAATAAATGCAGCTTGTCATAGCGTGCCACCCGCTGCCCCTGGTTATCGAAGAGCAGCGAACAGGCCCGGGCGCGCGCCTCGGGCTGGCCGTCGGGTGGCAACGGTAAGGTGCCGGCCACCAGCCACAAACCGAGGTCGCGCGCAGTCTGGCGCAACCAGGGCAATAGCGGCCCTTCACCCAAGGCCTCGGCGCGCCCCAGCGCCGCCAGATCGCGCCGCCCCATGGCCGCAAAGTTCTCCGGCAATACCGCCAGGCGCGCACCGCCTGCTGCCGCCTGGTGCAGCAGTTGCCAGGCCTGCTGCAGGTTGTCGGCCAGGTTATCCTGGCTGACCATCTGAATGACCGCCACTGTCATACACGCGCTCCCTAGCGAGGTTTTTCGAAGGGTTTGTCGAAACTGATCTGCGGCTCGTTCCATGGCCCCTTGACGTCATACTGCACACTGGCAAAACGCGCCAGGCGATCACCCAACAACTTGTCGACGACGAACAACGCACCGCCGATGGCCGGCGCGCCAACCGCTACCGCGGCCAGCGGCAGGTTGTTGCTGACCGGCAGAGTGACCAGAAGCTTGGCATCGATCTGTTCGTTGGCCATGTCCAACGTGCCATTGAGCTCCAGGTTGCTGGAGGGGCCACTCAGGCGCAACGGTTTGCTGGTGACGAATACCCCGTCCCGTGCATGCAGCTGCCCACGTACTTTGTCGTAGGCCAGGCCCCGCCCCAGCAGGTCGGAGAAATCCAGACGCAGACGCCGGGCGATCGAGTTGAAGTTAAGCAGGCCGAACACGCGCAACGCCTGGCTACCGCCATCGGCCTCGACAAACTGCCCCTTGTCGAGACGCGCATGCAGGTCACCGCTCACACGCTTGAGGCTGACCCAGGCCGGTGAGCCAGGCCAGTGAGCATCCACATCGACACGAAACGACTCGCTGCTGGCGCTCGGCGCGTAGTCCCAGGCACGCAACACCTTGCCCAGATCGCCCCCCTGCAAGCGTCCCCGATAGCTGCTCTGGCTGTGTTCGGCGCTGCCGGTCCAGGTCGCCTCCCCGGTCAGCTGCAGGCCGCGCATCTGCAGGTCGAGCTGCTGCAGACGCACCCCGTCGGCCTGCGGTCGCGTTTGCAGACGCCAGCGTCCTACCGGCACGCCGGCCAGGCGCAACTCATCGATCTGCATATCCATCGCCGGCACGCGCCGCGGATCGAACCCAGCCAGCGGATCGGGGCGTGGAAGCGCTGTCGAAGGATCGACAGGCGTCTCGCCACGCGGCAAGTCAAGGTAGTCCAGCTGCAGCTGCAGAGGCGCCTCGCCCTGCTCGGGCCAGAGCAGGCTGCCACTGACCAGCGGACTGCGCAGCGCCAGACGCCAGGCCTCGGCCTGCGGCTGCAACTGCACGGCCGCCTGGTCGATCGTCAACTCGCCGACACGAATCTGCGCGATGTCCAGATCAACCAGGCTCAACCAGCGCAGATCAGTCGGCTGCTGGGCCTGGTGCTGCTGGTGCCAGCGCTGCCACTCCTGCAAGTCCAGCTGTTGCAAGGCACCACGCAAGGACCAACCCGGCTGTACCGGCAGACGTGCTGCAGCGCCACCCAGGCGCACTTCGCCGCGACCGTCGCGCCAGCGCTGCGGTGCTGCGGCCGCCGCCAGGCTGAGCAGACCGTCCATATCCAGCCAATAGCGACGCTCCGCGCCACTCAAGGTCATGCGCCAGGCCATATCACGGCGCTGTTCGGCCGGTTTTCCGAAAGGCTCCGGCAAGTCGATGTGCAGGCCACGCAGGTCAGACAATACGCGTAGCAAGCTGTCCTCATCGGCCAGCAGCACACGCAGGCGATAGGGCAACTGGCCGCGTAGCGGCGTACTGGCCGGCAGTCCCTGCCATTTCAGCAGGGCTGCCACGGGCGCTCGTCCCTGTACCTCAAGACGCGTCCGCGCACGGCCCTGGCGGCCTTCGGCAAAGGCTTGCAGGTTCAGCACATGCCCCAGGGTGCGCGCACTCAGACCGGTGCTGCGCATGCCCAACGCCGTGTCATAGTCAAAGCGCCCGGTGATCTCGCTGAACTGCAGGTCGGCCTGGGCCAGATACAACTGTGCCTGCTCGGTCTGCAACTCCACCTGTACGCGCGGCGCCTGGCCCTGCTGCAAAGGCAGGTCCAGATGCAGCAGCCCCTGCACAGGGCCCGCTCCTCGCCAACCGGCAAACACCTCGGCACTGGGCTGCGGGGTTTCCTGCAACAAGCCCAGAGCGTGCTGCAAATCGGCCTGCAACTGGCTGTGAAGCTGCAGGCGGGGTATTTGCCCTGGCTTGGCAGTGGCCACCTCGGCCTGTGCCTGGGCGATCTGAATCGCCCCCACCTGCCCCTGCTGCAGTCCCACCCGCACGCCATTGTCATCAACCAACACCTGGCCGCGCCCTTCGCGCAGTGCTGGCCAGCCGGCCTGGTAGGCCAGTTCGGCCTGCTCGACATCAAAGTACAGGCTGAGGCTGCGCGACTCCGGCGAGGCGCCCTTGTTCAGCGAACCCTGATACTGAAAATACCCCTGCTTGACCCGCCCGCCCTGCAGCGCCTGGCGTAACCAGCCATCCAGTTGGCGACTGAAGCCTGGCGAATGGCTCGGCAAGTACTTGCCGGCAAAGCGCGCATCGCCCTCGCGCAGGCCTACGCGCAGGTCCATGTAATCCTCGGCCTGCGGATCGAAGCGCAAACGAATCATGAAGTCCCCGGCCAGGCGACCTTCATCGGCCTCCAGCTGCAGGTAGGGGCTGATCAGGCTGAAAGCCTGCTCATCCACTTGCCAGAGCAGGCGTGCGCGGGGCTGTCGATAGTGCCAGGGCTCGGCAAACAGGGTCGGGAAATGCAACATGAAACGCTCACCCGCCAGTTGCAGCTCGCCGCCGGCCAGATCGCCAGCCACATAGCCGGTGATATGTTCCGCACCCGGCACCGCTCGCCAGGGAGCAAAGCCGACGTTCTGGAGATTGGCGGCAAAACTCAGTCGATCAAGGCCCTGGCGCTGCGGGTAGAAGTCCAGCTGCAAGGCCTCCAGCCGGCCATGCCCGGCCATGCTCAGCATCACCTCATCGGCCAGCGGCGGCAGACCACCCCAAGCAGATAGCAAGGGCGTCAGCACGGCCAACGGCAACTCGCTGGCGCGCAACTGCCAGACCGGCTCATCGGCATTGCGCGTCTGTATCACCTGCAACTGACGCAGCAACCAGCGTTCGCCACCCTGGCTGAAGCCCAGATCCTGCAACTGCAACCAGTGCCCCTGGCTGCGCTTGCGATAATGCGCCAGCAGGCTCAAATCATCGACTGCCTGGGCCGCCTGCTCACCGCGCGCCAGCTCTAGGGCCGCGCCCTGCAAGCGCAGGCTGGCCGCCTGTAGCGCGCGCGCCTGCCAGTCCAGCCACAGCTCACCGCCGAGCTGCAACTTGCCGAGCTGCCATTGTCCCTGTAGCGCCTCCGGCAGCAGACGCTGTAGCCAGGGCGCCCAGTCGCTCAACGGCAACTGCGCGTAAAGCCGCACGGCACTGTCCCGCCAATTTTCTCCCGCTGCCTGCAGCTGCAACTGCCAGGCCAGCGGCTGACCGTCGGGAAGCACCACCCGGCCATCCAGACGCACCCCGGATGCGCGACTGCGCAGGCTCAGGTTGACATAGCTGAGCGCCAGCGGCTCACCGGCCAGCGGCTGCACCAGCAAGTGACTGTCATACAGGTTCACCTGGCCCAGCTGCCGCAAGCGCTGCAGCATGCCCGGCCAGCTCGGCGCAACGCCCGCCGAGGGCGAGGCCAAGCCCTGCACCTGCCACTGTCCGGTCGCCTGCTCCTGGAGCTGCATGTGCAGACCACTCAGGCTCATGCTCATCAGGCGCAGCTCGCCGGCCAGCAGACTGGCGGGGATATCCGGACGCAGCTCGATGCGCTCCAGCAACAACCGATCATCGCCGTCACCCAGCTGAACCTGATGCGCCGCCAGGGTGGGTGACAGGCCATGCCATTGCCCGTCGAGCCGCTCGATACGTACCGCCATGCCCAGGCTGCGCTGCAGGCTGGCCTGCAGCTGCGGGCGATAGTCATCGAGCAGTGGCAACAACTCGCGGCCCACGCTGACGTACAGCGCAAGCAGCACCAACGCCAGAGCCAGCAGGCCCTGCAAACCGCGTAGCAGCCTCAGCAGCCACTCCCCCAGGCGTTTCATCATCGCGCCCCGCTCAGAGCAGCACCACGTCGTAGTGCTCCTGGGAGTAGGTGCTTTCCACCTGGAACTTGATCGGCCGACCGATGAAGGCCTCCAGGTCGGCAACGTTCCCCGACTCCTCATCCAGCAGGCGGTCGATTACCGCCTGGTTGGCCAGCACCCGGTAGCCTTCGGCCTGGTAGGCCCGTGCTTCACGGAGAATCTCGCGGAAAATCTCGTAGCAGATGGTTTCCGCCGTCTTCTGCAGGCCGCGCCCCTGGCAGCTCGGGCAGAATTCGCAGAGCACCTGGGTCAGGCTTTCACGGGTGCGCTTGCGAGTCATCTGCACCAGGCCCAGCTCGGTGATGCCGATGATGTTGGTCTTGGCGTGGTCGCGCTCCAGCTGCTTCTCCAGGGCACGCAGGACCTGGCGCTGGTGCTCCTCGTCTTCCATATCGATGAAGTCGATGATGATGATCCCGCCGAGGTTGCGCAGGCGCATCTGCCGGGCGATCGCCGTTGCCGCCTCAAGATTGGTCTTGAAGATGGTTTCCTCAAGGGTGCGGTGCCCGACAAAACCACCGGTATTGACGTCAATGGTGGTCATCGCTTCGGTCGGATCGATGATCAGGTAACCGCCCGACTTGAGTAGCACCTTGCGCTCCAGGGCCTTCTGGATCTCGTCCTCGACACCGTACAGGTCGAAGATCGGCCGTTCCCCTGGGTAATGCTCCAGACGGTCGGCCACCTCGGGCATCAGCTCGTCGACGAACTGGCAGACCTTCTGGAAGGTTTCCCGGGAATCGATGCGAATCTTCTCGATCTTCGCATTGACCAGATCACGCAGGGTACGCAGGGCCAGCGACAGGTCCTCGTAGATCACCGAAGGCGTCGCGGCGCTCTGCATCTGGCTGCTGATCTGCAGCCACAGACGGCGCAGGTAGCGAATGTCGGCAAGAATATCCTCGCTGCGCGCGCCATCGGCCGCGGTACGCAGGATGAAGCCGCCGGTCTCTTCGATACCCTCGGCAGCGATGCAATCGGCGACCACCTGTTTGAGCCGCTCGCGCTCTGCCTCATCCTCGATCTTCAGCGAGATACCCACATGCGCGGTACGCGGCATATAGACCAGATAGCGCGAAGGAATCGACAGCTGGGTGGTCAGGCGTGCGCCCTTGCTGCCAATCGGGTCCTTGGTCACCTGCACCACCAGGCTCTGCCCCTCATGGACCAGTGCGCTGATCGGCTCCACCGCACTGCCCTCACGGCTGGAGATTTCCGCGGCATGGATAAACGCTGCGCGCTCCAGGCCGATATCCACGAAGGCCGCCTGCATGCCCGGGAGGACCCGCACCACCTTGCCCTTGTAGATATTGCCGACGATGCCGCGCTTCTGCGTGCGCTCGACGTGGACTTCCTGCAGCACACCGTTTTCCACCACCGCCACGCGTGACTCCATGGGGGTGATGTTGATCAGGATTTCTTCACTCATCGCTCGTATCCACCTAGAACGCTCAAGGCTGCGGGCTGCACGCGATGCGTGAACAACCGGCAGGCTTTAGCCTTCTGCGGCCTGCCAGCAGGACATGCCAAAACGTTCCAGCAACTGCGCGGTCTCGCACAGCGGCAAACCCACCACGCCCGAATAGCTACCCTGCAGCGCCTCGACGAATACCGCCGCCAGCCCCTGAATGGCATAGCTACCCGCCTTGTCGCACGGCTCGCCAGTCGCCCAATAGGCTTGCGCCTCGCCTTCACGCAACACACGAAAACGTACCTGACTGGCTACCACGATACTCTCACAGCGCTGTCCCTGGCGCAGCGCCACGGCGGTCAGCACCTGGTGCGTGCGTCCGGACAGCGCCGCCAGGGTAGCCAGAGCATCCGCACGATCGCGCGGCTTGCCAAGAATCCGTCCGTCCAGCACCACCGAGGTATCGGCGCCCAGCACGCAGGCGCCGCTCTGCGCCGGCAGGGTCTGCCAGGCTGCCGTGGCTTTTTCCCGGGCCAGCCGCTCGACATAGGCATCAGCCTGTTCGCCGGCATGCGGAGTCTCGTCGATGTCCACCGGCAGACAGCAAAAGGGCACGCCGATCTGCGTCAGCAGTTCGGCACGCCGTGGCGAGGCCGAAGCCAGGTAGAGGTCAACCATGCCCGTCTCCTCAGTTGACCTGGAAACGCCGCTGCAGGCTGCGCAGGCCACCCTGCACCCAGGGCCAGAGCAGCGCGCTGACCAGCGCCGGCAACATGAACTCCAGGGTTGGCGGGCGATTGCCGGCCAGCGCCTGCAGCCACAACTGCAGTAACTGCGCCAGACCGAAGATCACCAGCAGGACCAGCGCCTGCTGCCATTGCGGGAACACCCGTAGACGCTGCTGCAGGCCTAGCACCATGGCGCAGACCAGGCAAAGAATCAGTGCGTTCTGCCCCAGCAGGCTGCCGTACAGTACATCCTCAGCCAGACCGAACAGCCAGGCCGTGGTCAGGCCCAGGCGGTGCGGCACGCTGAGTACCCAGAAGCTGAGAAACAAGGCCAGCCACAACGGCCGGCCGATATCCATGAAGGCCGGCATGGGGGCGACACTCAGCAGCAACGCCAGCAACAGCGTGAGCATGATCAGCCAGCCGCCGCGCGGCGCGGGAGCAGCCATCATGGTTGCGTACCGGAAGTGCTGGGCTGCGCCTGCTCCGCCGCCGCACGGTCAGCCTGTTCCTGAGCCTCGGCCGAATCCGCGGCACGCTGTTCGGCACTGCGCGGATCGGAGAACACCAGCAGCAGATAACGGCTGCGATTGAGTGCCGCGGTCGGCACCGCGCGCACCACGGCAAAAGGCTGCCCCGAGTCATGGATGACCTCCTTGACCACCGCCACCGGATAACCCGCCGGGAAGCGCTGGCCCAGCCCCGAGCTGACCAGCAGGTCGCCTTCCTTGATATCCGCGGTATCCGCCACATGGCGCAGCTCCAGGCGCTCCGGGTTGCCGGTACCCACGGCAATGGCGCGCAGACCATTGCGATTGATCTGCACCGGAATGCTGTGCGTGGTATCGGTGAGCAGCAACACGCGGGCGGTATAGGGCATCACCTCGACAACCTGGCCCATCAGTCCACGGGCATCCAGCACAGGCTGGCCAAGGGTCACGCCATCGCGGCTGCCCTTGTCGATCAGGATGCGGTGCGTGAAGGGGTTGGGATCGACACCGATCAGTTCGCCGACCAGCACCTGCTCATCGACCAGCGCCGCCGAGTTGAGCAACTCGCGCAGGCGCACGTTCTGCTCGGTCAGCGCCGCCAGTTTCTGCAGACGGCGCTGCAAGAGCAGCGCCTCGGCCTTGAGCTTCTCGTTCTCCGCGAGCAGTTCGCTGCGGCTGCTGATCTGGCTGGTCATGCCTTCCCAGGCGCGCACCGGCAGGTCCGCCAGCCAGTAGAAGGGCGTGAGTACCAGGCCCAGCTGGCTGCGCACTGGCTTGAAGGTGTCGAAGCGCGCATCCACCACCATCAGGACGACCGAAAGCACCGCCAGGATCAGCAGGCGGACACCCAAGGCAGGTCCTTTGGCAAATAGCGGTTTGATGGCAAAGCCCTCGCAACGGCATGGATCAAGCAGCAAGCCTCCGGCCCGGCAGGCTACGGCCGGGCACCCTCAGGCGAGACCGGCCGCCGGTGGCTTACTCGGTGGACAGCAGGTCCATGGAGTGACGATCCATCATGTCCAGGGCCTTGCCGCCACCACGCGCCACGCAGGTCAGCGGGTCTTCGGCGACAATCACCGGCAGGCCGGTTTCCTGGGAGAGCAGCTTGTCCAGGTCACGCAGCAGCGCACCGCCACCGGTCAGCACCAGACCGCGCTCGGCAATATCCGACGCCAACTCGGGCGGCGACTGCTCCAGCGCGCTCTTGACCGCCTGCACGATGGCCGCCAGCGACTCCTGCAGTGCTTCCAGCACCTCGTGAGAGTTCAGGGTGAAGCTGCGCGGCACACCTTCGGCGAGGTTACGGCCACGCACGTCGATCTCACGCAGCTCGGCACCCGGATAGGCCGCACCGATCTCCTGCTTGATACGCTCAGCCGTCGACTCACCGATCAGCGAACCGTAGTTACGGCGTACATAGGTCACGATGGCCTCGTCGAAGCGGTCGCCGCCAACACGCACGGACTCGGCGTAGACCACCCCATTCAGGGAAATCAGGGCGATCTCCGTGGTGCCACCGCCGATGTCGACGACCATCGAACCGCGTGCTTCCTCTACCGGCAAGCCGGCACCGATGGCCGCGGCCATCGGTTCTTCGATGAGGAACACTTCGCGGGCACCGGCGCCCAGCGCCGACTCACGGATGGCACGGCGCTCGACCTGGGTCGACTTGCACGGCACGCAGATGAGCACGCGCGGCGAAGGCTGCAGGAAGCTGTTCTCATGCACCTTGTTGATGAAGTACTGCAGCATCTTTTCACAGACGCTGAAGTCGGCAATCACCCCGTCCTTCATCGGACGAATGGCCGAGATATTGCCCGGCGTACGGCCCAGCATGCGCTTGGCATCGGTGCCCACGGCAACCACGCTCTTCTGGTTGCCGACATTGCGAATCGCCACGACCGACGGCTCGTTGAGGACGATGCCGCGCTCGCGCACATAAATCAGGGTGTTGGCCGTACCCAGGTCGATCGACAGATCGCTGGAAAACATGCCACGCAGTTTCTTGAACATGGGGAATAGAGCCCTAGGCAGAGCGTCAGGAAAACGCTGGGTAAAAAAGTGCGGCAAACTCTAACAACGGCGAGCCTTTTGGGCAACCGGCCCGCTGTGGTAGATTGCCGGCTTCTATGGGCCTTGAGCGCCCATCTGCGCGGGCTTTGACCGCATCTTGCGGCGACCGTTCCCGACGGCCTGCAGCCCCCGAACCCCAGCCTGGAGAGATCACGATGGCGCTTGAACGCTCCGACGTGGAAAAGATCGCCCATCTGGCCCGCCTGGGCCTGAATGACGCCGATCTGCCACAGACCACCGCCACCCTCAACAGCATCCTCGGCCTGATCGACGCCATGCAGGCAGTCGATACCGAAGGTGTCGAGCCACTGGCCCATCCGCTGGAGGCCACCCAGCGTCTGCGCGCCGACGTGGTGAGCGAAACCAACCAGCGCGAGGCCTACCAGGCCATCGCCCCGGCCGTGGAAAACGGCCTGTACCTGGTTCCCAAGGTGATCGAATAATGAGCCTGCACCAACTGACCCTGAGCCAGATTGCCGAAGGCCTGGCTGCCAAGCAATTTTCCGCCGTCGAACTGACCCAGCACCTGCTGCAACGCATCCAGGCGCTCGACCCGCAGCTCAACAGCTTCATCAGTGTCACCGAAGAGCTGGCCCTGCAACAGGCGGGTGCCGCTGACCAGCGCCGCGCCGCCGGCGAACAGGGCGCGCTGCTCGGCGCACCGATCGGCCACAAGGACCTGTTCTGCACCCAGGGCGTGCTGACCAGCTGCGCCTCGAAGATCCTCAGCGGTTTCAAAGCCCCCTATAACGCCACCGTGGTGGACAAACTGGCCGCCGCCGGTACGGTCACCCTCGGCAAGCTGAACATGGACGAGTTCGCCATGGGCTCGGCCAACGAATCCAGCCACTACGGCGCGGTGAAGAACCCCTGGGATGCCACGCGCGTGCCAGGCGGCTCCTCCGGTGGCAGCGCGGCTGCCGTAGCCGCACGCCTGATCCCGGCCGCCACCGGCACCGACACCGGCGGCTCGATCCGCCAGCCGGCGGCGCTGACCAACCTGACCGGCCTCAAGCCGACCTACGGTCGAGTCTCGCGTTGGGGCATGATTGCCTACGCTTCGAGCCTCGACCAGGGCGGCCCGATGGCCCGTGACGCCCATGACTGCGCCCTGCTGCTGCAGGCCATGGCCGGCTTCGACGCCAAGGACTCGACCTGCGTCGACCAGCCGCTGGATGATTACCTGGCAGCGCTCAGCCAGCCGCTGGCCGGGCTGCGTATCGGCCTGCCCAGGGAATATTTCGGCGCCGGCCTGGATGCGCGCATCGGCGAGAAGGTCATGGCTGTGGTCGACGCGCTGAAAAAACTCGGCGCCACGGTAAAGGACATCTCGCTGCCGAACATGCAGCACGCCATCCCGGCCTACTACGTGATCGCTCCGGCGGAAGCCAGCTCCAACCTGTCACGCTTCGACGGCGTGCGCTTCGGCTATCGTTGCGAAAACCCGCAGAACCTCGAGGACCTGTACAAGCGTTCGCGCGGCGAAGGCTTCGGCGCGGAAGTGAAGCGGCGCATCATGGTCGGCACCTACGCGCTGTCGGCCGGCTACTACGACGCCTACTACCTGAAGGCGCAGAAGATCCGCCGGCTGATCAAGAACGACTTCGTCCGTGCCTTCGAGGAGGTCGACGTGATCCTCGGCCCGACCACGCCCAACCCGGCCTGGAAGCTCGGCGAGAAGAACAGCGATCCGGTCTCGGCCTATCTGGAAGACATCTACACCATCACCGCCAACCTGGCCGGCATTCCCGGCCTGTCGATGCCTGCCGGCTTCGTCGATGGCCTGCCAGTGGGCGTGCAACTGCTCGGCAACTATTTCCAGGAAGGCCGCCTGCTCAACGTCGCGCACCAGTATCAGCAGGTCAGCGACTGGCATAAACACGCCCCGAGCGGCTTCTGAGGACGATCACCATGCAATGGGAAACCGTAATCGGGCTGGAAATCCACGCCCAGCTTTCCACCCAGTCGAAGATCTTCTCCGGCAGCGCCACCACCTTCGGTGCCGAGCCCAACACCCAGGCCAGCCTGGTTGACCTGGGCATGCCTGGCACCCTGCCGGTGCTGAATGCCGAGGCCGTGCGCATGGCGGTGAAGTTCGGTCTGGCGATCGACGCCGAACTGGGCCGCACCAACGTCTTCGCGCGCAAGAACTACTTCTACCCGGACCTGCCCAAGGGCTACCAGACCAGTCAGATGGACCAGCCCATCGTCGGCAAGGGCTTCCTCGACATCACCCTGGAAGACGGCACGACCAAGCGCATCGGCATCACCCGCGCGCACCTGGAAGAGGACGCCGGCAAGAGCCTGCACGAAGACTTCCACGGCATGAGCGGCATCGACCTGAACCGCGCCGGCACGCCGCTGCTGGAAATCGTCTCCGAGCCGGACATCCGCTCGGCCAAGGAAGCGGTGGCCTATGTCAAGGCCATCCACGCCCTGGTGCGCTACCTGGGCATCTGCGACGGCAACATGGCCGAAGGTTCGCTGCGCTGCGACTGCAACGTCTCGGTACGTCCGAAAGGCCAGGCCGAGTTCGGCACCCGCGCCGAGATCAAGAACGTCAACTCGTTCCGCTTCATCGAGAAGGCCATCAACCATGAAGTGCAGCGGCAGATCGAGCTGATCGAGGACGGTGGCCAGGTGGTCCAGGAAACCCGCCTGTACGACCCGAACAAGGACCAGACGCGCTCCATGCGCAGCAAGGAAGAAGCCAACGACTACCGCTACTTCCCCTGCCCCGACCTGCTGCCGGTGGTGCTCGAAGACAGCTTCATCGAACAGCTGCGCGGCGAGCTGCCGGAGCTGCCGACGCAGAAACGCGAGCGTTTCCAGAGCCAGTACGGCCTGTCCGCCTACGACGCCAGCGTGCTCTCGGCCAGCCGCGAGATGGCCGAGTACTTCGAACAGGTCGCCGGGGTCTGCGGCGACGCCAAGCTGGCCGCCAACTGGGTGATGGGCGAGCTGTCCAGCCTGCTCAACAAGGACAACCTGGATATCGAGCAGTCGCCGGTTTCGGCCGAACAGCTGGGCGGGATGATCCTGCGCATCCGCGACAACACCATCAGCGGCAAGATCGCCAAGATGGTTTTCGAGGCCCTCGCTGCCGGCGAAGGTGCGACTGCCGACGAGGTGATCGAGAACAAGGGCCTCAAGCAGGTCACCGACTCGGGCGCCATCGAAGCGATGCTGGATGACGTGCTGGCGGCCAACGCCGAGCAGGTCGAGCAGTACCGTGCCAGCGACGAAGCCAAGCGCGGCAAGATGTTCGGCTTCTTCGTCGGCCAGGCCATGAAGGCCTCCAAGGGCAAGGCCAACCCGGGACAGGTGAACGAACTGCTGAAGAAGAAACTCGAGGGATGAAGCCGCTGCAAGCCGCACACCACACGCTGCAAGGAAGGCTCCAGCGACCCCGTCGCGGCCTTTCTCTGCTGGCCTGTGGTGCGCAGCTTGTCGCCATCCTGCTGCTCGCCGGCTGCTCCACATCGGGCCGTTTCGTCTCCAGCGAAACCGGCCAGGCCTCCTGGTACGGTGGAAAACACCATGGACGACCGACCGCCAGTGGCGAGCCGTTCAACCAGCATGCACTGACCGCTGCCCATCGCAGCCTGCCATTCGGCAGCCGCGTGCAGGTCACCAACCTGCGCAATGAACGCCGTGTGGTGGTACGCATCAATGATCGCGGGCCCTTTACCCGGGGCCGCATCATCGATCTGTCACGCGGCGCGGCGCAGCAACTGGACATGCTGCGCGACGGTGTCGTGCCGGTACAACTGCAACTACTGAGCGAATGAACACAGCCTCTTACAAAGAGCCGCACACGCCAGCCAAAGCGCCTCTGGCGTGCCGTCCGGCAATGATTACACTAGCGCCATTTTTCTGGAGCCTTGCGCAATGACCCTGATGACTTTCGTTTATATCGTCGCCGGCCTGGTGCTGCTGGTCGCTGGCGCCGAAGTACTGGTGCGCGGCGCTGCCAAGCTGGCCGCACAGTTCGGTATCCCGCCCCTGATCATCGGCCTGACCGTCGTGGCCTTTGGCACCAGCGCGCCGGAAACCGCGGTGAGCGTGCAGGCAGCACTGGATGGCAGCGGTGACCTGGCCATTGGCAACGTGATTGGCAGCAATATCGCCAACGTCCTGCTGATCCTCGGGGTGACGGCCGTAGTCGCCCCCCTGCTGGTTTCGCGGCAACTGATTCGCCTCGACGTGCCGATCATGATCGGCGCCAGCCTGTTGACCTTCGCCCTGGCCTGGGACGGCAGCCTGAGCCGTGTGGATGGCGCCCTGCTGTTCGCCGGGGTCCTGGCCTACACCGGCTTCCTGATCATCAGCAGCCTTCGGGAAAAAGGCATTGCCGCCGAGGACGACGAGTTCGCTGCAGAGTTCGGCCTCGACGAAACGCCCAAGCCCTACGCCTGGCTGATCAACCTGGCGCTGATCGCCGCCGGCCTGGTCCTGCTGGTCAGCGGCTCGAACTTTCTGGTGGAGGGTGCCGTTACCCTGGCGCGCGCGCTGGGCATTTCCGAGCTGGTGATTGGCCTGACCGTGGTCGCCATCGGCACCTCGCTACCGGAGCTGGCCACCTCGGTCATGGCTGCCTTCAAGGGCGAACGCGATATCGCCGTGGGCAATATCGTCGGCAGTAATATCTTCAACCTGCTCTGCGTACTCGGCCTGGCATCGCTGGTCTCGCCACAGGCCATCAGCGTGGCAGCCAACGCCCTGGCCTTCGATTTCCCGGTAATGATCGCGGTAGCCATCGCCTGCCTGCCAATCTTCTTCAACGGCTATTCGATCAATCGCTGGGAAGGTGTGCTGTTCGTCGGCTACTACGCGCTGTACACCGTCTACCTGATTTCCAACAGCAGTGGCGCGCCCTGGCTGGGCGCCTTCGAACAGGCCATGCTGAGCTTTGTCCTGCCGCTGACCGCCATCACCCTGCTGGTTCTGGCGGCACGCGCCTGGCAGCGCCAACGCCATCACTAAAGCGCACAGACCACAACGCCGCTGAACAGCGGCGTTGTGGTTTTCTTCAGGTCAGCGCCTGCGGCACTTTCTGGCACAGGCTGGCCAGCGCCTCCACCCAGCGCGGATGGGTATTCAGGCAAGGCACCAGCACCAGTTCCTCACCGCCGGCGGCGATGAACTGTTCACGACCACGATCACCGATTTCTTCCAGGGTCTCGATACAGTCGGCCACGAAAGCCGGGCACATTACCAGGAGCCTCTTCACCCCGGCGGCGGCCAGTTCGTCCAGACGCTCCTCGGTGTACGGCTCGATCCATTTGGCACGCCCCAGCCGTGACTGGAAACCCACCGACCATTGTCCATCAGTCAGCCCGGCGCGTTCGGCAAAGGCTGCCGCACTGCGCAGGCATTGCGCACGGTAACAGCGCTGCAGCACCTCGGCAGGCGCCTGCTGACAGCAGTCGACGCTACGCAGGCAGTGCTTGCCACTCGGATCGGCCTTGTGCAGGTGCCGCTCAGGCAGGCCGTGAAAGCTCAGCAGCAGATGATCGAAAGGCTGCTGCAGGTAAGGTTCGGCACTGGCCACCAAGGCATCGAGGTATTCCGACTGGTCATAGAAGGGTGCCAGGACCTGCAGACGCAGCGGCAAGCTGTGCTGGGCGATGGCCCGGCGCGCCTCTTCGATCACCGTGGTGGTGGTGCTGTCGGCATGCTGCGGATAGAGCGGCGCCAAGGTCACCCGGCGCACGCCCTGCTCAGCCAGGCGCTGCAGCGTGCCGGCAATTGACGGTTCGCCATAGCGCATCGCCAGTTCGGTCGGTCCATGCGCCCAGAGCGGGCGCACGGCGTCGGTCAGACGCTGACTGAGCACCACCAGCGGCGAGCCTTCATCCCACCAGATGGACTGGTAGGCGTGCGCCGAGGCAGCCGGCCGGCGCCACAGGATCAGCCCGACCAGCAGGCGCCGCAGCGGCCAGGGCAGGTCGATGACATAAGGGTCCATGAGGAACTGGTTGAGGTAACGGCGCACATCGGCCACCGAGGTGGAAGCCGGCGACCCCAGATTGACCAACAGCAGTGCGTGATCGGACATGCTCAATCCTTGTCTGTACCCGCCAGCAGGTCGGCCAGGGCCTCCTCCAGCGTGGTGAAGCGAAAACGGAAACCCGCCTGCAACAGGCGGCGCGGCACGGCGCGCTGGCCGTCCAGCAACAACTCGGCCAACTCACCCAGCAGCAGGCGCAAGAGCCCCGCCGGGGCGGCCAGCCAGGCTGGGCGATGCAGGGCCTGGCCCAGTGCCCTGGCAAAGTCGCGATTGCGGACCGGCTGTGGCGCGCACGCATTGTAAGGCCCACTGGCCTGCGGATGCTGCAAGAGAAAATCGATCAGCGCGATTTGGTCGGCCAGGTGGATCCACGGCATCCACTGTCGCCCATCGCCCAACGGGCCGCCCAAGCCCAGACTGAACGGCAAGTGCATGCGTTTGAGCAAACCACCCTGACGGGCCAGCACCAGACCGGTACGCAACAGCACCACCCGCAGGCCCAGCGCCTCGGCAGCCCGCGCACTGTCTTCCCAGGCAGCGCACAACTGGCTGGCAAAGTCCTCGGCGGGGCTACCACTGTTCTCATCGAGTTCCTGCTCGCCACCACAGCCGTACCAGCCCACCGCCGAGCCGGACAGGAGCAGCGCCGGACGCTGGCGCCGCGTGGCCAGCCACTCGACCAACTGATCGGTAAGCTGCACCCGGCTGGCCAACAGCTCGGCCTTGCGCCGGCGCGTCCACAGACGATCGGCAATCGGCGCCCCCGCCAGGTTGACGATGACATCCAGCGGCTCCTCACCCAGTTCCTGCAGGCGTCCGATACCGCGTACCTGTGCACCGCACAGCGCGGCAACCTGCTCGGGGCGGCGGCTCCATACGCTCAACTGATGCCCGGCCGCCAACCAGTGGCGGCACAGTGCCCGACCAATCAGGCCGGTCCCTCCGGTAAGCAGAATGTGCATGACGACGCCTCCTCAGGTAACGGCCTGCTAACCTCAAGCATAGATGATCGGCCAGCAAAAACATGTACAGAATAAAAGACTTTGTACAATATAGGTACATCAATCTCCAGCCACCTTGTGAGGCCGCCCATGCAGCACCCCATCGCCATCATCGGTACCGGCCTCGCCGGCCTGTCCGCCGCCCGCCGCCTGCATGAGGCCGGCCTGCCCGTGCAGCTGTTCGACAAGAGCCGTGGCAGCGGCGGGCGCATGTCCAGCAAGCGCAGCGACTGCGGCAGCCTCGACCTCGGCGCACAGTACTTCACCGCACGCGATCGACAGTTCAGCACGGCCGTCCAGCACTGGCAGGCACAGGGCTGGGTCGCCCCCTGGCTGCCGCGCCTGTACCAGGCTCGCCAGGGCCAGCTGAGCCCGTCGGTAGACAGTCAGGAACGCTGGGTGGCTACGCCGCGCATGAGCGCGCTGTGCCGCCAGCTGCTGGGCGATCTGCCGGTGCAGTTCGATTGTCGGATCAGCGAGGTCTTTCGCGGCAGCCAACACTGGCAACTACTCGACAGCCAGGGCAACAGTCATGGCCCGTTCAGCGCAGTGATCGTCGCCACCCCTGCGCCACAGGCCAGCTCGTTGCTGAGCGCTGCGCCGAGCATGGCGGCGCAGGCCGCCAGCGTGGTCATGGAGCCGACCTGGGCGGTCGCCCTGTGCTTCGACGAGCCGCTCGACACAGCGCTGGACGCCTGCTTCGTGCAGGACCAGGCGCTCGACTGGATGGCCCGCAACCAGAGCAAGCCGGGCCGCGAGACGCACCACGAACAATGGATCCTGCATGCCAGCAGCACCTGGAGCCGCGCGCACATCGACCTGGACAAGACAGCGGTGATCGACCTGTTGCACGGTGAGTTTGCCGAACTACTCGGCTGTCGGATTCCCCCCGCGACGCTGCGCCTGGCCCATCGCTGGCTGTATTCGCGCCCAGCCCAGGCGCATCAGTGGGGTGCCCTGGCGCAGGGTGAGCTGGGCCTGTATGCCTGTGGCGACTGGTGCCTGAGTGGCCGCGTGGAAGGCGCCTGGCTGAGCGGCCTGGAAGCCGCGCGCAAGCTGCTGGAGCACCGCGATGCCTGAACAACGCCACCGCCTCAATCCACGCAAGCTGCTCCTCTCGAAATGGACCGCACGCCAGGTACAGCAGCGCGAACGGCATTTTCTGGTCAACGACTGGTTGCGTGACGAACAGGGCGAAGTCCTGCAAGTCGAGCTGCAGGCGGTGCTGACACGCCGCAGCCAGTGGATCGACTGGCGTGAACTGCAGGACTCCAGCCGCTGGCAGCAGGGCTGGCACTGAGTTTACTGCGCCGCCAGCAACGCCTCGAATTGCTCGACCGGCACGGGCCGGGCAAACAGGTAACCCTGGAAATGCCGGCAACCACTGTCCAGCAATACCTGGCGCTGCGCCGGGGTCTCCACCCCTTCGGCAATCACCTGCAGTCCCAGGCTCTGCGCCATGGCACAAGTTGCCCGGACAATCGCCAGGCTGCTCGGATTGCCGGGCAGTTCACGGATGAACGACTGGTCGATCTTCAGCTGATCCAGCGGCAGCTTCTGCAGATAGGCCATGGACGAATAACCCGTGCCAAAGTCATCAATGGAAAAGCGTATACCCATCTGTCGCAAGGCATTCATGCGCTGGCTGGCAGCCGCCATGTCATCCAGCAGCAACGACTCGGTGATTTCCAGCTTGAGCAGCTGTGCCGCCGCGCCGGTTTCCTCGAGCAGCGCCTGCAAGTCTTCGACGAAGCCGGGCTGATAGAGCATCACGGCGCTCAGGTTGACCGCCAGGCTCAAGCGCGCCAGCGCGCCACCCTGGGCCTGCCAGCGCGCCAGTTGCAGACAGGCCTGGCGCAGTACCAGGCCATCCAGCGCCTGGATCAGCCCGCTGCGCTCGGCCAATGGAATGAACGCCGCCGGCCCCAGCAAGCCCTGCTGGGGGTGCTGCCAGCGCAACAGCGCCTCGGCTCCCACCACGCCGCAGCCCTCTTCCACCTGGGCCTGGTAGTGCAGGATAAAGTGTCCTTCACGCAGCCCCTGGCGCATTTCCTCCTGCAGGCGCAAGCGCGTACTGACTACGGCCTGCATCTGCGGGTCGAAAAAGCGCAGGGCATTCTTGCCGGCATGCTTGGCTTCATACATGGACAGATCGGCGCGTTTGAACAGTTCATCGACACTCTCGTGGTTACCGAGGAACAGCACCACGCCGATGCTCACGCTACTGTGCAGCGGCTGGCCGAGCAGGCTATAAGGCTGGCTGAGGCTGTGCAGGATCTGCCCACCCAGTTGCTCGGCGCGGCTGGCCGCCTGGTCGGCCTGCCCACCCAGCTGTTCGAGCATCAGCACGAACTCATCGCCGCCCAGACGCGCCACCGCCTCACTGCTGCGCACCAGGGCCGACAGTCGCCCGGCAGCCTGCAGCAACAGCTGGTCGCCCGCCTGGTGACCATACAGGTCATTGATATTCTTGAAATTATCCAGATCAAGGAACATCAGCGCGCCATACTGGCCACTCTGCGCACTGTGCGCCATGGCCTGCTGCAGGCGGTCGAGCAGCAGGCGCCGATTGGGCAGACCGGTCAATGGGTCGTAAAACGCCAGGTGGCGAATCTGCTGCTCTGCCTCCTTGCGCTCACTGATGTCACTGAGCGAGGCGACATAGTGGCTTACCCGGCCATCCGTGGCGCGCACGGCACTGATCGACAGCCACTCGGGGAAGACCTCGCCACTCTTGCGGCGATTCCAGATTTCTCCCTGCCAACTGCCGTGCTGATGGATCGACTGCCACATCTGCCGGTAGAACTCGACCCCCTGCTGGCCCGAGGAGAGCAGCCGGGTGTGCTGGCCAATCACATCGTCCGGCTGATACCCGGTAATCCGGCAAAAGGCCTGGTTGACCCGCAGAATGTGACTGCTGGCATCGGTAATGAACATGCCCTGCTGAGTTTCAAAGGCAATCGCGGCGATGCGCAACTCCTCTTCGGCCAGACTCCGCTCGGTGATGTCACGAATGATCATGACCACCGCCGCACGCCCCTCGAGGGTGACATCCAGGCGCCGCGCATGGGCTTCGAACAGCCGCAGCCCGGCCAGGGTCTGCATGCGGTACTCAGTGACCTGGGGCGCATTGCTGGACAAGGTCAGGCGTACGAAGGCCAGCAGTGACTCCGCCTGGCTCAGCGCCAGCACTTCATGCAGGCGCTTGCCGAGCAGCGCGCCGACCGGCAGGCGCAACAACTGCGGGTCAGGGGCAATCACCTCCAGATAGCGGCCGTCCTCGTCGAGCACCATCAACAGGTCAGGCAGGGCGCCGGCAATCGCCCGCAGACGCGCTTCACTGAACTGCAGGTCGCGTTCGGTGTGCTGGCGCTGGCCAATATCCTTGAGCAGCAAGCCCAGCATCACCCCGGCCAACGGCAGGACCAGCAACGAAGGCAGGGCCAGGTACGTGAGAATGCGCTGGTAGTGCTCGGCCGGCAGGGCGCTGAGCACCAGCAGCACGCCCAGATGTAGCAAAACGCCGAACAACCACAACGACAGGGCATTCAGTGGCAGTCGCCCGCGCTGCACCAGCGCACGCATGGCCAGGCCCATGAGCAACGGCAGGATGACGTTCGCCACCCCGACGTACATACCAATACCGCCCAGCCACAGGCGCCCCGCAGCCGCAATCAGCCCGGCCAGCAAGGCAACCCAGGCACCACCGAACAGCGCGGCCATGCTCAGCACCGCCGTCCGTGCATCGAAGAACACGCCCTCGTGCGGGGCAATCGGCAGCCACATGCCCACCAGGCAAATGACGCCAAACAGCAGCCCCGAACTCAAGCGCAACAGCCAGGGTCGCCCCTGGCAGGCGCGTACGTTGATCGCCTGCAGGTAGCACAGCGCCAGCAGCAACGCCGCGCCCGTGACGAAATCCATAATCATGCCAAGCAACCCTGTACACGCCATGCCCACTCGGCATGGCTACTACCCAGACGTTCCGTTGAGAAGCACTTCGCCGTTTTCACGCCACACTCAGCGCTGCATGAGCAACGGTTGCAACGCCTGTGCCAAGCAGGGCGCCATGGCAATGGCGTTGCTCGGGTGGCTGATGCAGTCGGTACTCCACACCCGGCCAACACCGGCCGCCGCGATCACCGCCAGGGCATCACCGGCGAACAGCGCATGCGTCACCGCCACATCCACCGTGGCCGCCCCCGCTGCCAGGGCCTGCTGTGCGGCCGCCGCGAGGGTTCGCCCGGAACTGGCCACGTCATCCAGCAACACCACGTTGCGACCACGCAGATCGAGCGCCGGCAGGCTGATCTGCACCTGACGATCGCCGCTCCGCAGCTTCGTGCACACCCCATGCGGCCAGCCATGCACAGCCGCGGCCTGACCGACCCACTGTGCCGACTCGGCATCCGGCCCCAGCAAGAGCGGCTGCTCAACCTGCTCGGCAATCAGTTCGGCAAGCATCGGCGCACCCGACAGGCTGACGGCCACACCCCGCGGAATGGCCTCGGCCAGGCTGGCAATGCGATGCAGGTGCGGGTCCACGGTGATCACCCCATCGAACAGGCCGGCCAGAAAAGGCCCGATGATTTGCTGGCTGACCACTTCGCCAGGGTGAAAGGCCATATCCTGGCGCATGTAGGCCAGGTAGGGGGCGACCAGCCACAAACGCTGTACACCCAGGCGACGTGCTTCACCCGCCAGCAAGAGCAGTTCGACGAGTTTCTCGTTGGGGCGATCCAGGCTGCGGTACAGCACCAGCTGTTCGGGCAGCGCCTGGCCAGGCTGCAGGGGCAGGCGCAGACGCAGTTCTTCATCGGGAAAACGGTGAGATTCGACTGCCGCGGCAGGCAGACCGCAGGCCTCGGCCAGACGCCGCGCAGGCAGCGCCTCCTCGGCGAAATACAGCAACAGGCTCTGGCTCATTGATCAGCACTCCACAAAAAAGGCCGGCAGCTGCTCTGCCTCGCCCAGGCTCACCCCCGAGGCACGCGCGCAGGCCTGGCGGGCAAATTCCAGATCCGCCGCATAGGCGGCATACACGCGGTACAACGGCGTGCCGGCGCTGACCCGCGCGCCCAGCTTGTGCAGCAGGTCAAGGCCAGCGCCCTGTACCTTGGGCGCACCGGCCAGACGGGCAATACGCGCTAACTGCAGGTTGTCGATGGCGACCAGCACACCCTCCGTGTCGGCACACACCTCGAAGCTCAGCGGCGCCAGCGGTGGATTCCGGTAGTCGAACTCTCGCAGCCCCTGCGCCTGCATGATCGCGTGCATCTTGGCCAGGGCCCGCCCGGAATCGAGGATATCGCGGGCAATGGCAAAGCCATCGCCACCGCGCACATCCGGGTCGAACTCCAGCATGCGCCCGGCCAGGCGCAGCGATTTCTGACGCAGGTCGTTGGGCGCGGCCGGATCATTGGTCAGTACCTGCAGGACATCACGCGCCTCCAGCACCGGGCCAATACCATTACCCACCGGCTGCCGACCGTCACTGATGATCACGTCAATGGCCAGCCCCATGCGCCCGGCCACATACTCGAACAGCTTGCGCAGCTTCTGTGCCTCGGGCATGGAGCGCACCTTGGCGCTCGGCCCGACCGGGATATCCAGCAACAGGTGGGTAGAGCCGGCAGCGACTTTCTTGGAAAGGATCGAGGCCACCATCTGTCCGGGCGAATCCAGGGACAGCGGCCGCTCCACGGCAATCAGCACATCGTCGGCCGGCGACAGATCGCTGGTGCCCCCCCAGGCCAGGCAGCCGCGGTGGGCGTGGACGATCTCCTCCAGGCGGGCGAAGGGCAACTCGACATTGGCCAGCACCTCCATGGTGTCGGCGGTCCCGGCCGGCGAAGTGATGGCCCGCGAACTGGTTTTCGGGCAGAGCATGCCGTGGGCGGCAACGATCGGTACGACCAGCATCGAGGTGCGATTGCCGGGAATACCGCCAATACAGTGCTTGTCGACTACCGGGTGCTCACGCCAGTCCAGGCGCCGGCCCACGGCGGTCATCGCATCGCTGAGGAAATACACCTCTTCGCGGTCCAGTTCACCCTGGTTGCAGGCGACCACGAAGGCCGTCAACTCGATCTTCGAATAGCGGTGCTCGCTGATGTCACGCACGATGGCCCGGAAGTCATCATGGCTAAGACGCTCCCCGGCAATCTTGCGGTGCAGCGCATGGATCGAAGCCGGCGGCTCGGCCTGGGAAATACTCGCTGGATGCCCGTTGGCCACGCCCAGCTGGGCAAAGGCATCTTCCGAGAGGCCCAGTTCGCCAACCGCCACGATGCATTCGTCATCCACCACATTGAGGCTGGCGAGGATGCGCCGGCCATTGGCGCTCACCTCAACCTTGGACAACGCCTGGAAGCCCTCGGCACGATAGATGGCACAGTCGCGGTGCAGGTAGGCGACGTTTTCCCGGTAGGTATCAATGGCCACCCGGCGCAATTGCAGGGTGGCACTGGCGGGTGTTCGGCGATGGGCCATGGGCGGTCTCCGCAGGTGACAGTGCTGTGCCTGAACGGCACGTTAGCAGAGGCATAAACAGGCCGGCCATTATGCAAAGCCGCGCATGCGACCTGTTGTCGCAGATCAGTATGTCAGTCGAACAACGCATCCAGCGCCTGCTCCAGGCGCGTCACGGCAATCACCTGCAGGCCGGCCGGCGCCTCCTTGGGCGCATTGCCCTTGGGTACGATGGCGCGCTTGAAGCCATGCTTGGCCGCTTCCTTGAGACGCTCCTGGCCGCTCGGCACCGGGCGGATCTCGCCGGACAGGCCGATCTCGCCGAACACCAGCAGGTCGTGCGGCAGCGGCTTGTTGCGCAGGCTGGAAATCACCGCGGCCATCAGCGCCAGGTCGGAAGCGGTCTCCAGCACCTTGACCCCGCCGACCACGTTGAGGAACACGTCCTGATCGTAGGTGGCAATGCCACCATGCCGGTGCAATACGGCCAGCAGCATGGCCAGGCGATTCTGATCGAGTCCCACGGTCACGCGCTTGGGGTTGGCCATATGGCTGGTGTCGACCAGCGCCTGCACTTCCACGAGCATCGGCCGGGTACCTTCCCAGGTGGCCATGACCACGCTGCCCGGCACCGCCTCCTGGGCACGGGTGAGGAAGATCGCCGAGGGGTTGGTGACCTCCTTGAGGCCCTTGTCGGTCATGCCGAACACGCCCAGCTCGTTGACCGCGCCGAAGCGGTTCTTCACCGCGCGCAGCAAACGCAGGCGGCCGTCGGACTCGCCCTCAAAGTACAAAACGGTATCGACCATGTGCTCCAGCACGCGCGGGCCGGCCAGGGCGCCTTCCTTGGTCACGTGGCCGACCAGGAAGATCGCCGTGCCGCTCTGCTTGGCGAAGCGCACCAGCAGCGCCGCGCTCTCGCGCACCTGCGCCACGCCGCCGGGAGCGGACTGCAGTTGCTCGGTGAAGATGGTCTGGATCGAGTCGATGACCATCACCTTGGGCTGCTCGCGGCGCGCCACGTCGATGATCGATTCGATGCAGGTCTCGGTCATCACCTTGAGTTTGTCCTGCGGCAGCTCCAGGCGCCGCGCGCGCATGGCCACCTGCTGCTGCGACTCCTCGCCGGTGACATACAGCGCGGGGAGCCTCTGGGCAATGTTGCACAGGGTCTGCAGCAGGATGGTCGACTTGCCGATGCCGGGGTCGCCGCCAATCAGCACCACCGAGCCATCCACCAGGCCGCCGCCAAGCACCCGGTCCAACTCGCCGGAGACGGTGGAGAAGCGTGGCACTTCCTCGACGCTGACCTCGGCCAGGGTCTTGATCTGCGCCTGCTGCCCGGCCCAGCCGCCGCGCCCGGACGGTGCGCCAGCGCCACCACTCTCGATCACGGTCTCGGTCAGGGTGTTCCAGGCCCCGCACTCGCCGCACTGCCCGGCCCACTTGGGAAAGGTCGCGCCGCACTCGGTGCAGCCATACATGCGCTTGGCCTTGGCCATGAAGTGTCTCCGCCACCGGGAAAAGCGCGGATAATAGCGCACCCAACCGCCGGGCGAGGCCCCATGCAGATCGAACTCATGCGCACCGACGCAACAGCCACCGAGCTGATCGCCAACCTCTACCAGTTCTATGCCTACGAGTCTTCGGACTGGGAGGATGAAGAGGTGGAGAACGACGGGCGTTTCTACATCCACCATGCACACCTGGCGCGCTACTGGCAGGAGCCGGACTGGAGCGCCAGCCTGATCCTGGTGGACGGCTTCATCGCTGGCTTCCTGCTAGTCGAGCGTAGCGAGCTGCCCGGCATCGACGCCAAGGAATTCGCCGACCTGTTCATCCTGCGCAAATATCGCCGACGCGGTATCGGCCGGGCACTGTTCCAGCAACTGGTCTGCGCCAGCGGTGAGCCCTGGGTGATCAGCCTGTACCGCGACGATCCGCTGGGTAGGCCATTTGCCCAGGCCCTGCTGGGCGAGTTGCCCAGCCACTGGTGGCGCGCCCTGCCCAGCCCCGAACCCGCGCTGCTCAGCTACCTGCTGCACTGTCCTCGCCAGTAGGCGCATACACCACGCGGTCGCGCCCCTGCGCCTTGGCCTGGTAGAGCGCTGCATCCGCCGCTTTGAGCACCTGGGCGACCGGCGTGGGCGGCCCCGGCCACAAGGCCACGCCCAACGACACGGTGACTGCCGTACCCGTCGGGCTGGGCATACTGGCCATGCTCAGGCGCAGGCGCTCGGCAACCCGCATGGCCACCGCGGCATCGGCCTGCGGCAAAAGCATGAGAAATTCCTCGCCACCGCTGCGGCACAGCAGGTCGGTACTGCGCGAGCAGTCACGCATCAGCCCGGCCAGGTGCTGCAAAACGCGATCCCCCAGCGCATGGCCATAACGATCGTTGATCTGCTTGAAATGGTCGATATCCAGTGCCAGTACGGCAAACGGCAGGCGCTGCTGCTGCAAGCGCTCCAGGCCAAGGGCCAGGCCGCGACGATTGAGCAGGCCACTCAGCGGGTCGGTAATGTTCTCCTCGCTGAGTCGGCCCAGCTTGTCGTGCAGCATCGCCAGCCCTTCCTGCATGGCGCGCTGCAACTGCTGCGCCTCGAAATACCAGGCGCGCACACGGCGCACTTCCTCATCGGCAGTCGGGCTGTCCCAGTGCTCCACGGTATCGGCCAGGTTACGCAGTGGCCTGGCAATCCAGCGGGCCAGCCAGGCAATCGCCAGGAGCGACAGCAGGGTGATGGGAATGCTGTTACGCAGCGTCTTGAGCATCAGCTCGTCCAGCTCTGCCAGGGTTTGCGCCGTCGACCGCTGCGCGACCACCCCCCAGCCAGCGCTGGGCACCGGTGCGTAGCCGGCCAGCATATCGATGCCACGTGAATTGATCAGCCGCTGCATGCCGGCACGCCCCTGCAGCACGGCCTCCACCGCCGGATTATGGAAGACCACCTGTTCGCCCACACGCTGCGCATCGGAGTGATAAATCAACTGGCGGCTGCGATCGACCACGTAGAAGTGCGTACCGTCACGGTAATAATGCTCGGCCAGCAAGGCATGCAAGGCATTGGGCTGCTGCAGATAGAGCGTACCCCCTACCAGGCCGAGTGCCTGGCCGGCGGCATCCACCACCGGATAGGAGAGAAACACCAGCAGTTCGCCATTGACGCCGCGAAAGGGTTGCGACACCCAGGAGCGCTGGCCATGTCCGTCATCGGCTACCGTGCCCTGGCTACGCAGGCCCAACATGGCAAGACCGTCGCTGGACGTGGCGATGATCCGCCCCTGTCGGTCATGTACGGTAACCGCGTTGAAGCTGCGGCTCAGGCGACTCAGGCGTTCAGCCTCATCCATCCGCGCCGCGGCATCTTCCCAGCCCTCAGCCAGGCGACCGGCGCTATAGGCCAGTTGCTCAAGGGTGTTGAGCAAAAACAGCTCCGTGCTGGCGGCCTGTTTGGCGGCATACACCCGGTTGGCCTCCAGGGTCTGCGCCATCAGCAGATCGCGCTCGGTCTGGTAGCTCGAAAGAACGGCGTTGATGAAGGTCACCAGCCCGACCGCCAGCCCCAGCAAAACGATCAACAGGCGCAGATCAGGTTTGAACATTCGCGTCTCACCCTCCCCACGGCACGAGTGACGTCGTTGCTATGTCTCAGCGTAGCCCTACTACGACGCCGCACAGCGCCCGACCTGGCAACCCCTGGCAAATGCACATGACCTCTCGCAGCCATCGTGCTGGCCAGCAGGCAACAGACGGCAGTTTAGCCGGGATGGCGGGTAAATCGACATGCCAGCCCTTACGCATCCAGCCGCAAAAGCCGTTTGTTAATGATAAATAGTCGCATTAATATGCGCGAATATTTCCACTTCCTGGATGTTTGCCGTGCCTGCCGCTCTCAACCATGTCGCCAGTCTTTACCAGCAGCATCACCGCTGGCTGCTGGGCTGGTTGCGCCAACGCCTGGATTGTCCGGCCCAGGCTGCCGACTTGAGCCAGGACACCTTTGTGCGCCTCCTCCAGCAACCGCAACGCCCCACCATCGACGAGCCGCGTGCCTTGCTGGGCACCATCGCACGGGGCCTGCTGATCGATCACTATCGCCGGCGCAGCCTGGAACGCGCCTACCTGCAAGCACTGGCCGTGTTGCCGGAGCCTCTGCACCCGGGCCCGGAAGAACAATTGCAACACCTGCAGACCCTGGTCGCGCTGGACCGTGTCCTCGATGGGCTCAAACCGTGCGTGCGCGAAACCTTCCTGCTTTCCCAGGTTGAAGGCCTCGCTTATGCGGAGATTGCCCAGCGCCTGGGACGCTCGATCAGTTCCATCCAGCAGTACATGGGCCAGGCCCTGCGCCATTGCCACCGCCAGGGGCTGCTATGAATGCACCAGACGATACGCTGTTGGAGCAGGCTATCGACTGGCGCGTATGCCTGCTCTCCGGCCACGCCACGCCCGAGCAACAAGCGGCCTGCCTGGCCTGGCGTCAAACCAGCGCAGCACATGAAGCCGCCTGGCAGCGCCTGGAACGCTTCAGCGAGCGCCTGGGCAGTCTACCCCCAGCCCTGCTGCAGCCCACCCTGCAAAAAGCCCGACATGACCCGCAGCGCCGCCGGGCCTTGCGCCAACTAAGCGTGTGCGGCCTGCTGCTCGGCGGCACGGTGCTGGGCCTTGACCAGGCACCCTGGCCTACCTGGCTGGCCAACCAGCGCACGGCCATCGGCGAGCGTCGCCAGTGGCGATTGGCCGATGGCAGCTTGCTGCACCTCAACAGCAACAGTGCAGTGGACCTCTTGGAACTGGGCGATCAGCGGCGCCTGCAAGTCCATCAGGGCGAGGTACTGATCGAAGCAGCCAGTCCCTGGCTGATCGCTTGTGCGCAGGGTCGCTGCCTACTGCAGGAGGGCCAGCTACAACTGCGCCTTGATCCACAACCGGTTCGCCTGAGCCTGTATCGCGGGCAGGCCAGCTGGCAGGGCGAAGGCGCACTCACAGACCTGGCTGCCGGCCATGACTACTGGGTGCGCGACACCCAGGCACAACTTGCCGGCCCCGCCGACATCGACCGTAGTCGCTGGCAACAGGGCCTGCTGGTAGCCAAGCAGATGCCGCTGGCCGAACTACTCGGCGCATTGCGCAGGCAGCGCCATGGCCTCTTGCGCTGGGCGCCGCAAGTCGCCGCCTTGCGCATCTCCGGGGTTTTTCCGCTGGATGACACGGAACGTGTGCTGCAGGCCGTCGCCCGAACCCTGCCGGTACGCCTGCACTACCGCACGCGCTACTGGGTCAGCGTGGAACCTGCCTAAAAAAAATTGCAGGTTTTGCACGCTCGTTCGGCCTCCTTGCCAACAGCCATTGGCCACCGGAGCCCACACCATGCGTCATGCCGTCGCCCCTACCCTGCTCAGCCTCTGCCTGCGCGCCAGCCTGCTCGGCCTGGCCAGCGGGCCACTCCTGGCCCAGGCAGCCGGGCAACCCTTCCAGATCGCCGCTGGGCCACTGGAGCAGGCGCTCAACAGTTTTGCCAGCCAGGCTGGCATCCTGCTCAGCTACGACCCGCAACTCAGCCAGGGACGCCAGGCGCCCCCCCTGCATGGCGACTACGCCATCGCCGATGGTCTGGCCCAGTTGCTCGCCGGCAGTGGCCTGCGTGCAGTACGCAGTACCGACGGCAGCTACCATCTGGAGCTGGCCGCCGAACAAGGCCAGCTGCAATTGCAAAGTCTCAGCGTGATGGCCGAGCTGGACAGCCCGGTCGGCGAAGACCGCGGTTATGTCGCCTACAACAGTCGCAGCGCCAGCAAGACCAACACCCCACTGGCCGCTACGCCGCGCTCGGTCAGCGTGGTCACCCAGCAACAGCTCAAGGACCGCAACAGCCAAACCATCAGCGATGCACTGCGCTACTCGGCAGGTATCCAGGGCGGCTACTTTGGCGAGGACAACAAGCAGGACTGGTTCATCCTGCGCGGCTTCAAGCAAGCCAACAACGGCCTGTTCCAGGATGGCGTACGCGTCTATTCCAGCGGCTTCTACAGCTGGCAGGTCGATCCTTACCTGCTCGAACGTGTCGAAGTTCTCAAAGGTGCCTCCTCGGTGCTGTATGGCCAGTCCACGCCAGGCGGCATCATCAACCTGCAAAGCAAACGCCCGAATGCCGAGGCACGCAACGAAGTCGGCCTGCAATACGGCAGCTTCTCCCGCCAGCAACTGCACTTTGACGTGGGTAGCGACCTGGACAGCCAGGGCAGCATGCGTTTTCGCCTGGTCGGTCTGAGTCGCGACACCGGCACCCAGGTCGAGCAGGTGGACAGTGAACGACTGCTGCTGGCTCCGTCGCTGCGGATCGACTTCGCCGAAGACAGCTCGCTGACCCTGCTGGCCAGCTGGCAGCAGGATAATTCCCAGCCACAGCTGCAGTTCCTGCCGGCAGAAGGCAGCCTGTGGGCAACCGGCAACGGACGCATCGCTGACGATGTCGCGGTCGGCAATCCGGCCTATGAGAAGTTCGACCGCCGCCAGTTCAATATCGGCTATGAGCTCAACCACCGCCTCGACGAGCACTGGGACTTCCAGCAGAACATGCGCTACGGCAAGCTGGATGTCGAGTTACGCCAGATGTACTACGCCGGCCATGCCATCGACCTGCTCAACCGGGCCGCCGGCGTCCTCGCCAGCCGTCTCAACCTGCCTTTCGACACGGCATTCGCCCTGGCCAGCGGCGCACTGCCCGACCTCAACGATCCCTCGCGTCGCACCATCATGCGCGGTCTGACGTATACCGATGGCCAAGCCGACAACCTCTCGCTGGACAATCGACTGCTCCAGCACTGGAGCCAGGACAACCTGGAAAGCACCCTGCTGCTCGGCCTCGACTACCAGCAATTGCACATCGACGAACAGGCTTTTGCCAGCGACCCGCTGATTCGCGAACCCCTGGATATCTACCAGCCTATCTACCCGGCCGGCACCAGCCTGATCAACAGCGCCACGCTGGCCCCCTTGAGCGCCGCCGACCTGCAACACAAGCAGACCCGTGCCGACCAGCTGGGTTTGTACCTGCAACATCAGCTCAAGCTTGACGAGCGCTGGGTCAGCCAGCTGGCCATGCGCTATGACGATGCACGCAGCGACCTGAACAACCGCAGCAGCGGCGTCAACAAGAGCCTGCGCGACCATGCCATGACCTGGAGTGCCGGCCTGGCCTACCTGGCCGACCACGGCCTGACTCCCTACGCCAGCTACTCGGAGTTCTTCCTGCCGGTTACCGACATCAACCCCAGCAGCGGTGAGCCGTATCAGCCAGAACAGGGCGAGCAGTACGAAGTCGGCGTGAAATACCTGCCCGAACAGCTCGACGCCAGCGTCAGCCTGGCCCTCTTCGAGCTGACCCAGGACAACGTGCGCAAGAATGGCAGCCATGGTGTGCGTACCCAGCTGGGCCAGGTGCGTAGCCGCGGCGTGGAGCTGGAGGCCAGTGCCGACCTCAGCCCGCAGCTGCATGTAGAGCCGCGCGATAAATCGTGTAATCACGCGCGATAAACGTAGCGCCGACTGAGTTTCAAATACGGCAAATGAATTACAAAATCAACGTGCTACACGCCGGATCGGCCTGACGCGGTGAACGCTTGAGGCGGTCTTTGAGTAGCTTGATGTATCGGTATAGCCATCGACCATTCGTCTTGAGTAAGCGTATGTCGCATTAAATTGGGTAGATGTCCGGTAATAGTTTTGGGCATCCAAAGCTTGCGCTCCACCTGTTTTGAACAGGGCAGGTGTAGATGCGCCAGCCGGTCGCAGGTTTGTGTAGATGACGCCCAGCTCGTTAATCGAGGGTAGGTACCAGTCGTCTATAGCACCGACCGCGTAGGCCTGGCAGTGTGCACTGGCCGGGTGAACATCAGTTGTCATCGCTAGGGTGTTAGCCAATCCATCGGTCAAACTGTCGGCGCCACTAGTAGTAGTAGTGGATGTCTTCCATCGACATCCGAGCGTGTTGATCAGTTCGGCCGAAACGTCAGCAATGATGAGCGCCCAGGTAGTACCACCGTAGGTGAGGTCACCGGCATAAAAACCACCTCCATATGCTGTACCTACAACGGTTGGAGGCGCGACGGGAGGCGTTGCTAGGATTGAGACCTGGTCGCTAATCGCTGTGTCAGTGCCGCGTACGGCTTGAACACGGTAGTAATAGGTTGAGCCATCAATAGCACTCATATCGTTGAAAGCTGAAGCAGACGCAGCGACTTCAGCGAGCGCAACCGGCAACGCCCCGACAGACATAGGGCTATCAGACCTATAGATAAGGTTTTTATCGGGAACGCTGTTATTAGTCCATGTCAGTCGTACAGGCATATCAGACCCCTAAATAGCTAGCCGTAAGACCCGTTGGGGCGAGCAGAGGCAGGTATCTGTTGAAGGTATGACGCTGCCTTTGGTAACTCTCAACCCCTCCACGGACAGCCCACAGTTCGACCGTGACCGCCCCTTCATAGGTAATAGCCAGAGTTGTAGATGTTCCCGTGAGGCCTGCTTGGCTATACAAAACAGCACCATCGGAAACTCTCAACAGTCTTGCGCTGTAGGTGACGCCGGCTTCCGGCCCCACACCGCCGAATGTCGTATCAATAAGCTGATCAGCCTGTGTCAGGCGATCCCTTCCAACCCAACTGATCGTTACATCACCCACAACACTCGCAGGATAGTAAACACCGGAAATCTTGAACTGCCCTGGTGGATATGGCCGCCCCTGCCGCCCCGCCAGGGTGAGCGAATCACTAGGAGCCAGCCCCTCGGCCAACTGCCCTTCGCTCGTATTCGTCAACAGTTTTGCCTGGATGGTAACGCCGCTGGTGTACTCGGTTTCGTCCGCACCCTCGAATCCATCGTAAAACCAGATCCGGGCGCCGGCAGCGTGCAGCGCAGGTACGGTATCGGCGCAGCCTCGGGCCAGGGTGACCTGGTTGGTGGTGAGGTTGATGGCATCCACGCGCACGATCTCGTCATCGAGCAGCGCGGCCTGGCCAACGGCGACCTGGTCGAGATCGAGGGCGGTGGTCACAGTCACGACGTTCGGGCCGGAAGATGCCGGCAGCGCCGCTACCAGTAACGCGGTGGGGCACCAGTCAGCGGTACCTCGATCCGCGAACGCGCCGGTGGTACCGGGGCGAGTCAGCAGGCTGTAGCTGAGTGAGAGGCCGCTCGGGCGGGCGGCCAGCGATGCAGCCCATGCAGCGGTCACATCGACCAGCTCAAGGTTGGCCTGGTCGATCAACCCTGCCAGCTCGCGGTATGGCACCTCCATCAGCCGGCGCACGCTAGGAGCGTATGGCGTGCGATCGGGCGGCACGTAGCCGCTCGGCGGTACAACGACGAACGACGATGACGGCAGGCCGAACACGTCCTGCAGACAGGTGATGGTGATTGTGCCGTTGACCAGGGTGCCGTCCTCGATGCGCCCGGCGCGTACTACAACTTCAGCAATACCGCGCTTGAGCGAGCGAATGCGGAACGGATCCGCCGGGCCGATGTTCGCGGCCCGCCGATCCAGCTTCACCTTGTACTTGCGCAGGTTGCTGGCCTTAACCCGCATGTCGCGCTGCACTACACGCGCGGCCAGATCGCCGGTCGGGATAGCCGGGTAGCTTTTGGTTTCGGACGATGGCCCTCCCTGGACCTGTGCAATCGCGGGGTTTACTGCACGCGCTCGATCCTTCTTGCCGGTAATGGCGTCGACGAACTCAACATAGAGCTGGCTCGGCGCCTGCACCGCGCTGCCGGTTTCGTCATCCTCGATGCTCAGCAGGCCGCTTTCCTCGTCGAACAGCGGCAGATCGGCCACGTTGTAGTCATCGCGGATCAGCTTGAGAGTGATGAGCCCGGTATTCCGATCCGGGCCACAGTACGCGCCGATGTGCTCGCAGATCTGGTCACGGAAATCGGCTAGGGTGCCCTGGCTGCGCTTCCAACCAATGCACAGACCGAAGCCTTCGTTGTAGAGCTTCAGCGCTGCAGCGCGCCAGGCGGCATCATCGAGCATCGAGCGATCGAGGCCACGGCCGTTCTCGCGGTTGGTGTATGTCTCATAGAGGATGTGAGCCGGATTCATCGCCCGCACCTGTCCGCCGGCGAGGTCGATCGCGCAGGTCTCCGGGTACCAGACCGGGCCATCCCAGCCCGCCATGCGGCGATAGCTGAGCGTCTCCCATTTCTTAGGGTAGGGGTTGATCGAGGTGACCAGGCCGGAATAGAAGAAGCCGGCAAAGCCCCTGAAGTTCGGCACCTGGCCGCCGCCAAGTGCGGCAGCAAGGCGCGTGTTCAGCGGCTGGGCCTCGTCGCCCATCATCAGATCGAACTGCCCTTGAATGCCCCCTTCGCCCTTGTCACCGCCGAACAGGTTGGGGGCGTTGATACTGATGGACTGGCTGCTGGTGGCATTACCCGACCATGCCACCTTGCCGCTGGCGCGGATCTGCAGCAGGCCATCAATGGCCTTGGCAAGCGCGCCGTGGATGTCGAACGAATAACGGAAACCGACCGTCTGGGCTTTAGGCTTGGCTCCCATTGCGGGCCTCCTCAACTACTCGTGCGTGTGCCACTAGGTGCTCGGCCAGCGCGTTGCCGGTGGCGAGCAGCAGCTCGGCGTCGATACCCTCGCGGACGAACTCCAGCCAGTCCAAACCGTGCTCGGCGAAGAAGGCACGGGACTGCTTGGCGCAATAGCCAGTGCGCGTCGTCCAGGTCGGCACCGTGTGCAGATGCTGGATGGTAACGATCAACGGATCGGTCACTTCTTGCTCCCCTTCACTTTGATGGCCCGGCTGCGCTGGTTACGCACAGAGAGCACCATCCAGTCCTCCTGCCACACCTGCCCAAAGATCCATTCCTTTTCCGTTCCCTCGTCGCAGCGCGGAAAGTCGAAGTCCTGGAAGAACGCCGGCTTGGGCTTCTGCGTCTTCGGCTGGTTGGCCTGACTGAGCAAAAAGCTGGCAACAAGGATTGCAATCTGTAGCCACATTTCAAAACACCTGATCGCCGTCGAAAGGGGATTTGCCGTCCATCTGTGGCTGGCCACGGAAATTCGGCAGATTGCTGAACTTGGCGTTGCAGGTGCTGGCGGTGAAATCGCAACCCGGATACACGCGAATCGACTGCCCAGCAGCCAGTGCAAAGGTTCCACCCATCAGCACCAGCTCGCTGCCGGCGTGGCGCTCGATCGTGCGGCGGTCATATTCGCCCTGGCCAATCGGCCAGTCGACCCAGCCAGCGGTAAACCAGCCATCCGGGTATGCAGCCAACGCACCGCTGCTGATCGCGGCGCCATTGAGCGACTGGATAACGGTGTCCACCCGCAATGGGTTGAGGTCGACCTTGCACCAGGGAGATCCGAGAATCGTGGTGCAGGTGCGGCTGAACGTGTCGATCAGGCCCGGCCGATCCATTTCCGCATCAATGTCGTTGCAGGTGATCGAGCAGGTGTCCAGCGCTGGCCAGCGCACGTTCGAGATCTCGCCGGTGTAGCGCCATTTGCGATCGCTCTCGCCGTAGTGCATGTCATAGATGATCAACCCGATAGACGCGCTGGGCTGACTATTGCGAAATGGCTGCGCGACCTCGATGTCGGCCGGCGCGGTAATAATCAGGCTGTCCTGCTTGGCAACGCCGCTCTGACGGATGCCGTTGTCGGAGATGCCGCCGCGAACCGTGCGGTAGATCTGAGTACCGAACGTGATATCCCGGCCGCCGGTGTTGTACAGCCAGCGCATCACGCCACGTCGGAACTCGTAGAGGCGGATTGGCGTACCTGCAGCCAAGGAAGTCTCGCGGCTGTCAAAACTCATACCGGATCAGCCCAGATATTCACCTGGCGCCCGTGTAGGTAGTACTCAAATCCATCGGTGTGGCGCCAAAACCCTCGCTTCAAACTGAAACGCCAGCTAGTGATGCGAACAATCTTCAACGTTTCGTTTTGGGCTGCAGCGGATTTAAAACTCATCGTCGCGCTCCTCTGTAAACACAGTTGCCCATGCGGCAACGCCCTGGCTGTCAGTCATGTGATCGATGCGCTGCGCGTCAGCATCGAATCGGCACAGGTTCATCCAGCTGATACGCGCCACGTCGCCCGGCTGCACCTCAATGCCTAGGGCGGCATCGAGGGCCAGGCGCTCGGTTTGGCCATCCAGCTCGATAGCGCCGGTGATGCGGCGCATCAGCACCGTGCCATTCCACAGCTCGATGCGGATATCGCGGCGCCCAGGCTTGCCGTTGCTGAACCGGGTGTAGCCGATGTTGGCCACGTCGAGGGTGGTGGCCACCGCCGAGGCTGTGGCCACCAGTGTCAGGTCATCCATATGGCTCGGTACCCAGACGACTTTTTGCCGGCCGTGCATGCCGTAGATGAACGAGCGCACCAGTGCGCGCGCTTCGCGGCCCAGATCCAGGTGCCGTTGGCCGAGCATCTGCAGGGCGCGCTGGGCGGTATCGGTGATCAGCGGGATGGCCATGCCGCTATCGAGCGTCGAGCGTAGGCGCTGGGCTGAGTGGGTCAGGTTCTCGCTGTCGTCCGGGCGACGATCCCAGACAGGCCTTCCTCTATACAGGGTGGTCGGCAGCCATTCCGGCCATTCGCATTCCTCGACAACCAGGAACTGCACGCTGGCCTCGATCAGACGATCGGTGAGCTTGCTTAGCTCAGGTTCAGCCAGCAGTTGGGCGGTGCGTACTGGATACAGACGCGAGCCAGCCGGCCACGCCTGCTGCGTGCCGCGCTTGAGCTGCAGGCCGGTGCTCTGCACATCAAGGATCTCCACCGTCTCACTGGTGAATGCGTCATCGCCACGCAGCATGGCCAGACCGCCGGCACGAAAATCTAGGTGCTCGGTAGCGCACTGGATGAACTCGGCGCCAACGTCCACGGCCATTTCCAGCAACTGGATGTCCGGCCATATCGGCATGGCCCAGATGCGATCGCTCCAACCAAACAGCGCCAGATCCAGGTACTGCCGCTCACGGCCCTCGGCATACATCGGGCCGCTGAACTCACGGCGCGGCGCCAGGCGCAGTTGGCGGCGCTGGCTGACAGCCGATTCGCTCAGCAGGATGTCGGTGGACGCAGTGAGCGTCTCCTCGATGCCATCGCCCCAGTCCGGCACGAATGTCCAGGCGATGATGCGGTTGGCGGTAATACGCAGCGCTGCAGTGATATCGCCCTCGAACTGCCACTCCAGGGTGGCATCCAGCACCGGCTGGCCATCGGGGGTGATCGTGACTTGCCAGATACGCTCCTTCAGAGCCGGGAACAGCAGCGGTACATCAGGCTGGCCACTGATCTCGATGCCTTCGTCGAGGCCATTGATGGCACTGAGCGTGCGTGGCTCCAGAAATGCGTTCCACAGGCTTACGGGCGACGACTGAGCGGAAACGACGTTGCCGAGGTCGAGGCGATTGGGGGTGATATGGATTCGGTTGTAGTAGTCATCAACGAATGCCCGCAAGCGCACGGCCGTGATCTCGCGGCCGCTGGCTAATACGGGGTATCCCGCATTCAACGTAGCACCACCAGTCAATCGCTGTGCCTCTGATTCAGTGGGCTGCTCAACAAACGCGTAGGTGTAGAGATCAGCCGCGAATAGCTTCGGCTCAATCGAGCCCTGCGTGATATTCAAATGCTGAGCACTCAACGTGGCCATCACGCGCCCTCGTAACGAATGGCCCAACCGAACGTTCCGGTATGACTGATGCCCTCGCTACCGCCCGCCCTAGCAGCTGTGTTTTTGAGATACCACGGAAAAATTTTCCAGCGATCAGAACCTATATTGATGATCTGACCTGGCGCGTAATTGTCGACGCGCGTATAGCGAGCATGTTGCAGATCCGCGACTAGGCTAACTTTTTGAGATGGGCGCTGTTTGTAGCAGCGGACTGGCAGTAAAACGGCCTCGCTGTTCCAGGCGCTCGGCAGCAGCCCGATCAACGGTACGAGCTGAGTGATACCCACCTGCGAGGTTCCGCCTGATATCGTGAGATTCCAGCCCTCAGAGTCCAACCCCGAATGCACATAGCAATTACGATTGCGCGAGCCAACCTGAATACTGGTTGCCCAAAAAATTGCAGGAGTGATCGTATTGTTTGTGTTAACGCCATCGGAACCCGTGATACTGATTCCGGTCGGATTATTCGCCTCCAGCGTCGCCCCCAACCACATGCCACTACCTGGCAGCCCCTCGATTATCGAGCGGCCGAATGCACACCACTGGTAGTAGTCAATGCTGTAATTGATAACGACGTAAACCTCCCAGTCGAATACGAAAATCTCGTATGCAACGGGGTAGCTGATGGACGTTGCGGCTAACTGACCCATGCGCACTACGGACGGTGCATCCCCGGCACTGGCCGAAGTGCGGCCCAACAACTCTAGATAGCCACTGACAACACGCAATCTGAGATACAACACCCCTTTACTCAGCACCTCACCAGAGCCGTCCCAGCTCCATCCCTCGGAGGTGCAAGCAGATACCAGCGCAGAGCGCACAGCGGCCATGTCGACGGCAGATCCACTGTAATAAGCCATCAGTTATCGAGCCTCAGTGCGTAGTAATCGGTAAACCCATTGCGGGATACGTCCTGAATCACCACATAGTCGTGACCGTCCAGGGTGAAGGTGTTCTCCACGGCATTATTGAAACCGCTGATATAGAAAATGCCGTCAAGCGCCCCCCACATGTTCGCGGCGTTGTCGTGCAGCTCGACAGGCAACGGATGGTAATAACCACCGGTATCGCGGAGCTGTGTACCTCCCGCAATCGCTGAGTTTCCCCACGGATACCCATACGGCTGCAGCCAACCATCATTGCTGCGCAGCGCCATGTTCGCCCGGTTGCCCTTGTAGGGAATCGAGTGGCTGGTATCGCTGAACCGCGTTGCAGCAGCCCCACTCAGCATCCCGGCGCAAACAACCGGATACGGGTACTGGCTCGGTCGGCCGTAGGGCAGGCACTTGCCGACATAGGCGCTCTCGTAGACCGGGGTGCCGACCTTCATGGCCAGAGCGATGCGCTGTGGGTTGAGGGTTAGCCAGTAATCAATGCGGTTGTTGTGCGCGGGCACGCCGCTCAGGCGCGCACCTGGTTGGGTGTCGAACGTATTGCCGGGTACGTAGCCGGTGAACACGCCGGCCAGCAGGTTGTAGTAGTCGGCCGAGGCGTCTTGGTAGGTGCGAAACCCAACGAAAATCTCCTCGTCGCCGGTGTAGCCCACGCCCTTGAGGATCAGCTCGCGGTTGGCTGGAGCCGTGTCGTAGCGCAGCACCGTCCAGCCGTTCGCCGAGGCGAAGTCGCGGATGGTCTGCAGCATCTTGTAGTGGGCAAGCGTGCCGCCCGAGTTGTCGACGAAGCCAATGGTATGAGGCATATCAGAGTCCCAGTAGCTGGCGCACTTCGGCACCGTTCTGTTGCAGGTAAACGAGAAAGTGCTCTTGGCCGGCTTTGCCCCAGGCCATGCTGGCCACGTCCTCGGGACGTTGAACGGCGTAGAGGTTCACGTTGTTCTTGAGGTTGGTGCCCATGCTCTTGGCCGGCTCAGCCAGGCGGGTGTTGCCCAGGCTTGGCGCTGCCAACGCGGGGGCTGGCACGCCAGCCAGGCCACCCGTGTTGTGGTGGTAGGCGTACTGGAAGGCCCAGTCATGCAACGCCTGCATGCCTCGGGCGTTGAAGTCCAAGAGGAAGTCGGTCGCACCTGGTTGCATGGCCGAGGCGGCGCGGATGACGACCTCCTCGGTCGAAAGTGCGGCCAGGATGGAGTCACTGGTGGGCGTGCCGGGGCCCTTGACCTTACCGCCCTCGGCAAAGCCAAACGCGCCGGTGTAGGTACTGGCACCGGTAGCTGCGCCGCCAGCACCGCCGGCCCCAAATCCAGCAAGCAAACCAAGACCGGTGCTTGCCCCACTAGCTGCGCTAGCACTGGAGATCGCAGCCGCCATTGCCGTCGCTGCAGAGGCGCCGGCGGCCGTAATTGAACCCGCCATGGCAGAGGCTGCAGTCGCACCACTCGTGGTGATGCCGGTGCTCATCGCTGTCGCACCGGTTGTTGTTGCCGTGGTGATAGCAGCCGCTGTTGCTGTGGCACCTGCAGCATCAGCCGCAGCATCTGCACCTGAACCGAAAAGCCCCATGACGCTGCCCGCCAGTGACTGGGCAATATTCTCGGCGGCCATGCGGGTCAATGCATCGAGCACGCTCTGACCTAGCGCGGTAACAGCCTCGCGCAGGGTCATAGTTCCGGTAGCTAGGCCTGTCAGGGCCTCTGTCAGGCCGGAAGTAAGACCGTCGCGCAAAGTCTCTTGCAGCTGTGTAGTCGTGGCCTGAAGCTGCTGTGCCTGAGCGTCCAGGGCGTACAGGGCTTGGGAGGCCGCCTCGCCGATTGCACCAGGTTGCGCAGCCAGCTCGGCCAGCACCGGGCGGATCTGTGCGAGCTGGGCGTAGGTCTGGCGGTGGATCTCCAGGATGCGCTCACGCGCCTGTAGCTCCGTGATCAGGCCGGCATCCTGCTGCACATTCACCGACTGCTCCTGGCGCTGCTGCTCGGCCAGGATGCGCTCCATCTCGCGCTGCACGTCGTCGACGCGCACCTTGGCTTCGGCTACCGGGATCAGCTGGTCTAGCCACGCTAGGCCTGCTTCGTTGCCTGCCTTCTCCAACTCGCTACGCATGCCAGAGAACTTGGTGCGGATCTCCAGCATTGCCGCATCGGTCTCGCGCCCGGCAGCACGCAGAAGCTCAGCTTCCAGTCCGGCGGCGGTGCGCGCATTGGCGTCGGCTTGGCGCTGCGCTTCGGCGGCGTCGATCATTGCCAGGGCCGCGTCAGCGCGTGCGCGCATGGCACCTGTCAGACCCTTTTCGGCCAGTTCGTACTGACGCACCTCGGCGGCCGTCATACTCAGTACAGCAGCCTGGCGTTCCAGCTGAGAGACATAGCTCTCGCGGGCGCGCTGATCACGGTCTACAGGCGAGCGCTGCTGGCGTTCGCTGTAGCGTTTTTCAATGGCGGCAATGTCTTTGTCAATCTGCGCATCGGTGATCAAAGCAGAGTCCGCATTACCCGCACGGATCTTCTCGATGTTGGCCCGGTACTCGGCGATTGCCTTTTCTTTCTGTTCCGCACGCGTGAGTCCCTGTTCACGCACTTTGGCAATCGCCTGCTGCGCCTCGATAGACTCTTGATTGATGCGAGTAAGCTCTGCCTGCCACGCGGCTTCAGTGTCGCGCTGCTCAATAGAGAGCCGCAACCGCGTGCGCTCCTGATCGAGCTGCTTGGCGCCTTCCTCAGTAGCACCTTGGATGGCAGGCGTCAGTTGATCCCACAGTTCCTTTGCCGCCCCCAGCGGGCCTAGCACCACTGCATTCGCACCCACTGCGCCAAGATCGACATCGCGAACACTACGACGATCTAATGCGGCAAGTTGCTCCTCCAGGGTCTGCTCGCGACCAACGCCTAGCATCTCGTCCCAGGCCTCGGCGGCAACACGCTTAATGCCTCGCCAAGCCTGTTCGATTACGCCCAAGTTGCCCTCGATCTGCGTGGCCCGGCTTTCCATGGTCTGAGCCAGCTCTTCCATAGCCAAACGGGCAGCCGCAGCCTCATCGCCTTGCTCTGCCAAGGCGGCGATCTGTTCATAAACAGCGGCGCTAAGGAAATTGTATTCACGGTTCAGCTCAGCCACAGCAGTGACCGGGCTTTCGGCTAGCTTGACGAACTCAGCAACGGTTTCAGAAACAGCTCGACCAGTAGCCTGGTTCATCGCTACGGCAGCGGATGCCACCATTTGGATCTGCTCAGCAGCGATGCGGCCACTACCCGCCACCTCAGCCAAGGCTGCAGAGGCCTGACGTTGTGTGCCGCGCACAACATCCATCGACGCGGCCATATTCATCAGCAGATCACTGCTGGTCCCGGCAGCATTGCCAGTCATGATCAACTGCTCGCGGAAGCGGATGGATTCCTGTGCGCCTTGGTACGTAGCCAGTGCTGTAGCGCCGATCGCGACGGTGGCCGCAGCAACCGCAAGCGTCAAAGGGTTCATCACACTAATCAACGCGCGACCAGCATTTCCCCAGCCGCCAAACGAATCCTTGATTTGCCCGCCTTGTTGCACCGCCACCAACCAGATCGGCATGCCACTGGCCAGGCTGGTAGTGATGTCGGTGATCTGCATCGGCAACTGACGCATGGCCTGCTGGTACTGCCCAGCCGTGATGCCGGCGACGCGCATGGCATCCGTGGTACCGCCGAGACGCTGGCGTTGCTCCTGGAGCTTGGTGTTGAAGGTGTCGAAGGTATCCAGATCGATCTGACCGGAGGCACGAGCACGGCGTAGTTGCTGCTCCATGTCATCCAGCTCGTCCAGTTTGCGGATCACCGGATCGATCTTGCCGAGTAGCTGTTGTAGCTCCTGGCCTTCTTTCTCGGTTGCTGCTGCCGCCTGGGCCGCCGCTTCGGCGGCACGCAGGTCGGCTTGCGCCTTCTCCTGGGCGGCACGCTCAGCGTTATGAAAGGCGTTCATCGCCTCGGTCTGAGCGGTTGCTGTCTGCTGCCAGGCCTGGTTGGCATTCTGGGTGGCACTGGTCGTGCGCTGGAGGCTCTCGGCCACGCTATCTGCAGCGGCCTGTTGCTGCAGGCTGGCCTCGACCATGGCGCGGATGCGGGCGGTTTGCTGGTCGGCGGTTTCGCCGATCTGGCCGAGCTGAGTGCTCGATGTCGCGGCGGCAGCGCCGACGTCCTGGACCGAATCGGCGAGCGCCTGCAGCTGCTGCTGACCCTGTTCCAGGTCAGTCTTGAGGCGCAGTGCAAATTCGATATCGCCGCGATTGGTCATCGGTCAGCATCCAGATGGGTGGGATGCGGAGATACTCGCGCGCGCGGGGCGGGATGTAATTTGGACGCGGCAAAAAGAAGCCGCCCGAAGGCGGCTTAGGCAGGCACCAGGGCGCAACCCCTGCTTATTTCCCGTACGTCATTTCTGGTATTGGCCGAATAAACCGGCTCAGGAGGTTTAACGGGGCTTTACTCTTCCTAACGTTGCACCGCACTGGCGGACGCCTGATTCACTTCTGGAGCATCCTGAAATGCTCCTCTGCTTCTTTGACGCTTCCACCGGCTTTGTTCAGGTCGATGAAGTTTTCGGCTCGTTCCAGGCGCCGCCGACGCTTTTCAGCCTCGAACAGCAGCAGGATCTGCCGCTGGGTATAGCGACCTATTCGCTCGACGTCGCCGTAGCCTGCTCGGATGAGGCAGGCGTAGACGTCTGCCCAGCGCGGCGCTTTTCCAGTTCGGCGGCCTGGACCCGTTCCGCCAGTATCCGACTGAGGACGCGCCGATAAAAAAAAGGGCCGTTGGCCGTCCACCAGCGCATCAGCAGTACGTCACCTTCGTCCTGGTTCTCCAGTGACTGCAGCTCCTCGACCTCGATGTCGGCCGAGGTGGCCACCGCCTGCAGGACAACATCCAGATGATCAACGACCAGTTCCATGATCTGTTCCAGCGGCGGTACCGATTCACTCTTGATCAGTTCATACAGCCCATCCAGGAATGGCCTGAGTTGCTGGCGAACCCGCAGGCCTTCGACGAAGCCGTATTCACGCACCACCACGATGCGCCCGTTCAGCTGTGCCTCCAGGTTGGGATGCAGTTTCTGCAGATCATCCGCGCCCTCGGCCGCTGGGGCCTCGGGTGCGGTGATCAGACCTTTTCTTGCTTTGCGCTGCGCCATGGTCAGGCAGCCATTTCAACGAAGCGGCCGAACTGACCCAGGTTGCCCGAGGCGGGCTTGCTGGAGTCCAGCAGCGTAGTGAAGGTCACCGGCGAGCTGGCCAGCTGGTTACCGCTGGTGATGAGCGAGAGTTGCTGCAGCAGACCAGCGCTGGTCTTGTAAAGCTCGACCAGAATGGGCGCACCGTTCTCTGCCAGGTTCACGCCCTTGTACTTCAGCGCGTAGTTCTTGTCGCTGCCGGCCAGGAACGCGGCCTGCTTGGTAGCACCATGGCTATAGGCTGCTTTCAGCGGTTGGGTCGGTGCCGGCGAGGTAGGCAGGGCCAGGATTTCCAGGTCGCCAAACACGTCGTACTCATAGTGGGTGCCGCGTACCAGCTCGACCGGGGTTGGCGTGGCGCTATCGGTGATCACCAGGTTACTCACGTTCATATGATCGAGGGTGAGCAGATCACCATTTGCCACCGGGTTAGGCAGCAGCTCCCCCGTTACGGTACCGGCAACCTGCGCACTCATGCGCGAGCGGGTGAAACGCCCCACGTTGTCGGCGTCGAGCTGGTGCAGGGTAGCGTTCCAGGCCATGCCGGCTTCTTTACCGAAGTTGCGCACCATGGCATTGACGCCACTGAACGACTCCCGATGCTGAACGCGGGTTTCGTTGCTCTGGCCGCTCAGCTCGGACACGTCACCAACCCAGACCCAAGGGCCCAGTTGCCCATTTGCGAGGATCTCGGCAATCCACAATTTGCCTTGGCCGAAGTAGTAGGACTCAGACATTGTGCACCTCGTTTATTCGGCAGCCGGAGCGGCAGCGTCGGTAGTTTCAGGGGTGTTGACCACGCCCGCGCGAATCAGGAAGTCGCGCTCGGGGGCGGTCACGTCGATGGTCTTGCCACTGGGGTGATCCACGCCGGCATGCTTGTGCGGCTTGGCCAGTTGCACCTTGTACAGCTCGGGCTTGGCAGCCGGCTTGGCTGCTGTTTCGGGTTGCTTGCTCACGGGTTGCCCCCTAGTACGTGGGTGGTGGTGTAAATGTCGATCCAGAGCACACGGTCGCTGTCGCTATCGAGCACCTGGCCCTTGAGCCAGGTGCACTCCTTCCAGCCGGCCGGTGCCCAGCCGATAAGTGCCTCGCGGGCCTTACCGACAAAATTCATCACTTCATCCTTGGCCGCGTCCGCATGCAGGTCGCGGTAGTTCCTGGCGCAGATCACCACGCCGAACACCGCAGCGGCTGCTGCTTTGCGCCGAGGTTGGCCGCCATCGGCTGCCGGGTTGCTCTCGGCGGCCAGCACCACCCAACAGTCGCCCGTGCGGAAATCCTGCAGGCCCTTGAGCGTGTGATACGCGGCGGCGCCACTGACCGCGCCGAAGTCCGCTACCTGGTTGCGCAGGCGGTTCTCGACGAGCGTTGTATCCAGGGGCGCGAAGTTCATCAGTACGCCTGCCTGTCTTTGCGATTGAACACGCTCGGCGCGGACTCGAAGCGCACGTCGACCATCTGCGGGTTGCTGGTGATCGGGTCTTCAGCGCCTAGGCTGAACTCGCCCTTGGCCACCAGGGCCAGGAACTTCAGCGCGTCCCGGTAGTTGCGCACGATCGGATCAGAATCCTCTTTACCGCCACGATCCTTGTGCAGCAGGTACCGGGCGATATCGCGCGCCCAGCCGGTGACCAGTTTTGGTACCGGGCTGAGCGGCAGCGGGTAGCTGCGCTTGGCCAGGCTGCCGTCGATGATGCTTTCAGCTTCAACAACGGCATCCTGGATGCGCTGCAGGGCATCATCCGCAACGGCGACCAGGTCAGCCGCCCAGGCGCTGCGGTCCGCGCCGCGCAGGGTGGCCTCCATCAGGTCGGTGGCCACCGCACGCGCGCCTTCCTTGGTAGCTACCTGGGCCAGCTCGCGTGCGCCTGGCCGTTCAGCCAGGTCGTCGAGGGTGATGTATTGCATGCTTACTCCTGACGCTCGCCGACACGGCCGGAGAAAATGCCGCGCTCAACCTTGAGGTTGGGCTCGTTCTCCAGCTGCTCGATCTGCTCGGCCGTCAGGGCGTCCAGAGCGATGCCGAAGCCCTCACGGGTGAAGCGAAAGCCGCAGCGGCGGAAGCCCTGCTCGGGGAGCGCCACCACCCATAGGCCCTCGATGTCGCCATCGTCGCCCAGGCCACCAAGCGCTGCAGGGTGGGCTTCCTGCCCGCTCGAACCGGCGTCCGAGCCGGGTGCCTCGCTCTTGGTAGATGCCGCCGGCTGGTTGTCCAGCTGTTCGGCGGCCGCAGGGGCAGCCACTGGGGCTGCCTTTTCTGCGCTCGTGGTGGACGCCTTTGCAGGCGCCTTGGTGGTGGACCCTTTACCAGCCATGGATCACCTCCATCAGGCCAGCCACGGGGTGACGAGCACGTCCACCACGTCGCGGTTGATGTTGGTGGCGCCGGCCGCGTTGCGCTCGGCCTTGACCACTTCCAGGGCGGTAGCACGCATGCTTGGCGGCACCACCAGCAGCTTCGGACGGATACCCAGTGGGCGTGCGTTGTCGCCCTTGAGTTCCTGCATGGCGGCATAGGCCGCGTTGAAGCTGTCGGCATCCAGCGCATTCTTGGAGGCGTAGGCCAGCTGCCAGAGGCCATAACCGACGTTCAAGCGAGCATCCACGCCCCACACGAACTCCTTGCGGTCGAACACGTTGGAGTCGGTCTCGCCGGTCTTGGAAACGAACTGATAGTTCTTGCGCTTCTGCAGGATGATCGGCCGCATCATGCGAGTGACGTCCAGCAGGAACCACGCCGTACCGCTACCACCCTGGAAGTTGCTCACCGACGTTTCCTGGCCGTTGGCGCCGATCACCGGGTGGTCGGTGTCGAAGAAGAACTGCCCGTCGTAGCACTTGCCGGTGAAACCATTCTTCAGATGGGCATACACCAGCTCGGCCGGGTGCTCCTTGGCGTCCTGGCCCAGTTGCGCCATCAGGGTGTTGTAGGTGCCGTACTGATCGTCCTCGATCGCCTCGCGGGGCACGCCCACGGTGTTCTCGAACGTCTTGTTCTTGATGCTGTAGTCATGCAGCGCCAGGTTCTGGATCACGCGGTCGCCCAGCCACTCACGGAAGCGGGTGGTAGCGCCCAGCCAGCCGTAGGTTTCGATGGCGGTGCCGGACTGCACTTCCATCACGATCTGGTCATAGTCGATCGCTGCGCCCTGAAATGCGCCCAGGAACGACGCCTTATAGCCGGTGTGCAGGAGAGAGAGGTTTTGCTTGTTGATGATCATCTGAGTCTTGCTCCTTAGATCTCGACCCAGACGCCATCGCTATCCACATCGCGGATAACGCCGGCAACCGAGCGGGTGTTGGTGGCGGAGGTCTTGGCGACCGTCTGGTCGTCGACGATGTAGGCGTTGGCGCCGATATCGGCGCGGGTGATCTCGTCGGCCGAGGCGCTGTTGACGAACGGGAACACGCCACGGCGGGTTTCCACGCGCAGATCACCGGCGGCACCGGCCGAGTTGTCGACATACTCCTGGGCGACGCCCCGAGCCTTCAGGGTGGTGGCGGTGCTGCCCGGTACGGCGTAGCCCGAGGCGTTGATACATACCAGCGCACCGGCAAAAATCTTGGCGCTGGCGGCCACCGGGTCGGAGTACTGCACGCCATCACGGCGCTTGGTGTTGCGGTCTTTGGTCAGCGCAGTCATGGCTTATTGCTCCTCGGCCTTGGCGGCCTTGAACTGTTCGGCGGTCAGGCCCATTGCCGAGCAAACAGCCAGCTCGTCCTGGGTCAGTCCGGTTTTCTCGTCCGCCACCGGGGCTTTGCCCTGGGTCTGGCTACCGGCGATAGCAGCGATCGGCTGCGCCTTGTCCAGGTAGGCGGTCAGGGCGGCGCGGTTGCTCTTGCCAAGGTCACGCGCCCAACCTTCCATGGTCTTGTGCAGGCGGCCGTCTTCCAGGGCGGCGGTGATCTGGTTGTCGAGGTCCTTCTCATCGCGCTCGCCCAGTCGGGCGGTGAGCGCGGCCATTTCGGCCTTGAGGCCATCGACGACCGACAACGGCACGAACTGAGCCGGGTCGACGCTGACGGCGGCCTTGGCCTTCAGGCCGGTGCAAGCTGCGACCAGGGCATCGCCGAAAACGGCGCCTTCATCCAAGCCCATCAGCTTGCGCAGGTTGGTGGTGTGGGCGGAGAGCGCGGCGATCGCCTGCTCTTCGGTGGTTTTATCGGCCTGCAGGCCGAGTGCGGCACAGACCGCCAGCAGCAGTGGGTTCACGGGGTTTTCCTCTGGGGAGTCATCGAAACAGCCGAACGACGCGGCGGCGCGCAGGCTGAGTTCCTGCATGCCGTCGATTGCCGGGGCATTGGTGAGCGCGCCCATCTGCACGTCCAGGACGTCGCCGGTGGTCGGGTGGTAAAGGAACACGGGGGAGAAATACTGGTATTCGCCCTCGGCGATGTACTGCGCGGCGCGGGCGGTCAGTTGCACCTGGGCGAACAAGCCTTCGCCCTCGCGCCACTCCAGTGCCTGGTACCAACCAGCAGCTGGGGCAGGCTGGCCGTTCTCTTCCTTGAGCAGGGTCTGGTGTTCGTAGTCGACCACGCGTTTGTTCTTGCGGGCGTGGAAGCGCTCGATGACCTTGGTGGCCACCGCCTGGTTGATGTGCCAGGACGGCACCTTGATCTCGCGGCCATCAGCCGGCAGGAAATGGCCAGCCGGGGTCACCTGAACCCAGATGGTGTTGTCGGCAGCCGGCGCCCCCAGTACGAAACTGCAGGCGGCGAGTGCAACGGCGAGAGGGAGGCGTTTTGTCTTCATGCCGGCAGCTTGGCGCTGCAGGCCGGCCAAGTAATTTTGACGGGGCAAAAATCTAACGAAGCGGGTTTTCAGCGATACCGGCCGCAACAATTCGCTGCCACCCCGTCGCGGCGTGTTTATAAACGCCCAAACGGCCCGTTGTAGGGGGCAGCGAATACAACGGCGGCACCCAGGCCCCTAAAACGCATTTACGGGCCTTTCTGTGCCGTTTTCAGCCTCCGCCCCAAACACCTGGCATCAGGTGCTTCATGGCAATGTTGACCAGCTCGTAGTTGTCGGCCTCGCTGGTACCCAACCACGGGCGCGCCGGTATGGTGATCTTGTAGGCGCCGATGGTCACCCACTGGCTGAAGTTGCTGCGCTTCTTGTTGACGAACAGGTTGCTGACTTCGCCGCTCTTGCCATCCTGGCGGAAATAGGCCTGCTGGTTGCGGGCGGCGATATCGATGCTGCCACCGAAGTGATGGATCGCCCCGTAGACCATGTTGGTGCCCACCAGCAAGTCGCCGCCTACCACCTGGAATCTAAGCCCATTGCTCAGAGGGCCGTCACGCACCAGGATCTTGTCCTGGTTTTTCTTCTTGCGCTTGAGGTAGGCCGGCGACAGCGCCTGCCAAGGCGTTCCATCTGGTGCTGACTGGCTGGCGAAACGCTGGGGCAATGCCTGGAAGGCCAGGTAGTTCCCCATATCGCGGAGCATCTGCGTCGGGTCAGCAGTGGCAGCGGCTGCTTCATTGATGACGGCCAGCGCGGCAACGGCATCGAACTCAAGCGTGGCACCGGCCATTTTCTGCTCCTATACTGAACTTACCTGATCGAGTGAGAGAGCCCCTGCCAGGGCCTCCAACCCTACACTCGCGGGAAACCCGGTGTGGCAGCGCCGGGTTTAGTCTTGCCTGCGATACAGCCTGATACCTTGGCGCACCGTCTCTAGGTACTCGTCCTGGTGAGGCGGAAACGTCGTCACGCCCACCCAGCCATCTTTGCCAACTTCGAACACCGCCACGGCGGGCACCTGCAGGCCCTCCACCGTGAATCGCGCTACATAGCGCCTGCGCACCACTGCTTGGCCGACAGCGCCCAGCCACTCCAGGCGTGTCCATACCTCATCAGGGGCCTTCAGCGCGTCAGCCAGCAGGCGCAGCCATCTGCCGCGTCCGTTTTTGTTGGCCTTCAGCTCGCCACTCTTTCGCTCGGTGAACAGTGCTTTGCCTATCACCAAGCGTTCGCCCAACACATCGCGAAACAGCGCCGGGCTCTCAAGGGAGGCGCCGAACTCGGCCAGGTAGCTGCTGGCGTAGGCCTCGTCGGTCAGGCCTTCCGGCAGCAACCGCTCGGTCGATATCGCCCTAGGTGGCGGCAGCGGGTCGCCGGCCAGGCGGCTGGGCAGACCCGGTGCCGTGGCCGGAATCAGCTCCTCATCGGGGCGCGGGCGCGGTACCGCACTCTCCAGCCGGGCTTGACCGGGAATGTGCTCGAAGCCGGGGTCGATACCCACCGGCACCGTCACGGTGCGCGGGCCTTGCGGGCTGCGCTGGCCGATGGTGCGCTGCTCGAAGACGATCGGCGGCGCGGTGTCCGGCCCGGTCTTGCCCATGCGTACCAGGTCGTCATAGCTCAGCGCCCGCACGCTGCACTGGCAGCCCCAGGCGTTGATCGGGAAGTGGTACTGCCACCAGGGGTCATCCCAGCGCAGCACCATGCCGTTCCAGGCTTCGTGTTCCGGGCGTGGGAACTCCACCGCATCGCTGTGCAGGTACTGCCAGAACGGGCGCTCCTCACGCACGGCCAGCAGCTGCTCGTAGCGGCCGGCCATGTAGCTGCTGCGCATGTTGGTCTCGTAGATCACCCGGCTGCGCCAGTTGCGGCCGCCGTTGTAGCTCCAGCCGTACTTGGCCACGATGCGGTCGAAGTCCTTGCGGAAGTCCTCAAGCGTGGTGCCGCCCTCAATCGCCCGTTGCACGGCCTGGTGGAAGTCCGCCACGAGGTCGTCACGGTTGGCGCCGGCCACGGTGAAGGCATAGTCGTGCTCGCGGCCGTATACGTCCGTCCAGCCGTTGGTGGGCAGGTTGAGCTTGCGGCGCAGGAACTGGTTCTGCTCCTGGAACGGCAGCGAGGTGGCGCTAACGGCCATTGGCGGCCTCCTGGACGATATCCAGGCGCCCCTGCAGGGCAGCAGCGGCCAGGGCCTGGGCCATGGCCTCGGCGTACTGCTCGATGCTCATGTCCGGCAGCAGCTCGGCCAGACCATCGCGGATCTGCTCCAGGCTCTCGGCCTGTTCCACCAGTTGGCGGATGCGCGTGATCCACTGGCCGGTGATGGGCTGCAGGTCATCGTCCAGGCGCTGCGCGGCGGTGGTGGCCGGTTTCTGCGCGGTAGCCGCCGCACGCACTGCAGGTGGCTCGGGCGGCGTCGGCGCCGACGGCTCGGCCTGCAGCTGCAGCACATCCTCGTTGTCGGCCGGCTCGGGGATGGCCACCTTCTCCTGGGCCCATTGGCGCGGGATCTTGAAGCCAAGCTTGACCAGGCTTGGCAGCGCATCGGCGTAGGCCTTGAGATCCTCGGGTTCCTGGGTGGGGAATACCAGGCGCGGGCAGCGCTTCCAGTTGTCCACCAGGCCATTGAGCACGGCGATGGGGTACACCAGGTCACGACTGATGGTGGCGGCCAGTTGCTTGGCGTCGGAGTCGCGCAGGTCGAGGCGCACCTCGTTGTGCACGTTGCCCAGGGCGTTGGTGTTGGTGCCTTCGCCGGTACCGCTGGTGAGGGTGCCGCCCAGGATCACCTTGGACTGGGTGCGCTCGCACCAGTCGATCATCAGTTTGAACGCGGCTGGATCGCCCTGGGCGGCGTTGAGGAACTCCATCTCCATGCCGATCGGGATGATGCCGGCGGCGCTATGGCCGAGCTGGGCCAGGGCGCGCAGCAGGGTCAGCTTTTCCTTCTCAGTCGCGCCGCCTGGGTATTTGCCTACACGCATGGGGATGCCGTAGATCTCCAGGAACTCGGCCAGGTCGCCCACGCTGTAGTTCTTGAACAGGTACGGCCACACCAGCACGCGCATCAACGCGCTGCGCTCCAGGTAGCCCGATTTGGCCTTGTGGATGTGGGTGATCCAGGTCATCGGCTGCAGCGGCTCGCCGCCCATCGAGCCGCGCAGGCGGATCTCCTGGCGCCGTTCGCCACGGGTAAGCTGGAACCAGGTCTGTGGGCGGTGATCGATGGCACGCGGCAGCCAGTCGCCGTCTACGCGGTGCCAGCCGTCGAACTCCAGGCAGGCAAAGCCTTTGCCGATGGCGTCGGTCACGTCGAACAGCATCGCTTCGAAGTCATCCAGCCCGGCCAACAGGCTCTCCAGGGCGGCGGCGGCTTCTTTCTCCTTGGCAGTAGGGTTGTCGGGCGGGACGATCTGCCACTCCAGCTGAGAGACCGCGCGGCGCCGCTTGTCCATCTCGGCGAATACGTGGCCGTCCTTCTCCTCGATGTCTTCGAACAGCTCGTACTGCGCGACGATATCGCCCTGTTCGGCGGCATCGAGCAGCGCGGCCAGGCGGCTGGGCGTCAGGCCGCGCGAGGGGTGGTTGCCCACCTCGTGGTGCAGGCTGGTCAGGTGGGCGGTCTGCGGCTCGCGGATCTCGGCCAGGCGGATCGGCTGGCCATCGGGGCCCAGGATGCGGGATGTGGTCACCATGCTGTCGGTTCCGGGAGAGTGAGGTCAGTGTCGTTGTCATCGACGTTGTCGAAGCCACGGCTGTGGCGTGGCAGTGCGGTGAACTCGATGGCGCCGCCTTCCATGAAGCTGGCGCGCACCGCCATGACCAGCGATACAGCGCTGTCGCCATGCCGCTTGGCCTTGCTGTCCTGCGCCTGCAGATCCTTGGTGCGGCCCTTGTCGATAACCGGCACACCCTTGTCCACCTTGATCGCCAGCAAGTCATCGAGGCGGGTCTGGTGGCGGGCGATCTGCAGGTTGAAGGCTTCCAGCTCGCCCTTGAGCTTGGGCATCCACAGGGCGTACCAGGCCAAGTTCAGTTGCACCTGGTCTACCAGGCCGGCGCCATAGCGCAGCGCGGCCTGCTCGGCGAGGTAGCCGCCGTTGCCGGTGGCGTCGAACGCCAGGCCGCTCAGGCGCGGCAGGCGATCGCAGATGTAGAACATGATCTGGCGCTGCGCCTCATAGGTGAGGTTGCGCAGCTCGACCTCGAAGGGCACGCGCTTGCGCAGCAACGGGTCGATCTGTAGCGGCGTGAATACCGTAAGATCGCCACGGCGGGCGAAGTCCTCACCGAAGGTATGGCGGTTGCGCGCGTTCAGGCGAGCCAGCTCGGGTGCCAGGTTCTCCTCGCACCAGGCGCGGATCTCGGCCTCACGCATCTCAGGCGTCCACTGCTCGAAGCCCTCGGGCGCCTCATAGCGGTAGATGCGGATGGAGTGGTCATCGACCATCGCCTGTTCGATCAGCACCCGGCTCAGGTAGGTGCCGCCTGATTTCTTCGGCACGCAGCCGTACTCCTCCTCGGCTGACTCGACGTTCGGAGCGTTCTTGTAGAGCTTGTCGCGCCATTGCTTCTCGGCCTCGGGCGACCACTCCTGGTTGGTGACATAGCAGATCCGCTTGTACAGCCCCTGGGCCAGAGCGTCGTCGAGGGTGATGCGGTGGATGCTGTAATCCTTGCGGCCCTCGCGTGCGTCCTGGATGTAGCTGTTGAACGCGTTGTCGACGCCGTTGTGGGTGCTGATCAGGCGCACCTTGTTGCCCCACATGGTCAACGCCAGGGCGGCCTTGAGCAGCTCCTCCAGGGATTCATGGAAGGCCGCCTCGTCAATCACCACATCACCCTGCAGGCCGCGCAGGTTGCTGGGGCGCGAGCTGAGTGCCTGGATTTTGAAACCGCTCTTCGGGAAGCGGATCATGTACGCCAGGATCTCCTCGCGCCGGCCTTCATCCCAGAAGGTTTGCTCGTAGACGTCGGCCTGGGCCATCTCGTTGAACGCACGGGAGAACAGCGCGCAGGCACCGATATACTCCAGCGCCATCTCCTGCTTGCTGCCCACGTAGAACGTATTGCAACCACCGCGGCGCCGAGGCTTGGCGGCGTTGATCACGTTGCGCCCTGCCTCGGCCCAGGTCAGGCCGGTACGGCGCGACTTCTCGGCGATCATGATCTGGCTGGTGTCGTCGAACCAGCGCTGCTGGTACGGCAGGAAGACGCCTTCTTTCTCCGGTACCGCATCGGCCATGTCCTGGGGCACGACGACGCCATGCAGCTCCAGCTCGGCGGCGAGATCGATCTTGCGGGGCTTGGTCAGCGCCTTTAGCGCTTTGGCCTCTGGCTCACTCACTGGGCTCTTCCTTCGGTTCGATGGCAGTGCAGCGGTAAACGGTTTTGTCGACGAAGAAGGCGCCAAGGCGCTCGCACTCAGCGGCCACGGTGATATGGGCATGGCGCCAACCCAGCAGCCAGCCGATCCAGAGCAAGCCGATAGCAGCCAAGAACTCCATCAGTTGGCCCTCCAGTAGCTGAGCCACACACGGTACTTCGCACACACCAGCTGTCGTACCGCCAGGTTGAACCAGGCGCGCCGTATTTCCTTGGCGATGACCTCGGCAACAAGGACTGGCAGGACGGAAATCAGCACCAGCCGCTTCATCAGGCTTTCCCCATCAGTACGCGACGGATTCGGTCTTCGAACTCCTCGCTCATGCCATCGCTGCCGCGCATCTCTTCCAGACGCTGCTCCTGCTCGGCCAGCAGCGCCTCGCGGGCCTCGCGCTCGATCGCCTTGCGCTCCTCGCGGCTGGCCTTGCTGGCCTGCAGCACGTCCTTGGCGGCGCGGGCCAGCTTGCGCACGTCGTCGATGGTGGTCTTGTCGTCGATCTGCGCGCCCAGGGTCGCGTGCGTGGTCAGGGTCTGGATCGACTGCACCATCAGCGCGCCGGCCTTGTCGTTGGGGTTCTCGCCCAGCTCCTCGACCAGCAGGCTGGCCATGGCCTGCTGCTCGCGCAGCCGCTTGGCCATCTCGTCGAAGCTCACCTTGTAGCGGCCAATCGCCGAGCGGCTGGGCTTGTCCGCGCTGGGGAAGTGCTCGTGCAGATCCTCGATCAGCTCGTCCAGGGTGAGGCGGCGCTCGCGCAGGCGCTTCTCGATGTGGGTACGGACTGCCGGCTCCAGCCGGTCGATGCTGGACTTGCGCCCCATGGTCAGGGCCTCGGCTTGCTGACGCCCGGCACCGAGGCACGGCCAGCAGCTACGTCGCCGCCGCGCTCGGTCAGGGTCACGACCAGGACGGAGCCGATGTCCTCGATCGATACCAAGCCCTGTTCGCCGAGCCAGGTCAGGTCACCCTTCACCTGGTCGCGGCTCGGGTGGTGCCCGAACTGGCCCAGCAGGTTGGCGATCACCGAAGAGTTGGAGCGGTACTGCGGCAGCTCAGAGAGGATGCGCAGCATCACCAGGCGCTGATCCTGGCGCAGAAAGTCAGCGTATTGAGTGCTCATTGCAGCCTCACTTGTTGTTCAACAGGTATTCGTTCATGCGCTCAACCGCGCGGGCCAAAGGGTCGAGTGCTTTGGTCACCCCTGCGATCTCGACCTTGATTGCCTTCATATCGCCGGCCAGGTCGGCCAGTTCGCCCGCCAGCTCGGTCAGCTGCTCGCTATCGGGCAGGTGATTCATGCGCTGCTCCAGTACCAGGATGCGGTTGTCCTGCCCGTTAAGCCGACCGGCCAGCTGTTCGGCATCGGCCTTGGAGCTGGCTTTACGGGCGCTGCTGATGGAGAACAGCCCCACCGCAACCGTGAAAACGAACTGGCCGGCGCGCAGCATGTAGTCGAGATCCATCAGTGTTTGTCCTTGTCGTGTAGGTCGATCAGCGCGTTCAACTGCGCCAGGTTGGCGAGCGCCCACGCGCCGTAATCGCGGGCATGGGCCAGGATGTCAGCCGCGCTGACACCGCTTTCCAGTAGCTCGGCGTCAGCGCCGGGGGCGGGCCAGGCCGCTGCTTGAGCGCCGGGGGTAGCTCGGCATCCGGCTGTGGCGGGCAGACCGGTTCCAAGGGCTGCGTTGAAGTCGCGCAGCCAGCCGCAAGTGACAATGAAGCGAGGAGCAGGCACAGGCGCAGCGCCTGGCGCGGGGCGGTACTGAGTCGATACATGGGCGATTCGCTCCTGGTTGAGTTGGTGCTTTAGGCGCTGGATTTCATCCTGGGCGGACAGGTACTGCAGTTCGGCCTGGTTGGCGCGTTCTACCTGCTGGCGGTACAGCAGCAGGCTCTCTTGGGCGGCGCGGCGGCCTTGTTCGGCGTACTCCAAGCGCAGGCTCTGCAGGGCTGACTCTCCCTCGGCCTTGGCCGTGCGGTATCCGCTGTCATACATGCCCGAGCCATGCACCCCGAAGGCGGCGGCGAAGGCGATGACCAGCAACAGCCAGAGGTGGTCGCCGGCCCAACGAATGAGGGTATTCATCAGCGCCGCCCCTTACGCCGTTGCCGGTATGAGCCCGGCCTGGCTGCCGGGTCGCGGTGTGGCGGCGAGGCGTACAGCTCGCTGGCGGCGAGCCAGTTCAGTGAGCAGGCTGCAGGTGATGTAGTGGCGATGCTCATCGCCAGGCACAGCAGTGGTACTTTCATCATGGCGGTACCTTTCGGCACACACGCCAGGGCCCCAGCCGGCAGCCACGTACATCGGCTCCCAGCGCAGCAGGATGGCGCGCGGGTAATGGCGGTTCTCTTTGAAGTTGCTGGCCGAGCGGCCGGAATTGTGCCGCTCGACATGACCGAACCAGGCCAGCGGATCGGCGCCCTTTGCCGATGCCAGACGTCGATCACGATTCACCCAGCCATTGCCGCCGTTGTAGCCGGCCATCACAAAGGCCCAGCGGTCACACTCGCTAACGGCCTGGTTTCGCTCATAGAGCCAGCGGTCGAACGCCACCATGGCCCGCAGCGCCCACCCAGGGTTGTACGGCTGCGCCGGGCCCAGGCTGCGCGGGTAGATCTCGGCCATCCAATCGGCAGTCGCTGGCATGAACTGCGCCAGGCCCTGGGCGCCGACCGGCGAGCGAGCATTCACGCGCCAGGCGCTCTCCTGGTGCACCTGCGCGGCGAAGGTCGCCACAGGCGCGCCCAGGCCCCATTCAGCATGGGCGGCGCGCACCAGGGTGCGGCGGTGCTGCTCGGCAGCCGTCGGAATTGCAGCATCGGCGCTGGGCACCATAGAGCAACCGAGCACGACAAGAAGCACGAACAGCGGCCACAGGAACAGGCGCGGTTCGATCATCCAGATGATGTACAGATCGTTGCCGATCTCGGCGAGCCAACGCTTGAGGCGCGTCATAGTCAGAGCCCCAGCGTCATGCCGAGGACGCACGCCAGCACGATCAGGGCGCGGCGTAGCCAGGCGCCAACGATATGGATGCCGCCGATGCACTGATGAGGCCGGGCCTCGACCAGGAACAGTGCCCGATCGATGTAGTAGCCCAGCACAGCGCCAATGGTGATCAGGCTGGCCTTATACAGCACCACCTGCAGCTGCTCGGGGCGCACATACCAGATGGCGACGAGCAGCAAAATGGAAATGACAGCGAAGACAGTCATGCGCGGCAAGAAGCGGCGCTTGGGCTTGTTCTGACAGGCGGTGGCCATGGGGTGCGCTCCGAGGTTGGCCAATCCCTGGCCGTTGCTGTGCTCATACCGGCAGTCCGACCGGGAGAGAGATCACAGCTTCGCCTCGCGCGCGCGCGGAGTAATTTGGACGGGGCAAAAATACATTGCCGCAACAAGGGAGAAGAATCAGACGACCGAGAGTGCCCCCAGAGAGAGAGTTACAGCCATGAAAGACAAAGCCCTTCAAGACCTTTGCAATACCTGGGCTCAGCGAGCACAGGCCAAGTTTGCCAGTGCCGAGTTGGAAAAAGATGAAGTGGGGCGCCGCTTGATCGAGCACGGCGCCACGTGTTACGCCAACTGCGCGCTTGAGCTGCGCGAGCTACTCCAGACCCGGAATATGCCTACGGATCTCCAACTTGAGAAAGTCCAGGAGAACACCAAAAGTCCATGAGGCCGATGGCTTGATAACCTTTTCCTTTGCGCTGTTCCAGATCGTGTCATTACGAATGGCATCAGCAAAGTCATGGCCTAGCCAGGTCAGTCTCCAAAGCAGCGCTGCAGTCGGGATTCCACGCTGAGCAGGTGCAAGAGCGCCCTCGGCGAGTCCCGCCTCGATTAGCAGCTGTGCGTGGTAATTAAATTCAGCCTTATCGACATCAGGCAAACCGTTCAGGTGACTATTTTCCAGGGCGATAACCATCGCCCTAATTAAATCCATGTCACGCTTCATCCCTATACCCTCTACTGATTGAATCCTGCACGTAGGACATTCACTGCCCCATGATCAGCCGATAGCGCCGCTGGTATTCCTCGTAGCTCAGCCCTGGAGTCCGGGTCAGCTCTTGCAGTTGCTGCTCCTGAGTCGCCGCGCCGCTGGTAGAGGGCTGGGGAGCCACTGATGCTGCAGGCGTTGCACTGGAGGGCACGGAGGCTGGCGTCACAGCATGACCTGCACTGGGTATGCGATAGGCCGTCGCCTCAATCAGGTACTCGTTGACGAAGCAGTTGTAGGCCGGGAAGGGCTGAGTCTGCGACATGATCTGAACGTAGTTGGCCCCCATGGCATGCGCCCGGTTACGTAGATTGGCCACAGCTCCAGCGTAACTACCCCGGTACCCGAAAAGACCACATCCATGTCCATGGACCCCAGTGACTTCGCCGAGGTACTGGTAGCCCGTGACATCCCCCTTACCAATCTGTATCAGCTCCGCACCGGCAACTAATGGCTGTGGGTGCTTGCCCGCACACCCTGCCAATGTCATGGCCATTGCCAAGCCTGTGAACATCATCGCAACTCGCTTCATTCCCTTGCTCCCTTGGTTCAGAAAATCCAGCCGATAACCACCCGGCCAGCAGCACAGTGCACACCTGCTCCATTCCATTAACGTCTGCGGCGCAGTTCTGCCTCAATCGTGTCGATATAAGCCTGGCTGTCTTGCATCAATCGCCCTTCAACGCGTCGAATCCGCATCATCCAGGTCGACAGAATGGCCATCAGGATAATCGTTGGCGCCAGTACATAAGGCATGGTTTGCGGCCCCAGACTCAGTAACCAGCCACTGAGCAAGCCAACGGCCATCAGCGCCAACATCAGCATCAGCAGAAGACAGGGAGCATTTAGCCAAAAGCCTCGCCAGCCGCTCCACCACTGTGCCTTCCAATGAGCCAAATGGTTGAGTAGTTCGGAAACGGCCAAATCTGCCCAGGTGCGCTTCTGCCCCTGCGAATTGAAAACTATCTGGGTGCCGCCCAGCGAGATATTGCCGGAGTTATTACCGCCCACCGTTATCGATATCGAGTGCTCTTTTCCATCCTTGGGCAAGGCGTCAATTTCCTTGCCGAGCAACTCAGAAAGTTTCTGCAGATCATCGTCCTTCATACCTCACTCCTTACGCGCCGTGCGCTATCGACTTACTACCAACTTCAAAATCCGCTCGACTTTGGGCTCATCCAGGGCCGGCTCGTCAGCCAACACGTTGTAAACCTCGGCCGCCAGCACCACCAGACGCTTGGCGGGCCAGCGCTTGCCGGCCTGCGCAGCAAAGCGCTCCAGTAGCTCAACGATGCGCGCCAGGCGATCCGCATCGATCTGCGGTACCGCGCCAGAGTGCGTGACCGGATTGGCTTTTTCAGTCACATGTGTCGACGTCGACACATGTGACTGTTCGGTCACACATTGCAAGCGCTGCCCAGTTACCACGTAAAGCACATCCAATCCATGCTCCGCCAAAACGCCCAGAACGGTCGCGTTTGGCGCGGCTGCGCCTTTCTCCCAGTTGATCTGCGAGTGCTTGGAGGCCCCAGCCAGGGCAGCAAATTCCGTCTGGCTGAAGCCCAAGCGCTCCCTCTCAGCCTTAAGTCGAGCGCCAAGGTTCATAAATATCTACCAATCGCTTGACTGGTAGAGAATTCTCTACCATCATTAACCGCACACCACAGCGCAACACCTCGCCTAGCCACGAAGGTAAACGCCATGAACCCAGTACAAACCCAGAGCATCCAGCAGCGAGCTGCTGAAGCGCTGGCCGCTGCCAAGGTTGTGCCTGGCAACGGTATCGACACCTTTTCATACCTGAAGCTAACCGCCGAACAGCAGGCCCTGATCGATGCCGCCATCCTCGCGGATTTCGACGGCACCAATCACAGCGAGCTGGCGTGCCGTTATCGCGTCACCCTTCGTAAGGTTTACCAACTGGTGAAGCAGTCACTACGGCAAAACGTGTCTCTGGCGCTCCATCGAGTCGCGGATAGCGAGGCTGAAGTGATCTGGGCAAGCAGTCTTCACTCAGCGGAGCCCCTACGGCTGCTCGAAGCTGGGCTTGAAGCCTTTCAAAAGGCCAAAGCAAGGCTTCAGGCAGAGGCACATGACCCGGCTGGCCTTCTTCTATCGCATCGGCTTCTAGTCGCCATCGCTGTTCTTCCAGCAGGGCATCCAACAGTTCTTGCGGCGAGTAACCGGGGACCTGCTGCAAGCGCGCCAGCAGAAACCCCACCAGGCATTCAAAGCCCTGCAGGTAATCCGCCTGTTCCTGAGCCTGTTCCCTGATCGCTGCCAGCAATGGTTCCAACTGATCCATCAGCGCCGTTCCCTTGCCAGAAAACCGCAATCTACCACACGAGGCCCGACATGAAAGGCAAACGCAGTACTCCTAAAGCGGCCCCGCTGCCGTACCCGCAAACCGCCGAGAGCGCCAACGCCTGGTTCATCACCCATGGCATATGTAAGGCGCAATGGGCCAGGGAGATGGGTATCGAACGGGCCATTCTGGTCGACCTGTTGCGCGGCCGCCTCAAGGGGCTGCGTGGCGAGGCGCATCTCGGAGCCATCGCCCTGGGTCTCAAGGCTGCCCCTGAGTCCTCCGCATCCACCCGCCAGGTCGCCTGAGGGCCATTGCCATGTCCATTACTCGTGGCTTTGCGGCTTGGTTTCACGGAAGGCTTGATCCATTCGCTCCCATTCAGCAGCCAAACCCAGCATTGCCTGATGAGCCTGTTCGGCAAGCGGATGCTCACCCCATGGGAACGTCCGTAGATCCTGCATCAGCGCCTCGGCGCTCAGCCCCTGAAGCGCCAGCCGCCGCACCAATAGCGCCCATGAGTAGGTCGTCGCCGCAAGTCGCACTTGAAGCTCATCGGAATTTAGACGGTCTCGCATAACCCACCTCGTTCGTGAATGACGAGAACAGGCTGGCCCACAGGCAACCGCATTGCCAAGGGTGAAACAGCGTTTTTGATTGGACGCCGCAGCAGACGGCCCTAAGGAGCCCCATCCAATGACCCGCCGCAATTGGAAACACTGGGTACCACGCTCGCCCGCCGAGGCTATGAGCGGCTGCGCCGAGCATGCATTGCAGCGCCATAACCGCGGGATCGAGCGGCTTGCCACAGACCATCTGTGCCAGAACAACGCCAGCTCGCTCTACAAGTGGATGGGCAATGGCCGTCTGCCGCTGACCATGGTGTTGCCATTGGAAAAAGCCTGCGGCCTGCCGCTGATCACCCGCTACCTGGCGGCCGCCCACGGCAAGCTGCTGGTGGACATCCCGATCGGTAAGACCTGCAACAGCGAGGATCTGCAGCAGCTGCAGGGCGTGCTGCACAACGCCACCGGCGCACTGCTGGCTTTTTACGGCGGCAAGCAAACCGCCGAGCAGACCCTGGATGCCATCCGCGCTGGCCTCGAATCCCTCGCCTGGCACCACGGCAACGTCGCCCAGGCGCAAATCCCACAACTCGACTTTGGAGTGGCTGACGATGAGTAAGGCCATCGACATCCGCATGCTGCTGCGCCGCCTGGACGAACAGGCTCAGGAGCAGCTCTGCCAAGAGGTGGCGCGCCTCTTTGATGAGAACGCATGCCTGCGCGCCGAGCTGGCCCGCATGGAGGAGTGCGCCGAAGGGTGGTGCAACGAAGCCCAGCGTCTCCACCAAGAGCTGGCGGCAGCCACGGGTGGCCAGACTGCTATCACCCAATCCGGCGCTCTGGTCGTCATCTCGCTGGAGAGCTGCGCATGAAGGCTCAACGCGTTGCCATCTGGGCGTATGTGGTGACTGACCGTATTACGGGCAAGACATTCGTGCAGTACCTCCCGGTACAGCAGCCACAGGAGCGCTAGACATGTCCGTCAAACGTACTCATGACAGCGTGCGTCGCGCCATGCGACTACTCAAGGCGCTGCGCGGCCACACCCTGACTGGGCTGAGCAATGTCGAGTTGGCAAAGGCCCTGGGTGAGAGCGCTGCCAATGTCACGCGCTATGTCGACACCCTGGAAGAGGAAGGCTGGGTCACACGGCTACCCACCGGGCGCATTGCGCCGAGCATTGGCTTTTTGCAATACGCGATGGCCACCGCTGAAGAATTGCAGCGTGGCCAAGCACGCATCATCGAAATTCAGTCACGTATCAGCCCCCAGTAAAGAAGGAGCACCACCATGGACTATCTGAAACTCACTGCCACCATGCTGAAGGATGAGCCACGGCGCAGCAGGCCTTTCCAGGAGGGCATGGCAGCCGTACTGCGTAACCGTATCGATCAGACCTTGGTTAAAAACCCTTATGAGCCAGGCAGCCCGGAGTCTGACGCCTTTGATCATGGCCGTTTGCGGGCGCATAACGAATTTCGCAATTTACTGATCGAGGCGGGAGGTGATCGCTCTCAGGCCATTGCCATCTTGCAGCGCCTGGCCGGTGATGAGCGGAGGGTTGCCTGATGGCTCGCACACCCTCAAGCGACGTCGAACTGGTCGCCGACGTAGATATCGGCAGCGAACTTACCGCCGCCCAGCACCAGGTGGCCACGCTCACTGCTGAGCACGAGCACCAGGTGCGCGCCGTGGCCGCCCAGCTGGGCTACCAGCTGCCGGCCGACTGCACCGACCCGGATCTAATCCAGCGCGATATCGCCGCCAATATGCGGCGCAGCGTGGAGGCCTGCCTGGAAGTGGGGCGCGGGCTGAGAGTACTCAAGGAAGCCTGCGGGCCGGGAAACTTTATCGATCGCCTAGATGCACTAGGTATCGATCGGTTTGTAGCTGCAAAATTCATGCAGTCAGCAGCAAAGTTCGCCAGTCTGGGTAGCAACTCAGCCCTGACCAAAGCCCTCGGCAATCAGTCCAAGCTGTTCGAGATGCTCGTGCTGGACGACGAGGGAATCCAGGAACTGGAACTCACCGGCCAGACCGGCGAGCTGACCCTGGATGACGTGGCCACCATGAGCGTCAAGGAGCTGCGCAAGGCCCTGCGCGAATCCCGCGAGAACCTGAGCGCCAAGGAGCGCGTGATGGCGGATATCACCGCCAAGAACAACCAGCTGGCTACTGAGCTGGCGAAAAAGCCCAAGGTCATCGTGGTGCAGCCCGTCGAGGAGGCCAAGCAGTTGCGCCAGGAGGTGGTGGCCACCGCCTACGAGGTGGAAGGCACCCTGCAGGGCACCCTGCGCAAGGCCTTCGCCGACCTGGAGAAGCTGGCCCAGCAGACCGGGGAGGATCACCGCGGCTTCACCGCTGCCCTGGTGCGCAACCTGGAGGTGACGCTGATGGCGATTCGCAGCGAGTTCCACCTGCCCGAGCTGCACCCGGACCAGTTACCCGGCTGGCAGAGCCTGCTGGGCCTGGATGACCTGGCCGAGGGCTGACCCATGAACCCCATCCATGCCCAGGAGATTCTGGCGGCCTATGGCCAGGCCCAGCAGGCCGGCGCCAACCGCACCGCGCTGTATGCGGCCACGGCGGCACGGCTGGGCATGTCGCTGGCCACCCTGTACCGCAAATTGGAGGTACTGACCGTGAAGGACAAACCGCGCAAGCAGCGCAAGGATGCTGGTAACACCAGCATCCCGCTGCGCGAGCTGCAGCTGATCTCTGCCCTGCTGGTGGAGAGCATCCGTAACAACGGCAAGCAGTTGTCGTCCATCAAGTTGGCGGTGGCGCGGCTGCGCGCCAACGGCCTGATCCGCGCCGAGGTGCTGGACAAGAAAACCGGCGAGCTGCGGCCGATGAGCGAGAGCGCCATCAGCCGTGCGCTGTACCAGCACAACCTGCACCCCTCGCAGGTACTGGCCCCGGCGCCGGCCATCAGCCTGGCCAGCAAGCACCCGAACCATGTGTGGCAAATCGACGCCTCGATCTGCACCCAGTTCTACCTGGACGACGACGGCGCCCGCACCATCAACCCGGCCGAGTACTACGACGGCAAGCCGGCCAACCTGAAGAAGATCGAGCGCAAGCGCCTGTGGCGCTACGCGATCACCGACCACACCAGCGGCACTATCTATGTGCAGTACGTACTCGGCGCCGAGAGCGCGGAGAACCTCTGCCACGTGCTGATCTGCGCCATGCAGAAGCGCGGCGAGAGCGACCCGTTCCACGGTGTGCCCTTCATGATCATGACCGACCCCGGCGCGGCCATGACCTCGGCGATGTTCCGCAACCTGTGCCAGGCCCTGGGCATCGAGCTGATCATCAACGAGGTGGGCAACGCTCGCGCCAAGGGCCAGGTGGAACAAGCGCACAACATCGTTGAATGCGAGTTCGAGAGCGGCCTGAAGCTGGAGAAGGCCGAGACCCTGGCGCACATCAACGCCCGCGTCGGCGAGTGGATGCGCGCCTTCAACGCCACCGCCATCCACAGCCGCCATCGCCGCACCCGCTACGGCGTGTGGATGCTGATCAAGCCCGAGCAGCTGCGCATCGCGCCGCCGGCGGAGGTGTGCCGGGAGATGGCCACCTGCGCGCCGGAGCTGCGCAAGGTCAATGTGCTGCAGCAGGTGTCCTACCGGGGCGCGCTGTATGACGTCAGCAGCGTGCCGGGGGTGATGGTCGACGCCAAGCTGTTGATCACCCGCAACCCCTGGCGCGACGCGGAGAGCGCCCAGGTTGTAATGCGCGACGAGCACGGCCACCAGACTCTGTACGTGATCGAGCGCCTGGACCGCGACGAGCACGGCTTCGTTGAAGGCTCGGCGATGATCGGCGAGGAGCACAAGAGCCGCGCCGAAACCCCGGCCCAGGTGGCGCGCACGGTGCTGGAGCAACTGGCCACCGGTGCCGACAGCGAGGAAGGCGCCGAGCAGGCACGCAAGGCCAAGGTCACGCCGTTCGGCGGCGCCATTGACCCGCACAAGCATCTTACCGACACCAGCCTGCCGGCCTACCTGCCCAAGCGCGGTACCGAGCTGGAAACCCGCGTCAGCCTTGCCGGCCTGGCCTCGGTGGAGCTGCCCAAGCTCAACCGCATCGAGCTGGCCAAGGCGCTGCGCGCTCGCCTGGGCGCTACCTGGACGCCCGAGTCCATGGAATGGCTCAAGGCCAACTACCCCGATGGCGCCATGGAGGAGCAGCTCGACGCCATCGTCGCCCAGCTGCAGACGCCCGCACGCCCAGGCCTGCGCCTGGTTGGGGGCGAGTGATGAAACGCCTCAAGCAAGTGCTGGCCAGCGTAGGCAAGGGTCAGGCCGACCTGGCCAGGGCGGTGAAGCTCAGCCCGGCTGCCATCGCTCAGCTGATCAACCACGGTCAGTGGCCGAAGAGCATCCCGATGAACCAGCTGGCCTGGGCCATCACCGAGTATCTGATGCAGCAAGGCGCGGAGTTCGACGCTGTGCGCGCCGCGTTCGATGAGATGGGGCCTGCGCGCGCCAACGCGCAGACCCCAGCAACCCCGGAAACCAATCACGAAAACCAGGAGTGCCCCGACATGCTAATGGCTAAACAAACCCCGCGACCAGACACCAAGCGCGTCTTTGGCTTGATGAGCGACCCATTCGGCGATCTGCGCAGCGCCGAGGACATGTACTTCAGTGGCGACATCCGCTACATCCGCGAGTCGATGTACCAGACGGCCCGGTTCGACGGCTTCCTTGCCGTGGTAGGCGAATCCGGCGCCGGCAAAAGCACCCTGCGCCGCGACCTGTCTCACCGCCTGCGCAATGAGCCAGTCATCACCATCGACCCATTCGTCATCGGTATGGAGGCCAGCGAGGTCAAAGGCAAAACGCTGAAGGCGACCCATATCGCCGAAGCCATCATGTACGCAGTGGCGCCACTGGAGACACCGAAGTCCAGCCCCGAGGCGCGTTTCCGCCAGGTGCACACCACCCTCAAGAACTCGTTCGCCGCTGGCAATCGTCATGTGCTGATCATTGAGGAAGCCCACGCCATCCCCGTGCCCACACTCAACCACCTTAAACGCATGCGCGACCAGTTCGAGGATGGCTTCGACAAGCTGCTCTCCATCATCCTGATCGGCCAGCCCGAGTTGCTGAAGAAGCTGAGCCCACGCAACGCCGATGTGCGCGAGGTGGCACAGCGTGTCGAGATCGCCATTCTGCAACCCATCCCCAAAGGCGACGTCGAGCAGCACCTGGCGTTCCGCGTCGCGCGGGCCAACAAGAAGCTGGATGAGCTGATCGATGCCAGCGGCATCCACGCCATCATCGAGCGCCTCGGCAGCTCGGGCAAATACGGCGCCAGCCAGCTCTACCCGCTGGCCATCGGCAATCTGTTCAACGCCGCGCTGAATCTCGCCGCCGAGATCGGCGAGAGCCGCGTGACGGCTGATGTTGTGAAGGGGGTGTGAGTCATGGCCATCACCATCGAACAAATCATGGAGCAGGCCCAGGTTTACGCCTCGGCCTGGAGCCTGGTCGACGGGCCGTTCGACAATGGCAACCTGCTGGAGCAGGCCGAGCTGGAGAAGCAAGTGCTGCTGGAGCTGCTGATCGCCTTCGAAGACGAAACCCATACCGCTGGGGCCCAGGAAGCGCAGCTCGACCTGGCCAAGCCGCTGATCGAGTGGCACCAGCGTCGGATTAGCAACCTCGGCACGTTGCAGCAGGCGGTAAAGGGCACCCAGATCTGCCTCGGCGTGGACGATGCCAATCCCATTGTCCTAGAGGGCGCGATGCTCAAAGGTTGGCGCTTTGCACTGGCGATCGCCGAGCAGCAGTTCGAGAAGTTCCCGCTGTCCATCGAACGTACCGCCCCGGCCAGCGACGAGGAGGAATGACCATGCGCGCTCCCAACGTCATCCCGTTCAACGCCAAGATCGCCGCCGAGATCTCCATCCAGCACGCGCTGCCCATGTGCACCGTGCTGACCCCTGAACTGGCCGACAAGCTGCGCGCCCTCAACGACATGAGTCGCCGCCTTCGTGCGGCGGGTGTGCGCGTGAAGTCCGCGTCGCCGCTCGACGGCAAGATATTCATCTACGCCGAAGACTCCGACCAGCTCGCCGCATCGTTCCACAGCGAATGGCGCAGCCCGGTCTGGAGCACCAAGGGCGTCCACACCATCAACAGCGTCCGTCTCGGCGGCTGCTACGTCTGCTGGCTGACACCGGCAAAGGGGCTGCCGTCATGAGCCAGGCCGAACAACTGCAGCAGGAGCTGGCCGAAATGCAGGAGTCCATGCAGCGCATGGACGATCGCTACAACCAGCTCTCGCTTGCTCTGCATCACCTGACCCAGGCCAGCAATCTACTTTGCGCGCAGATCGCGGTGATGTGCGAGGCCCATATGGCAGGCGATAACACGCTAGTCATGCGCCAGGTCGAGCAGTTCACCCAGGCCTACCGCGCCAATCTCAAGCCCGCTGATGGGAGGACGCATTGATGAACCTGGACGCACGCCTGCGCGAAGCCCTGGCGCTGCTCAAACGTAGCGCCGGCTACGCCTCGGCCTACCCGAGCATCGGCGGACACAAGCTCAACGACGAGATCTGCCGCTTCCGCGAGGCGGTACAGGCCGAACTCGAAATCAATACCCAACAAGCCGAGGAAGAAACCCATGGCTGATACCGCGATGAACTATGACCCGAACCTGGTGCTGTGCGGGCGCAGAGCAGTACAGACCGTTCGGCTCACATTTGGAGTATGGGATTACCGGGCAGTCATAGAGGTCGAGGTCGGCGGCAACTGCACCGGCCTGACCGTAATCGACTGCGCTGTCGGCATCGCTTACGACCAGTTGGAACAGCGCGGCATCTACGGCAGCGATGACACCTATGCCGTCATTACCTTGGCCAAAGCTGGTGAAGCCGAGGCCGACATGGAGTGCGAAGACGACGAGGGACATTGCGAGGAATGGCTCAAGGACATGCTGATCGCCGCTGAAATCACCGCTATTCGCCCGAAGGAGGCATCCCATGGCTGAGCAAATCGTAATCCCAGCCGGCTTCGTCCAGAACGCCGCCGGCCATCTGGTGCCGGAGCACCAGGTGCGCGAACACGACAAGCTGCGTGACCAGGTCGCCGGCGATCTGGCCAAGCAGGCCGTGGCTATAAGTGAGTCCCTGACTGCCTTCAAGGCCAAGGCCTTGGGCGATATCGCTGACCTGATCGCTATCTCTGCCGAGAAGTACCAGGTCAAGGTCGGCGGCAAGAAGGGCAACGTATCCATCACCACCTACGATGGCCGCTTCAAGATCGAGCGCGCCATGGCAGAACGCATCACCTTCACCGAAGAGATCCTCGCGGCGAAGGAGTTGATCGATCAGTGCATCCGCAAATGGAGCGAAGGCGCCGACCAGCACCTGCGCATCCTGGTCGACCGTGCCTTCCGCGCCAACCGCCAGGGCCAGATCAAGACCGGCGACGTGCTCAGCCTGCTGCGCGTTGAGATCGATGCCCCAGACTGGCAGCGCGCCATGGAGGCCCTGAAGGACTCCATCCAGGTCAACGGCACCGCCGTGTACATCCGCGTCTACCAGCGCGTCGGCAACACCGACCGCTACGACCCGATCAACCTGAACATCGCGGCGGTGTGACATGCCTGCATTTGAATGCACCGTGCAGTACTACATGGGTGCCTACCAGACCAACACCGTGCGCAGCCAGCGCGCCAGTTGCAGCCACTCCGAGGACGAGGCCGTGCGCCACCTGGGCGTCAAGCTGTTCGGCGAGCGGCTCGATCACGTCGAGCGCATCGATCTCAAACCCGGTGATAAACCGGGCATGAGCCGCTGGCTGATTGTCGGCAGGGAGGCTGGCTGATATGCCTCTGCAAAAAGCCATTCTCAGCAAGATTCATATCGCTCAACAGCAACTAGGTATGGACGATCACAGTTATCGAGCATTGCTCGCTCGCATTGCAGGTGTGCGCTCGGCTAAAGAACTGAATGCCAAGCAGGCCAGCAATGTTCTGCGCGAGTTCGAGCGTCTGGGGTTCAAACCGAAGCCCAGCAGCAAAGCAGCAGGCAAACCGCACAACGCCAAGCAGCTCGGGCCGCGCATCGACAAGATAGAGGCTCAGCTCACCGACATGCGCCTGCCTTGGGCCTATGCCGACGCGCTGTCGCGGCAAATGTTCAAGGTCGAGAAGGTGGCATGGCTGAAAAAGGCCGAGCAGCTCGACGCTCTGATCGCCGCCCTGCACGTGGAGCAGGAGAAGCGCCAGCTGCTCAACCAGGTGGAAGCGCTGTGCAAGCAGCTCGGGGTGGATACTCCAGAACGCCTTGAGGGTTTGGAAGAACTGCCCGAAGGGTGGCGCCGGCAGCGTCCAATTCTCAAGGCTCTGGTGGGTGCCCTGAATGCGGCGGTCAACGCTCAGGAGCGCGACTGATGCAGCTGCAATGCCCCTGCTGCGGCGAGCAGTTTCCGATTGAGGCCGGTTTCGCAGACGCAGACGGCAAGAAGCTGGCGGCGCTGCTCGCTGGCCTTGATCCGAAGCTGGGCCGCGCGGTGCTCAACTACCTGCGGCTGTTCAGCCCGGCCAAGCGCGGCCTGCGCATGACCCGCGCCATCAAGTTGCTGGAGGAGCTGCTCGACCTGGTCAACGCCGGCACGGTTCAAAAGGACGCCCGCACCAACGATTCCAAGCCGGCGCCGCCCAGGATCTGGACAGCTGGCATCGAGCAGATGCTGATCGCCCGCGATCGCCTGACGTTGCCGCTGGAGAACCACAACTACCTGCGCGCGGTCGTCTATGGCATCGCCAGCGACCCCGCCCAAGCCCAAGCCGTCACGCCGTCTAAGCCAGCACGTGCAGCAGCCACTACTCAACAGATCCTGCAGGACACCCTCGGCCGTATTGAAGCCGACCGCCGCTTGGGTCTTATAGATGAAGAGGAAGCCGAACGCCGCATAGCAGCGGCAAGGGGGAGCGCATGAGCAACAAGCCCACAGCGATGGCGGAGAAGCGCCACGAACTACTCAGCGATATCGCCGACCACGTTGCGGCTGTGGTTTCTGAGCACGGTGTCGACGCGAAGATCGCCGAGCAGGCCGGCGCGGCGGTGGTCGAGCATCTGTCGAACACCTGGGCCGGCTCGTGCGTGACATTTCCGAAGGATTTCCGCTGGCGGATCACCCAGCGGGATCTGGAGATCCTGGGCAAATTCAACGGCCGCAACCACCACGCGCTGGCCGTTGAGTACGACATGACAGAGAATGCGATCTACAAGCTGCTCAAGAGAACGCAGGACAGGAAGTTCGACCGCGACCAGCATAAAATCGACTTCGGCGACGGCCTGTAACCCAGGCCGCCGCCGTTTCACCTACGGCAACACTGTTACAAACCCCGTCCCGCTATTTTCCCCTTCGTTCCTTTATATCCCGCCTTTATCGCGCTTTTCCGGTGTTATCTTTCTCAAGCCTGCACAGCTGCAACTGACAGGGGCGCTCACCCTGCTCGACGCGCAGACCCGCCGTAGTACGCTGGCCGCCGAGCAGGGCCGGCGCCCCTCGCAGGTCGCCGAACGCCTCGCCTCGCTGTGGGCGGTCTACCACTTCGACCAGGGCCCGCTGAGCGGCTTTAACCTGGGCATGGGCGCCCGCTACACCGGAGCCAGCTACGGCGACAATCAGGAAAGCGCCCAACTTCGCGTGCCGTCCTTTACCGTGTATGACGCCATGCTCAGCTACCGGCTGGACGACCTGACCCTGCAACTCAACGCCAACAACCTCACCGACAAGCAATACATTGCCACCTGTGATTACTACTGCTGGTACGGCAACCGACGCAACCTGATCGCCAGCCTCAGCTATGCCTGGTAAAGCGCGCCGAGTCCGCCACACCTTCGCCGGCGTCGGTACGCGCAGCCTGGCAGCCCTGCTCGGCGGCTACCTGGTGGCCTACAGTGGCACGTTGTGCCTGGCCGTCTATCTGCCCCTGGCCCGTCCCGATCGCGCCGTCTGGGCCAGCCTGGCCAGCTTTGCCCTGTGGGCGCTGGCCATGTTGCTGGCGTTTGCCTGCCGCACCCCCCTGCGCGCCTGGCTATGGCTGGCCGGGCTCAGCCTGCTGCTGAGCGGCAGTGCCTGGCTGGCCGGCACATGGGGCATGCGACCATGAGCCTGCGCCAACGCCTCGCAGAGCTGCACGGCTGGGCCGGCCTGGCCAGCAGCTGGTTGCTGTTCGTCATACTGTTTTCCGGCAGCCTGGCCTGTTTCGACAAGGAAATCGAACGCTGGATGCGCCCACTGCTGCACACGCCGCAGCCCATCGAGGCGAGTGCACAACAGGTCCTGCAATGGCTGGAGCAGCATAACCATGCCGAGCTGCATGCCATCTGGATGCAACCGCCCGCGCCCCGCCAGCCCTACTGGCGACTGATCTGGGAAACCGCCAGCGGAGCCCGTCAGCAGGTCCTGCTTGATCCGCAGTACGCACAGCCACTGCCCGCCAGCGTCGGCGGTGAGTTTTTCCTGACCTTGCACTGGAACCTGCACAGCGGCACTCCGGGCATGTACCTGGTCGGCCTAGCCGGCATGTTGATGCTGGTCGCCCTGCTCAGCGGGCTGCTGATCCATAGGCGGCTGATCAGGGATTTCTTCACCTTCCGGCGACGCGCCAGCGCCCCTCGCGCCTGGCTGGACCTGCACAACCTGGCTGGAGTCAGCGCCCTTCCGTTCCATCTGTTCATGGCCTACAGCGGCGTGGCCATCATGGTCGCCAGCTACATGCCGGCCGCCGCGCAATGGCTGTACGGCAGCGACCTCGGGCAGTTTGCCATGGAGGCCAGCGGCAGCTACCACCGCGACGAACTGCAACGCCCAGGCCCCGCCAGCCTACCCATGCAGCAAGTGCTGGAGCAGGCGCAAGCACGGTGGAACGGCGCGCCGATCTTGTGGATCAACATCGAGCATCCAGACGACGCCTCAGCCGTCATCCAAGTACGCCAGCGCAACGACTCGACGATCGCCAGCCCACAACAGCACCTGTACTTTGCCGCCGAGAACGGCGCGCTGCTGCACCATCAACAACCCAGCGACGCCTACCAGGCCTACACTTGGATGACTGGCCTGCATAAAGGGCAGTTCGCTGAAGCCCCGCTGCGCCTGCTCTACCTGCTGCTCGGACTGGCCGGCTGCCTGATGCTGCTGGCCGGCAACCAGCTATGGCTACGCAAGCGCCAGGCTCGCGATGGTCAGCCTCGCGCACTCCTGCAGGCAATCAATGCCGGCGTGTTCCAGGGATTACCGCTGGCCTGCCTGGCCTTATTGTGGAGCAACCGCCTGTTACCTCAGCACTGGCCGGGACGCGACGCACTGGAAGCTGCCAGCTTTGCCCTGACCTGGCTGGGCTATGCGCTGTGCTGCATGGCCTGGCGCCATCATCCTGCGCGGGGTAGGCGCTGGTACCTGTTCGGCGGCCTGGCCATTGCCTTGCCCTTGCTCGCCCCGCTACAGGTGCCAGGCCACCTGCTGACCAGCCTGGCCAATGCTGACTGGGCCTTGGCGGCGATCGACCTGGCGTTGCTCGGCGCTGGCCTGGTATGCCTGTATGTCGCACAGCATGCTGCCCGAGGACCTCGGACATGCTGATCGCCCTGCTGCTCTGCTATGGCTGCGCGCTGGGGCTAGGCATGCCCGCCCTGCATCGTCAGCAGCACCTGGCGCCGCTGGCCTCCTTCCCATACCGGGCCTGGCAGGTGCTGGCACTGACCTGCCTACTCGGTGCGGGATACTGGCTGGAACAGGCTGGCTACAGGCATGCCTGGCTGTGGCTAGTCTGCCTGCTGATGCTGGCCGGTCTGCTGCGCGGGCTTTTTCCGGCACGCCCCGGACAACTGCTGGGCGCCTGGCTATTGGCCTGGCTGCTGGCCGGCAGCCTGCATGGACTTGATCTCAGTCAATGATAAAAATTCGCATTTGCATAGGATAACCAACAACCCTGCACGACCAATCAGTCTGGAGAACTCCATGCACTACGCCCGCCCTCTTTCCGCACTACTGCTTGGCCTTTTGCTCGCCGGCCACAGCCTGGCCAGCGAGCGCTATGAACACTTCAAGGGGCAACCGTCCGAAAACCTCCCGCAAGCCCTGCACAACCTGGGTGAATACAACCAGAAACTACAGGCGCTGCTGGCCAAGCCGGCATTTGATGAACACGACCTGCACGAAGTCCATGCCCTGACCTACACCCTGGAAAACGCCCTGGGGCGTATCGACAGCGAGCTGAAAGTCATCGCCGCAGACCTCGAGGCCGTACACAAGGCCTCTGAACACAACGACCCAGCCAAGGTCCGCCAGCACGGCCAGGCGTACCTGCAAGGGAGCCAGCCACTCCAGCGCTGAAGCGCGCGGCTCAGCGTGTGGCCTGGCGCTCGCGCAGTTGCGACTTGCCCTGCTGCCTTTGCTGGTGCCTGAACTCAACCAGCTTGTAGGCCAGGTAGTACTTGTAGATGTTCGCCACATAGTCGACCGTCTCACGCCCCACCACGCGCGCAGCGGCATGCTCGACATTGCCGAACCAGACATTCGGGTCGAGGCCCGATTTCTCCGCCAGACGCCGGAACTTGCGCAGATTGCCAGGGCCGGCGTTGTAACCGGCGAAGGACAGCAGGGTGCGATTCATGTCGGTCAACTGCGGATCATCCAGGTAGCGCGCAGCGAGCAAGCGCATGTACTTGCTGCCCGCCTCGATATTGCGATCGGCACTCTTGTCCACGCCCTGGATGCCAATGTCCGCCGCCGTACTGGGCAACAGCTGCATCACCCCCACGGCCCCCATCGGGCTGCGCGCCGCCTGGTTCAGGCGCGATTCCTGAAACCCTTGCGCCATGAGCATCAGGTAATCGAAGTCATAGGTCATGGCGTGCTTCTGAAACAGTGCCACCAGGCTCTCGAACTTGCGCATTTCCGCTTCACGCGTGGGATTACGCAGGCGCTTGCCACTCTGCGTGACATAACGTACGCGCAGCGCGTTGCCGAATGGCGTGCCCAGCCGATGGCTACGCGCAAAACTGTCCAGCGCCTCTTTGAGCTGTGGGCTGCCTGGGCGAATGGCCCAGGCGAACTCGGCATCCTGATGAATGTAGAAGGCATCGTGAATCCGTAAGCGCTGATAAAGCGGCTGCCAGGCCTGGGCAATATAACGGTCCACCACCACGGCGTTGAGCAGGCCGGCATTGAGCATTTCCAGCAAGTCCTCGGACTCCAGGTTCTCGTCAGCCAGCATGATGCGCACGGGCGCCATGCCGCGCGCCTTGAACTGTGCGTTGAGCGCCAGCAAGTGCTCGTGATAGCTGCTGGAGCGTCGTACCGTCACCTCATAGCCGGACATTTCCTCCAGCCGACTGATCGGCTGGCTGGCCGGCCCGGTGACCAGAGCTTCACGGATACCGGAGACGAACGGACTGGCAAAATCGACCTGCTCCAGGCGCTGCGTGGTGATCGTCAAACCACCCGCGGCGATATCGCCCTCGCCGGCCAACAGCTTGGGTAGCAACTGGTCACGTGCGACCGGGATGAACATGACTTCCCAGCTCAGCGAGCGACGCGGAAAGGGCTGGTTACGATTCAGCCAATCCTCGAAGGCCTTGCCATAGCTGTAACTGATACCGTCCTGCTGCCCGCGATCAACGGTGTAAAAGGTCTTGCTGTAAGGCACCAGGATGCGCACCAGGCGCCGCTCGCGCATGCCCTGCAGATCCCCCGTCCAGGACTCGGGCAAGGCCAGTACCATGCCATCGACTTCCGCCTCCTCGCTGGCACTCAGTGCCACATCAGGAAGCGCCAGCGAGGCCTCGGGCGCAGCCTCCAGCGTGGGAGCCAAGGTTTGTGCCCTGGGCTGGCAAGCGACCAGCAGCAGGCACAGCAGCCATACAGCGAATACACGCATCAGCATCCTCCAAGACCTGTCGGCCCGTTCCATTGTCCGCCCAGAAAAAAACCGGCCTCCTCACGGTAGGCCGGTTTTTCAAGATACGCCGGGGCGAATCAGCCGCAGCAACCGCCACAGCAGGAACCCTTGCTCTTTCTCAGCAGCCCGGCGATTTCATCCTTGAGCGCCACACGCTCGACCTTCAGCGCACCCAGAGCGGCATCATCGAGCAGCTCGATGCCATCTTCGATACGGCAAATCTGCTTGTCGAGATCCTCGTAAGTTTCGGCCAGGCGCGCGAAGTGCACGTCAGTCTGGCGCAGCTCCTGCATTTTCTCGCGCATTTCCGGGAAATCCTTGATCAACGGGTGATGTTCTACATACATAACGGAAACTCCGTGGTTGGCCTATGTCTGTAGACTACCCAGCCCCAGGACGCGCGCCCTTGACGCCGGTCAACTGCCTGGCGCGCCGTGCGACAATCCGCCCCGTGCGCATTGAATTCGCCCCGCAGGGCGCTACCCTGCAAGAGTCCCCGCTAACCCTGAGAACCCTCCATGTCCGACAACCATCGCTGTAGCGCCTGCCGTGATGGCCAGGCATTCCCCTTGCCGCTGGGCATGGCCTTCCAGCCGATTGTCGACGTGCGGCAACGGCGGATATTCGCCCATGAAGCGCTGGTGCGGGGTGCCAATGGCGAGTCAGCAGGCAGCCTGCTGGAGCAGGTCAACGAGAGCAATCGCTATGCCTTCGACCAGGCCTGCCGGGTACAGGCCGTGGAATGGGCGGCACGCCTGCAGGTACCGGCCCTGGTTTCCATCAACTTCATGCCCAACGCGGTGTATCGCGCGGAAACCTGCATACGCACCACGCTGGAAGCGGCCAAACGCTGCAACCTGGCACTCGACAAGATCATCTTCGAGGTCACCGAGCAGGAGCAGGTACTGGATATCGATCATCTGGTCGGCATCCTCCGCGCCTATCGCCAACAGGGCTTTCGCACCGCCATCGACGACTTCGGCGCCGGCTATGCCGGCCTCAACCTGCTCGCCGACTTCCAACCCGACCTGCTCAAGCTGGACATGCAGCTGATTCGCGGCGTCGACCAGGATACGGTACGCCAGGTGCTGGTCGACAGTACGCTGCAAATGTGCCGGCGTCTGGGCATTCAGGTCATCGCCGAAGGCGTCGAGACCCTGGCCGAGCTGCACGTCCTGCGCGAGCTGGGTGTCGAACTGCTCCAGGGCTACCTGCTGGCCCGCCCCGGCTTCGCCTGCCTACCGGAAGTGCACTGGCCCGACTGAACAGCGGCTGCAGCCAGGCCGCCGCTGACATACACTGCCGGGTACCTAAACTCACAACAGGGACTCGACATGAGCTTGCTTTCCGAATTCAAAACCTTCGCCGTCAAGGGCAACGTGGTCGACATGGCCGTCGGCATCATCATCGGCGCCGCGTTCGGCAAAATCGTTTCCTCCTTCGTCGGCGACGTAGTGATGCCCCCCCTGGGACTGCTGATCGGCGGTGTCGACTTCAGCGACCTGGCCGTGGTGCTCAAGGCCGCCGAGGGCGACAGTGCCGCCGTGGTACTCGCCTACGGCAAGTTCATCCAGACCGTGGTGGATTTCATCATCGTCGCCTTTGCCATCTTCATGGGCATCAAGGTCATCAACCGCCTCAAGCGCGAAGAAGCGGCCGCGCCGGCCGAACCGCCCGCGCCCAGCGTCGAACAGCAACTGCTCGGGGAAATCCGCGACCTGCTCAAGGCCCGTCACGACCAGCCCTAAGAGGCCCACGCCTGCGCGCCGGGTGACTTTCCCGGCACGCAGGCGAAGACTGACCTAGACTCAGCAAGCGACCGCAGTCGCCATAACAACAATGCCATCACCCTTTGCAGTCAAGGCGAGTCGATGAGCCAGCACAGCGATGACGATCTGTTTGCCTTCGATCAGGAAGACCCTGGCGAGCCCTCCCACGCGGCACATGCCAGCTGGCGCATCCTGATCGTCGACGATGACCGCGATGTCCACCAGGCGACCTGCCTGGCCCTGGCCAAGACCGAGATACTCGGCCGCCCGCTGCAGTTCCTGCATGCCTACTCGGCACAACAGGCACTGCAACTCCTGGATAACGAAGCCCAGATCGCGGTGATCCTGCTGGATGTGGTCATGGAGTCCGAGCAGGCCGGCCTGCAACTGGTCAAGCGCATCCGCGAAGAGCTGCACAACAGCGAAGTGCGCATCATCCTGCGCACCGGCCAGCCCGGCTACGCACCGGAAATGGACGCCATCCGCGATTACGACATCAACGACTACAAGACCAAGTCCGAACTGACCCGCAACCGCCTGTACACCGTCCTGACCGCAGCCATCCGTTCCTACGAACAGATCCACACCATCAATGCCAATCGCCGCAGCCTGGCCATGGTGATCAAGGCCAGCAGCCAGCTGCTCGCCCTGCAGGGGGTCAGCGAGTTCGCCGCGGGCATCATCACACAGATCTGCGGGCTGTTTGGCTTGCCGCCGGAAGGCGTGGTATGTGCCTGCGAACAAGCCGACCAGCCTGGCCGGGCGCTGGTGGTAGCCGCTGCCGGACGGCTCACCGAGTGCATCAACCAGCCGCTTGCCAGCCTGCCGGACAACCGTGTCGCGGCAGCCCTGGCGCAGGCCCTGGAACAGCGCGGCAACCTCTACCAGGCGCAGGCCACCACTCTGTTCTTTGCCAGCCAGGATGGCCAGGACATGGCCGCCTACCTGCAAACCCAACGCCCACTGAGCCTGCTCGACCGACAACTTCTGGAAGTGTTCTGCAGCAATATCGTCATCACCCTGGACAATGTACTGCTGCTCAGTCGCCTCAAGGATCACGCCTACTACGACCCGCTGCTGCATATCGGCAATCGCCTGGCGCTGATCCAGGCGCTCGACCGTGCGCTGGCCGGCCCACAGCGTGAGCAGGCCAGCCTGGTTCTGCTGGATATCGATGGTTTCTCCGAACTCAACGACACCCTTGGCCACCAGCTTGGCGATGCCCTGCTGGCCGCCGCCGCCGAGCGTCTGCAGCAGCAACTACCACGCGAAGCTCTGCTGGCACGCGTAGCCGGCGATGTCTTCGGCATCCTCCTCGACAATCGACTGATCGATACGCCGCACCTGCAGGCGCTTTTCCAGCAACCCCTGCAGTTCGCCGGGTTGCAGCAGCACATCACCGCCACCATTGGCCTGACCTGCCTGGACCAGATCGACGGCAGCGGCAGCGATGCCCTGAAAGCCGCCAACATCGCGCTCAAGCACGGCAAGCAGCAGCAACGTGGCAGCATCAACCATTTCACCCGAGCCATGGAACAGGCCACCCATGCCCGTGTGCGCCTGCTGCAGGAGCTGCGCGAAGCCTTCGAGCAGCAACAGCTGTTCCTTGTCTACCAACCGCAGGTGCGTCTGCAGGACGGCCTGCTGGTAGGCGTCGAGGCGCTGCTGCGCTGGCGCAAGAGCGACGGCCAGTGGGTTGCTCCCGACCAGTTCATTCCGCTGGCGGAAAGCTCCGGGCTGATCGTCAGTCTCGGTGCCTGGGTACTGCAGCGCGCCTGTAGCGATCTGCAACGACTGCAGGCTGCCACCCGGCAACCCCTGCGCATGGCCGTGAATGTCTCGGTCAGCCAGTTCCGCCAGGCCGGCTTCCTGGCAACCCTCGACCAGGCCCTGCAGCACAGCGGCATCGCGCCGGAACGCCTGGAGCTGGAGATCACCGAATCGGTGGCCATGCTGGACGCCGAGTTCATGGTCGAGCTGATCAACCACATCAAGCAACGCGGCGTACGCATCGCCATCGACGACTTCGGTACCGGGTTCTCTTCCCTCAGTTACCTGCAGCAACTGCAGGTCGATCGCCTGAAGATCGACCTCAGTTTTATCCGCCAACTGGAACATAACGAAGGCAGCCGACGCATCGTCGAAAGCATCGTGCAACTCGGCCACAGTCTGCAGCTGCAACTGCTGGCCGAAGGCATCGAGCAGGCCAGCCAGGCCCGTCGCCTGGTGAGCATGGGCTGCCAGGAAGGCCAGGGCTACTGGTTTGCCCGCCCCATGCCGCTGGACGATTTGTTGCAACTGGTGGAGCAGCGCGCCAACGGCAGCCTGCAACTGCCCCAGGAGATCGCCCTGTAAACCTGCGAGGACCTGCCATGCGAGCATTGCCCTTAGCGACCCTGGCCCTGCTGACCAGCCTGCTGCTGACGGGTTGCGACAGCCCTGCCAACACCCCTCCCGCCTGGCAACTGGGCATTCTGGTCGACACGTCCGGGCCGAGTGCCAGCCTGGGCATCTCCGGGCGCAACGGCATGCAGCTGGCCGTGGAACAGGCCAATGCCCAGGGCGGCATCCAGGGGCGCCCGGTGGAGCTGGTGTTTCGCGACGACGCCTTCAACCCTGTGCAGGCCCGGCACGCCGCGGGCGAACTGATCGCCCTGCAGGTGGATGCCGCGCTTGGCCCGATGACCAGCCTGGTCGCCGAACAGGTAGCCCCGCTATTCAGTGATGCCGGCATTCTGTTGATGGGCGGCTCACCGCTGACCCGCCAGCTGGCCGGACGCGACGACCAGTTTTTCCGCACGCTCAGCCATGACAACCCGGACGCCCGTGCCATCGCCCGCCATCTGCGCGAAGCCCTGCAACTGCAGCACCTCGCCGTCCTCGTGGAAAGCAGCAACAGCGCCTTCACCCGTCCCTGGCTGGATGACTTCACGGCGCACTTCGAGGCGCTAGGTGGTCAACTGCATGCGCCCATCGAGTTTCAGCGCGATCACCAAACCGACTTTGCCGCGCTGGCCCGCCAGGCGCTGGCCAGCGGTCCGCAAGGGGTGGTGCTGGTCAGCAGTGCCCTGGATACCGCCCTGCTGGCTACCCAGTTGCGCCAGCAACACCCCGGACTGCCGCTGGCGGCACCTGCCTGGTCCGCCGCCGACGACCTGATTGGCATGGGCGGCAAGGCCGTGGAGGGCCTGGTGACCTCACAGGTTTTCGACCTCGATGACCCCAGCGCACATTTCCGGGCCTTTCGCGACGCTTTTGAAAAGCGCTTTGGCCAACCGATCAATACCGCATCGGTCACCGGCTACAACGCCGCTCAGGTCCTGCTCGAAGCCATGCGCCAAGGCCAGCCCGGGGAGTCACTCAAGCAGACCCTGCTACGCATCCGCCGCTTCAACGGCCTGCAGTATGAAATCGTCTTCGATGACTATGGCGACAGCCACAGCCCCTTCTACCTGATGGTGGTGCGCGATGGCCGCTACAGCCGCGCAGACTGACAAGGCCCGGCCACTGCTGTGGACACTGGCCGGACGTTTCCTGCTGGTCGCCCTGCTGCCCATTCTGACCATGGGCCTGCTGTTCTACCTGTACTACGCACCGCTCATGCGCAGCGCCGTGGAGCAACGCCAGCAACTCGCCGCCGACACCACCGCACAACAGCTACAGCGCCACTTCAGCATTGCCAACCGTGAGCTCAGTGCGCTGGCTGCACTGTTTCGGCATAACCGCCAGCTACCGGTCGCCCAGCTGCAGACACTGCTGGACGCTTACGCCGACTCTTCGGACTTCTACGAAGCGATCTACCTGACCGATGCCGAGAGCCGCATTCAGGTCATCGGGCTGCCCCAGGCCAAACGCCACCTGCGCCAGAACCTGGCCGGGCTGGATCTGTCGGCGCGCGATTTCGTTCGCCAGGCCCATCAACAACAGCAAGCCTACTGGTCGAACAGTTTTCTCTCCACGGTCAGCGCCCGCCCGGCCGTGGCCCTGGCCCTGCCGGTTGGCCGACGTAGCCTGGTCGGCGAGGTGGCGATCAGTCCGCTGCCGCAACTCGCCCACCAGCTGAGTCTGGACGGCACCCTGCAGGTGCGTATCGTTGACCGGCAATACCAGCTGATCGCTGACTCGCAACGCCAGGGCGATCTGCAGCAACTCAACCTGGGACACCTCGCGGTGCTCCAGGACGATGCGCCCAGCCCCCGTGAATTTACCCTCGACGGCCAGCGACTCACCGGCCTGGCCCGCCAGGTCGACGGTCCCGGCTGGCGCGTACTGGTCGCGCAGCCGGTCGAGCAGGCCTATGCGCTGATCCAGGCCACCTGGCAGCGCCTGCTGATTGCCCTCGGCCTGACCCTGACCCTCGGCCTGCTGTTTGCCGGGGCCACCAGCTGGGCACTGGCCGGGCGCATTTCCCTGTTCAGCCGGCATGCCCGGGCAATTGCCGCCGGCGACTACCAGCTGCCCCTGGAACACAGCCGGATTGCCGAACTGAACGACCTGAGTCACAGCCTGCAACGCATGGTCGCGGCCATCCATGAACGGGAAAGCGACTACCGCGAACTCAATGCCAGCCTCGAGCAGCGCATCAACGACCGCACCGAAGCCCTGCGCCAGAGCAACAGCGAACTGAGCAGCGCCATGCAGATTCTCCAGCACACACAAAGCGAGCTGGTACAGAGCGAAAAGCTCGCCGCGCTTGGTGCGCTGGTCGCTGGCATCGCCCATGAGCTGAATACGCCGATCGGCAATAGCCTGATGGCTGCCAGCAGCCTGCAGGACTTCAGCCGCGAGGTGGCCAGCGCCATCAGCGACGGCACCCTCAAGCGCAGTGCATTGGAAAGTTTCCTGGCCGACAACCAGACCGCCAGCGACATCCTGATCCGCAACCTGCGCCGCGCCAGCGAGCTGATCAGCAGTTTCAAGCAGGTGGCCGTCGACCAGGCCAGCGCCCAGCGCCGCCAGTTCCACCTCGACGAGGTGGTCAGCGAGATTCTCATCACCCTCGGCCCGAGCCTGAAGAAAACCCCCTACCGGGTAGTCAACCAGGTGCAGTTGCATGAGGAACTGGACAGCTATCCCGGGCCGCTCGGCCAGGTGCTGGTCAACCTGATCAACAATGCGCTGCTGCATGCCTTCCACGCTCGCGAGCAAGGCTGTATCGAACTACGCGGACAAACCCTGCCCGGTGACTGGCTGGAACTGCAGGTGTGTGACGATGGCATCGGCATTGCCGATGAGCACCTGCCACGCATCTTCGACCCGTTCTTCACGACCCGGCTTGGTCAGGGCGGCAGCGGCCTGGGCCTGCATATCGTGCACAACCTGGTCAGCGGCGTACTGGGCGGCAAGCTGGGCGTGCGCAGCCAACTGGGCCAGGGCACCTGCTTCACCCTGCGTCTGCCACGCGTGGCACCGCTTACCAGTAGTTCTCCACCGCCACCTGACCGGGCCGACGCGTCAACGCCAACTGCAAACCCCGCTGCCTGAGCGATTCGCGGGTATCTTCGATCATCTGCGGATTGCCACAGACCATCAGGCGCGAGTGCTCCGGCTGCAAGGCCAGGCCAGCGGCGCGCTCCAGTTCACCTGTGGCCAGCAAGCGGGTCAGCCGTCCGTGCAGGCAGCCGTCCTGCTGCTCGCCGGTCAGGGTCACCAGGTACTGCCATTGACCGGCCCGGATACCCAAATAGTCACGCCCCGGCAAGGCATCGAGCAACGCCCGATACACCTGTTCCTCGGCGTGGCGCACGCTGTATAGCAGGCGCACCTGGGCAAAGCGCTGCCAGACCTCTGGCTCCTGGAGAATCGACAAGAACGGCGCAATTCCCGTACCACTGGCCAGCAACCACAGGTCACGGCCATCGCTGAAGCGGTCCAGGGTGAGAAAACCATAGGCCTGGCGCTCCACCAACAGTTCATCGCCAACCTGCAGGCGGGCCAGTTGGCTGCTGAACTGGCCATCGGGCACCTGGATGGAGAAGAATTCCAGGTAATCATCGTGCGGCGCCGACACCATCGAATAGGCACGCCAGACCACGCAACCGCTGGCCGTTCGTACGCCGAGGCGGGCGAACTGTCCGGCACGGAAACGGAAAGCTGCGTCGCGGGTGCAGCGCAGACTGAACAGCTTGGGCGTATGGCGCTGCAGCGCGGTAATGGTCTGGCGGGTGAACTTGTCGTCACGGGCAGTCATACTGTGTACCCCTTGTACGCGGCTCACTGCCAGTGTCGCGCAAGTCACGCCGAACAAACACCGCCAGTTGCTATGCCTATTCTGACCAGCCCCTTTGCCGCCCACGACCTGATCCGCCAGCCCGAGATGGCCAACCAGCCACTGCAGGCCTTCGATGCCGCCGATCAGTACCTGCTTGAGCACCTGCATGCCCAGGGCCTGGCCCCGGACAGCCGGGTGCTGCTGCTCAACGACAGTTTCGGCGCACTGGCCTGTGCACTGACCGGGCACTGCCAGCTCACCAGCAGCGGTGACTCCTTCCTCGGTCACCTGGCCCTGAGCAAGAACCTGCTGCGCAACGGCCTGGCCGCTGACAGCCTGCGCTTCGTGCCTGCCAGCCAGCCCGTCAGCGGCCCCTTCGACTGGGTGGTGCTGCGTATCCCCAAGACGCTGGCCTTGCTCGAAGAGCAACTGATCCGCCTGCACGGCCAGCTGGCACCGGGCGCCCGGGTCGTTGCCGGCGCCATGCTCAAGCACCTGCCCCGCGCCGCAGGCGAGCTACTGGAGCGCTACGTCGGCCCGGTGCAGGCCAGCCTGGCGGTGAAGAAGGCCCGCCTGCTGTTCGCTACGCCGCAGCCGCGTCCACAGCCGCACTCGCCTTACCCGACCTATTACTCGCTCGAGCAACCCGCCATCCGCCTCGCCAACCACGCCAATGTGTTCTGCCGGGAAGGCCTGGATATCGGCACCCGCGCACTGCTCCCGCACCTGCCCGCGCGCAGTGGCGCGCTGCGCGTCGCCGACCTGGGTTGCGGCAACGGCGTGCTGGGGATTGTCTTTGCCCTGCACAATCCCGAGGCACAGCTGACCCTGGTCGACGAGTCCTACATGGCCGTGCAGTCGGCCGAGGAAAACTGGCAGGCCGTGCATGGCGCACGGCCAGTGTCTATCCGCGCGGGCGACGGGCTGGCCGAACAGCCTGCGGCCTCGCTGGACCTGGTGCTGTGCAATCCGCCCTTTCACCAGCAGCAAGTGGTCGGAGACTTCCTCGCCTGGCGTATGTTCCAGCAGGCCCGCGCAGCCTTGGTGGCGGGCGGCGAGCTATGGGTGGTCGGCAACCGCCACCTGGCCTATCACATCAAGCTGAAACGTCTGTTTAGCGAAGTCCATCAACTGGCCGCCACGGCAAAATTCGTGATTCTCCGCGCAATACGCTAGGCTGGGAAAAACCACCGCAGCGATGGCCACCTGCCACCGAGTCCTCCATGCGCCCCGGCTCACCGAGCGATACGCCCATTCCCTGGCAACGCTACCTGCAAGCTCTGCTGGTCTTTCTGCTGGCCAGCCTGGCCAGCCTGAGCCTGCTTTATCTGCATCAGCAACAGCGCCAGGCAGAAACCGACCAGGCCCTGCGCCAGCAACTGCGTCAGGCCGTGCAACGTTTCGAAGAGGAAGTGCAACAGGCACAGAGTGGCAATGCCGAGCTGCGGCGCCTGCTGGCACGCGGCGCCGAACAGGCCGAACTGGAGCAACTGGCGGCCCAGTTGCTGACCCGCCACCCGCCTATCGTCAGTATCAGCACCACGCGCAAGCTGCGCGTCAATTTCATCTACCCGCTACAAGGCAACGAGGCGCTGCTCGGCCTGGACTACAGTGTCAATCCCGAGCAAATGAGCGGCGTTGAACGCGCCATCGCCCAACGCGATACGGTACTGGTCGGACCGATACGCCTGGTGCAGAGCCTTAACCTGGGCATCGTCAACCGCACACCGGTATTTGCCGACGAGGGCAACGGCGAACTGCTCGGCCTGGTATCCATCGCGCTCAGTCTGCAGGACACCCTGCAGCGCGCCGGCCTGCTCGATCTGCCCGCCGGGGTACGCCTGGCCCTGCGTGGCGTGGATGGCCAGGGTGAACACGGCCAGATCTTCCACGGCGAGGCCAGTCTGTTTCGCCAGGCTCGCCTGCTACTCAACATACACCTGCCCGGTGGGCAGTGGCAGCTGGCTGCCGACTGGCCACAGCAAGGCCTGACCGACAGCCGCGAGAGCCGTCTGTTACTGGCCTGCGGCCAGTTGCTGGCCCTGGTGGTCGCCCTGCTGTGGTTTCATCGCCGCCGACCACGCAGTCGCACCGTATTCAGCTCGCGCCCCTTGCCGCTGCGCCAACTGTTGCTCGGCGCCCTGTTGCTGACCCTACTGCCAATCATCGCCATCGGCGGCTGGCTGGCCTACGAACATGCGCAACGTGCAGCCGAGCAGATCTCCCGGCAACTGGCGGATACCATCAGCGAACGCACCCAGGACCAGCTGCAGCGTTTCTTTGAGGCCCCACGCAGCGTACTGGCCCTGAATGTCGAGCAAGCCAGCGTGGACCTGCTCGATACACAGCAGCCGGATGCCCTGCTGCAACGCCTGCTCCTGCAACTGCGCCAGCACCCGCTGCTGACCTTTGTCTCGGCCGGCCTCGCCGACGGCCAGTACTATGCCGGCAGTCGTCCACCGATGGGCCCGGACCGCGGGCTGCGCATGCTGCATGCGCGACCGGCCGAGCAGATGCAGATGCAGATCCACCGGGTCGATGCGGCCAACCGCAAAGGCAGCCTGGTTTCTACCGGCGCGCACTTCGACGCCCGCCAGCGCCCCTGGTTCAAGGCGGCCCGTCACAACGGCAGCATGGCCTGGTATGAGGTATATGCCTATGCCATCCATGATCAGGAGCAGGCCTATGCCACCCTGGGTATCGGTATGTCCGCACCGCTGCACGACAGCCAGGGGCGCTTTCTCGGTGTGGCCACCGCGGATATCGCCCTGCCGCAACTCAGCGGGTTTCTCGCCGAACTGAGCGAGGGCACCCAGGCCCTGGTATTTCTTCTGGAAAACGACGACCAGTTGCTGGCCACTTCCAGCACCGACGCCCTGTACCGACGCCAGGGCGAACAGGTCGAGCGCCTGACCAGCCAGACCAGCGATAACCCACTGATTCGTGCCGCCGGCCAGGCCCTGCGCGACAGTGGGGACAGCGAAGGCAGCCTGCACCTGCAGATCGACGGCCAGACCTACCACCTCGACTGGCGTCCCTATGTACTGGCCAAGGGGCCCCGCCTGACCCAGGTCGTGCTGCTGCCGGACAGCCAGTTCGCCAGTGCCATGCAGGCCCTGCTACACAACACCCTGTACCTGGGCCTGGCGGTTCTGGCCCTCGGCCTGCTGATCGCCCTGTTTGTCAGCGACTGGGTCGCCCGTCCGCTGGTTGCCCTCAACCACTGGGCGGCGCAACTCGCCGCCGGACAGTGGCAGGCCAGCCCACCACAGCGCAGCCCGGTGCGCGAGGTCAGCGACCTGGCACGCTCGCTGGACCAGATGGCCAGGCAGTTGCAGCAGAACACCGAGCAACTGGAGCAGCGTGTGGCGCAACGCACCGCCGAACTGCAGCAGGCCAACCTGCAACTCGCCGAGCTGTCACGCACCGACGCACTGACTGGCCTGGGTAACCGCCGCCACTTCGATGAAATCCTCGCCGACGAATGGGCGCGGGCCGCACGCAGTGGCCAGCTGCTGGCCTTGCTGATGCTGGATGTCGACCACTTCAAGCTGTACAACGACCACCTCGGTCACCAGGCCGGCGACCAGTGCCTGAAGACCATCGCCAGCGTGCTGCAATCCTGCGCACGGCGTGCCGGCGATCACGTGGCCCGCTATGGCGGTGAGGAGTTCGCGGTGATTGCCGCCGATTGCGACCTGGCCCGCGCCCGCCAGCTGGGCGAGACCATCCTCAGCGTACTGGCCACCTTGGGCCTGCCCCACCCGCATAGCCCACTGGGCCGGGTCAGCCTGAGCATCGGCGTGGCGGTACGTGCAGCAAGCAACCAGGACAGCGCCGGCGAACTGATCGAGCAGGCCGACGCAGCGCTGTACCGAGCCAAGCAAAACGGTCGCAACCGGGTAGAGCCCGACGCGTAGCGTCTCGCCGGCGCACACAAACTGGCTGCACGGTCAGATTCTCGGCCTGCCAGCAAGCTGCTATGATGCCGCCGCTTTTGCCCGGGACGGCGCATGGCGCGGCCTGCAGGGCCATACGCGAGGTCGCTCAGAGCGGTCACGCGTTGCCGAATCAGTCATTTCACGGCGCCCTGGCGCCAGCGGGGAATCCACATGCTGGAAAAACTCTTCCAACTGCAGGCTCACAACACCACGGTGCGCACCGAGCTGCTGGCCGGCCTGACCACCTTCCTGACCATGGCCTACATCCTCTTCGTCAACCCCAGCCTGCTCAGCGAAGCCGGCATGGATCGCGGCGCGGTATTCGTAGCCACCTGCCTGGCGGCCGCAATCGGCTCGGCCATCATGGGCCTGGTTGCCAACTATCCGATCGCCCTGGCGCCCGGCATGGGCCTCAACGCCTTCTTCACCTACACCGTGGTACTGACCATGGGCTACACCTGGCAAGTCGCGCTGGGCGCGGTGTTCCTCTCCGGGGCGATCTTTTTCGCCCTGTCGATCTTCAAGATCCGCGAGTGGATCATCAACAGCATCCCGCTACCACTGCGCTCGGGTATTGCTGCCGGTATCGGCCTGTTCCTGGCGATAATTGCCCTGAAAAATGCCGGCATCGTGGTCGATCATCCGGCCACTCTGGTAACCCTCGGCGACCTCAGCAGCGGCGGCGCCCTGCTCGCCTGCCTGGGCTTCTTCGTCATCGCCGGGCTGTATTACCGCCAGGTCACCGGGGCCGTGATGATTGGCATCCTGCTGGTCACCGTACTGTCCATCGTGCTCGGTCTGTCCAAGCTTGATGGCGTGGTGTCCATGCCGCCCAGCCTGATGCCCACCCTGATGCAACTGGATATCGCCGGTGCTCTGGATATCGGCCTGATCAGCGTGATTTTTGCCTTCCTGTTCGTCGACCTGTTCGACACCTCGGGCACCCTGGTCGGCGTGGCACAAAAAGCCGATCTGCTCGACAAGGACGGCAAGATGCCGCGAGTCGGTCGTGCACTGCTTGCCGACAGTACCGCAACCATGGCCGGCGCTGCGCTGGGTACCAGTACGACCACCAGCTATATCGAATCGGCGGCCGGCATCAGCGCCGGCGGGCGTACCGGCCTGACGGCACTGACCGTGGCGGCGCTGTTCTTGCTCAGCCTGTTCTTCGCCCCGCTGGCCGGCGCCGTACCGGCTTTTGCTACCGCACCGGCGCTGTTGTTCGTCGCCGTGCTGATGACCAGCAGCCTGGCGCGCATCGACTGGGACGACCTGTCGGTTGCCGCCCCGGTGGTGGTCGCCGCGCTGGCCATGCCGCTGACCTTCTCGATCGCCAACGGCATCGCCTTCGGCTTCATCGCCTGGACCGCCATCAAGCTGCTGGCCGGCCAGTGGCGCCAGCTGAACCCGGCGCTGTGGATCCTCTCTGCACTGTTCGTGGTCAAGCTCGCCTACTTCAGCGCCTAACGCGCTTCGCCTTGCCGGCACTGCCGGCAAGGCTTGGCCTGACCTGCGCAACCGGCTACACTCGCCGCCCGCTGAACAACCCTGCGTCTTTCGTCATGTCGCTGCTCTGCTCACTGTCCTTCTACGTGGTCCTGGCCCTGCAAGCCATGGCCAGCCGTGAGTGGCCACGCGACGCCCTGCTGCGTCGTCGTCGCAGCGTACTGTTCGCCTTCACCTTCTCGCCTCCCGCCGGCTACGCCTGAGCCGCGCCGGCGCCGCTGCCGGCCCTACCTTGCCTGTCTGTCGCAAGCCCGGCTGTCCGCATCCGGGTGGGAGTCTTTTGATGCGTAACTATCTGTTGGCCCTGCTGATCTTCGCCGTTTCGGTGGTCGGTCTGAGCATGGGCGCCACCCTGCCCCTGGTTTCCCTGCGTCTGCACGAGGACGGCGCCAGTCCCTGGCTGATCGGCCTGTTCAGTGCGCTGCCCGCCGCCGGGATGATCATCGCCGCGCTGCTGATCAATCCATTGCAGCGCCGCTTGAACGGCCGACACCTGTACCTGGGCAGCTTTGCCGTGGCCCTGCTGTGCTGCGCCGCCCTGGAATGGCCACAGCCCTCGGCCTGGTTGCTCGGCCTGGCGCGCCTGGGCCTGGGCCTGGCCATGGGCATCCTGGTCATTCTCGGCGAGTCGTGGGTCAACGAACTGTGCAGCGAGGCGCGCCGCGGTCAGGTGGTAGCGCTGTATGCCGCCTGCTTCACCGGTTTCCAGTTGGTCGGCCCGGCGATGATCGGTCTGTTCGGCGCCGCCAGCCCCTGGCTGATCGGCCTGGTCAGTCTGGCCAATCTGCTCGCGCTGCTACTGGTCTATGCCTATCTGCCGGCCGGCTGGGGGCAGGTTGCCGCACACGCTACGCGCAGTTTCTCCCTGATGGGCTTCTTCCGAGTAGCCCCGGCGCTGTGCATGGGTGTGCTGTTCTTCGCCTTCTTCGATAGCGTGGTGCTGTCGCTGTTCCCGGTTTATGCCAGCGGCCATGGCTATGCGGTGGCCGCGGCGGCCTTCATGGCCACGCTGATCCTGCTCGGCGACATGCTCTGCCAGGTGCCGCTGGGTTGGCTGTCGGATCGCCTGGACCGCCGCCGCCTGCACCTGACCTGCGGGACGCTGGTCCTGCTGCTGGGCATGGCACTGCCCTGGCTTATGCAACACCCCTGGCTGCTCTGGCCAAGCCTGGCACTGCTCGGCGCGGTAGCCGGCGGCGTATACACCCTGGCCCTGGTCCTGATTGGCCAGGACTTCCGGGGCCAGGACCTGGTTACCGCCAACGCCTGTGTCGGCCTGCTGTGGGGCGTGGGTAGTCTCAGTGGGCCGCTGCTCAGTGGCGCGCTGATGGGCCTGGCCAGCCACGGCCTGCCCCTGGCACTGAGCCTGGCCGCCGGTCTGTTCGTGGTGACCGCGCTGGGCAGCGCGCATCGTCTGCGTCACAGCCTGCCGGCCAGCTAGTCGCTCACCCGCGCAACACGTAACATGCCGGAGCCACTGCCGCGCCGAGGAGGCCCATCCGTCATGTTGCGTATTCCCACCCTTGTTCTGTTTGTCCTGAGCAGCCTTGGCCTGTCGCCTGCACTGGCCCAGGTCGAAGTGCTGCCGGTGGATCACCAGCGCCTGGGACGAGTCTTGGTGGCCAAGGTTTCCGCCGACATCGCGCCAGGCGACTACGAAACCCTGCTCAAGGGGCTGCGCGACCACCCGGGGCACTACCAGCAGAAACTACTGCTGCTCGACAGCATTGGCGGCAGCGTGCCGGAAGCCCTGCGCATGGGCCGCCTGCTGCGCGAAACCGGTTTTGTTGCGCTGGTAGCGTCCAACGCGGTGTGCCAGGGCAGCTGTGTCTACCTGCTGGCTGCCGGGCAGTCACGCACCATACGCGGTGCGGTAGGCCTGCATCGCCCCGCCTATCCGGGTGGCGACTCCAGCCTGGGCGCCGAGCAGGCCCGCCAGCAGCGCTACAACCCGCAGCACTACCTGCGCGAAATGGGCGTTTCCGCACAGCTGTTCCGCGACATGCAGGCCATCGCCCCGCACAGCCCGCGACTGCTCTCCGCACTGGAGCTCAGTCGCTACGGGCTGCACTGAGGCTACTTGCAGCCGCCGCCGTGCGCCTGCTGGTCGGCATGGTAGGAGGAGCGTACCAGCGGGCCGGAGGCCACATTCTTGAAGCCCATGCGTGCACCTTCCTCGGCAAACCAGGCAAAGGTGTCCGGATGCACGAAGCGCTGCACGGCCATGTGACTGCGTGACGGCTGTAGATACTGACCCAAGGTAAGCATGTCGATCTCGTGCTCGCGCATGCGCTGCATGACCTCCAGCACTTCCTCGTCGGTCTCGCCCAGGCCGAGCATCAACCCGGATTTGGTCGGTATCCCTGGCACGCGCTTCTTGAAGTTTTCCAGCAGGTCCAGCGACCACTCGAAGTCGGAGCCGGGACGCGCAGCACGGTACAGCCGCGGCACGGTCTCCAGGTTGTGGTTGAACACATCCGGCGGCTCGCTGGCGGTGATATCCAGAGCAATCTCCATGCGCCCACGGTAGTCCGGCACCAGGGTTTCCAGCTGGATGCTCGGCGACAGGCGGCGAATCTCGCGCAGGCAGTCGGCAAAATGCTGAGCCCCGCCATCACGCAGATCATCCCGGTCGACCGAGGTGATCACCACGTACTTCAGGCGCATGTCGGCAATCGCCTTGGCCAGGTTCCGCGGCTCGTCGGGGTCGAGCGGCTTGGGCCGGCCATGGCCGACATCGCAGAACGGGCAGCGCCTTGTACAGATATCGCCCATGATCATGAAGGTCGCGGTGCCACTGGAGAAGCACTCGCCCAGGTTCGGGCAGGAAGCTTCCTCGCAGACGCTGTGCAGCTTGTGCTGGCGCAGCGTGCTCTTGATCTGGTCGACTTCGGCCGACACCGGCACGCGCACGCGAATCCAGTCCGGCTTGCGCGGCAACTCGTCGGTGGGAATGATCTTCACCGGAATACGCGCGACCTTCTCGGCACCGCGCAGCTTGACGCCAGCTTCGACTTTGGCCGGCTTGCCGGCGGGGTTTTCACTACTCATAGGGATTCGATACCGCCCGCGAGGGTCTGCTGTACTGGGTAATCGAGGTGTGTGACGAGCTGTTCGCGCAATTGGCCACTGACCCTGGCGAAATCCACCGGGGCGTCGATCAGCTCGCGCAACTGAGTCATGGCCATGCCCGCATAGCCACAGGGGTTGATACGACTGAACGGCTGCAGATCCATGTCGAGGTTGAGTGCCAGGCCATGGAAAGAACAACCGCGGCGGATGCGCAGGCCCAGCGAGGCGATCTTCGCCGCGCCCACATACACCCCCGGCGCATCGGCACGTGGCGCGGCACTGACGCCATATTCGGCCAGCAAGGCGACCAGGCTCTGCTCGATACGGCTGACCAGCTCCCGTACGCCGAGACCCTTGCGGCGCACATCGAGCAGCAGGTAAGCCACCAGCTGCCCCGGACCGTGGTAGGTCACCTGACCACCGCGATCGACCTGCACCACCGGAATATCGCCAGGGAACAGCAGGTGTTCGGCCTTGCCGGCCTGGCCCTGGGTAAATACCGGCGGATGCTGCAACAGCCAGATTTCGTCAGGCGTCTCGGGGCCGCGCGCATCCGTGAAGCGCTGCATCGCCTGCCAGGTGGGAAGATAGGGCTGCAGCCCCAGATCGCGCACGCCCAACGGGGGCAGCGGCGCGCCGTCCATCACAACACCATGTGCACGCGCCCGGTGGCGCGCAGGTCGACATGGATGGCCTGCAACTGCTCGACACCCGTGGCGGTAATCAGCACCTGCACGGACAGGAAGCGACCATTGCGGCTATCGCGGATCACCAGGCTGCCGGCATCGAAATCCGGCGCATGGCGCTGCATCACCTCGATGATCAGCTCGGTGAAGCCCTCGCCCGCCTCGCCGATCACCTTGATCGGGTAGCGCTCGCAGGGGAACTCGATTTTCGGAGCTTGTACGTCGGTATCGTTCATGACTTCTGCAGGCTTGTGGCCTGTTGGCAAGGGGCTGTCGGGTAGACAGCAAATGGGGGCGTGCCTGGCCGATTGCAAGCAGGCCCGGGCAAGTTTGCCGGACGCCCCGCAGGGCGTCCATGCGACCTCAGTTGAACAGGTTGAAGAAGAACAGTCGTACGCTGTCCCACAGACGGCGGAAGAAACCACCCTGCTCAACTGCTTCCAGGGCCACCAGATCGCTACTGTGCACCAGTTGCTCGCCCAGCTTGACCTCAACCTTGCCAATCACCTGACCGGCTTCGATGGGAGCTTCCAGCTGCGGGTTGAGCAGCATGCCGGCCTGCAACTGGGCCATCTGGCCCTTGGGCAGGGTCAGGCTGAGGTCTTCGGCCAAGCCGGCCTTGACCTGGCGTGTCGTACCTTTCCAGACCGTCGCCTGGGCCAGCTCGGCGCCTTTCTGGAAGAAGGTCTTGGTTTCGAAGAAGCGGAAGCCGTAGGTCAGTAGTTTCTGAGTTTCCGCGGCACGCGCCTGCTCGCTGACCGTACCGAATACCGAAGTGATCATCCGTGCGTTGTCACGCACCGCTGACGCCACCAGGCAGAAGCCGGCCTCCTCGGTATGCCCGGTCTTCAGGCCATCGACCGTCTTGTCGCGCCACAGCAGCAGGTTGCGGTTGGGCTGCTTGATGTTGTTCCAGAAGAACTCCTTCTGCGAGTAGATCGCATAGTGCTCGGGGTCTTCGAGGATGATTGCCCGCGCCAGGATGGCCATGTCGTGCGCGCTGGAATAGTGGTTGGGGTCTGGCAGGCCCGTGGCATTGACGAAATGCGTGTTGTGCATGCCCAGGCGCTGCGCAGTGGCATTCATCATGTCAGCGAAGGCTTCCTCGCTGCCGGCAATGTACTCGGCGATCGCCACACTGGCATCGTTGCCGGACTGGATGATGATGCCGTGCAGCAGGTCGCTGACGCTGACCTGGCTGTTGACCTGGATGAACATGCGCGAGCCGCCGGTACGCCAGGCCTTTTCGCTGACAGTCACCATGTCCTGCTCGCCGATCTTGCCGTTACGGATTTCCAGGGTGGCGATGTAGGCGGTCATCAGCTTGGTCAGGCTGGCGGGCGGCAGGCGCTGGTCGCCATTGTTTTCCACCAGCACCTTGCCGCTGGCGGCATCCATCAGCACGTAGGACTTGGCCGCCAGCTGCGGCGCGGCCGGCAGTGCCGGGGCGCTGGCCTGGGCCAGGCCGGCAAGGCTCAGGGACAGGGTCAGCAGAAGGGATTTGCCAAGGGTCAGAATGTTCATCGTTCTCTCTAAGGGTCAGCGGGACAGCACCCCTGCCCAGGCCAAGGCCTGCACAAGGGCATGGAAAAACTCAATCGCCACGCACCAGGGTGGCCAGGCCGAAGTTGGCCAGGCTCAGGTCGTCACGCAGGCGTTCAGCCTCGCTCTGGCTGGACAAGGGCCCGAGCCGCACGCGGTGCAGTATCTGCTGGTTGCGCACCACCGAACTGATCAAGACCGGCGCACTCACGGCTGCGCTCAACTTGGCTTTGAGCAGCTCGGCAGCGTCGGGATTGGCGAAGGCTGCCAGTTGGAGATACAGGCCAGAGGCTGCGGGTAAAGCGTTTTTTTTTACGTCGACTTCCACCGGCAGCACGGCAGCCGCATGTTGCTGGGGCGGTGGCGTGTACTGCTCGACCGCCAGCGGGGCAGCCGCCTGCGGGGCGCTCTGCACCTGACTGGTGAGGGGTTGCGCAACCTGCTGCGGCTGGGCCAGGACCATGGGCACCGGACGCCCCTGCTGGGCCCACCACTGGTGCGGATCGATGCCTTCGACCTTGACCCGTGCCGTACCACTCTCGGCATAACCGAGCTTCTTGGCGGCGGCAAACGACAGGTCGATGATGCGGTCGGAATAGAACGGCCCGCGGTCATTGACGCGCAGGATCACCGTACGGCCATTCTCCAGGTTGGTCACCCGCACGTAGCTGGGCAACGGCAGGGTCTTGTGCGCTGCGGTCATGCCGTACAGGTCATAAGCCTCGCCATTGGCAGTGGCCTGCCCGTGAAACTTGGTGCCGTACCAGGAGGCAATACCCGTGGCGCGATAATTGCGCGCATCACTGATCGGGTAGTAGGTCTGCCCGAAAACCGTATAGGGATTGGCCTTGAACTTGCCGTAATGGGGCATGGGTACCGCATCGGGAATGCGCGATACATCAACGTCCCACCAGGGCGCACCATCCCGCGAAGGACGCTGGTAGTTACCGGGACCGGAGATCACCCCACCCTGGGCTACCGGCGCCACAGGCTGTGGGGTACGGCTGGTGGTGCAACTCGCCAGCAGCACGCTGAAAGCCAGCAGGCTCAGGCTCAGGCGACGGCTCATCGAATACCTCGGCGGGCAATTTCCTCAGACAGCTGATGCACCGCCAGGGCGTACATCAGGCTGCGGTTGTAGCGGGTGATGGTGAAGAAGTTGGGCAGGCCCATCCAGTACTCGACACCTTCGGCTCCATCCTGACGGAATGCCGTCACCGGCAGGTCATCACGCAGTACGTCCTGGCTACGCCAGCCCAAGGCGCGCAGCTTGCCGACCGTACTGGTCGCGTCCAGCCCAGGGCTCAGCGCATCGACGGCGGAGGCGTCGCGCAGTTCGGCACGACTGACCACCGGCTCACCGCTCTTCCAGCCGTGCGCCTTGAAGTAGCTGGCGACACTGCCAATGGCATCCACCGGATTGGTCCAGATATTGATATGCCCATCACCATCAAAATCCACCGCATAGGCACGGAAGCTGCCCGGCATGAACTGCGGCAAGCCCATGGCCCCGGCATAGGAGCCCTTGAGGCTGAGCGGGTCAACCTGCTCCTCACGGGTCAGCAGGAGAAACTCGCGCAACTGCTGGCAGAAGAACGGCGCACGCGGCGGATAGTCGAAACACAGTGTGGACAGTGCATCGAGCACCCGCCAGCTGCCGGTATTGCCACCGTAGAAGGTTTCCACACCAATGATCGCCACAATAACCTCGGCGGCCACGCCATATTCGCGCTCGGCACGCGCCAGCGCCTTGGCATGCTGACGGGCAAACGCCTGGCCCTTCTGAATGCGTGCTTCGGTAATGAAAATCGGCCGGTATTCGCTCCAGGGGCGGACCCGTTCGGCGGGGCGCGAAATGGCGTCGAGAATGGCCTGCTTGCGCTCTGCCTGGGCAAACAGCCGCTGCAATTGCTCGCCGGCAAAGCCATGTTCACGGGTCATCTGCTCGATGAATTGCTCGACGGCAGGTACACCACTGTAGTCAGCCGCCTGCGCAGCACTCTGCAGACCTAGGCCGACCAACAATGCCAGGGCGCCGCGACGCACCTGTAAAAGCCAATTTCCGTTCAAATTCTGCACTCTTTCAAACCTGGGCAATCCATTTGCGATGGGTATGGATCGCCATCAAAATCCCGAAACTGGACAGCAGCGTCACCAGCGAAGTTCCTCCCAGGCTGATGAAGGGCAAGGGCACCCCCACGACGGGCAACAGGCCACTGACCATGCCGATGTTGACAAACACATAGACGAAAAAGGTCAGGGTCAGGCTGCCCGCCAGCAACTTGCCAAACAGCGTCTGCGCCTGGGCGGTGATCATAAGGCCACGAGCAATCAATAGCAGGTACAGCAACAACAAAATAGCGATACCGACCATGCCGAACTCTTCGCCAAGCACGGCAATGATAAAGTCCGTGTGGCTTTCCGGCAAAAAATCCAGATGCGACTGGGTGCCCTGCAACCAGCCCTTGCCCCACACGCCCCCCGAGCCAATGGCGGCCTTGGACTGAATAATGTTCCAGCCAGCCCCCAAGGGATCGTTCTCCGGGTCGAGAAAGGTCAGCACCCGGCGCTTCTGATAGTCGTGCATGTAGAAGGTCCACAGCGCGACAGCCAGCGGCACGGCGGCGGCCAACGCACCCAGCATCCAGCGCCAGCGCAGCCCTCCGACAAACAGCACGAACACGCCAGCGGCCAGGATCAGCAACGAAGTTCCCAGATCAGGTTGCTTGGCAATCAGCACCACCGGCATGCCGATCAGCACCAGGCTGATGGCGATATGTTTGAGGCGCGGCGGCAGGTTGTGCCGCGCCAGATACCAGGCGATGGTCATCGGCATGATGATTTTCATCAGCTCGGAGGGCTGGAACCGCATCACCCCAGGAATATGAATCCAGCGGGTCGCGCCCATCGCCGTGTAGCCGAACAACTCCACCCAGACCAGCAACAACAAGCCACCCAGGTAGGCCAGCGGCACCCAGCGCGCCATGAAGCGCGGCTCGATCTGGGCAATCACCAGCATGGCCGCCAGGCCGATGGCAAAAGAGCTGGCCTGTTTATAGAGCAGCTCCCAGTTCTTGCCACTCGCCGAATAGAGGATGAACAAGCCGGCACAGGCCAGAGTGACCAGCAACAGCAACAGGATGCCGTCGATGTGCAGGCGCTGCAGCAGGCTGGCACGTCGCTTGAGCACATCCTCCTGGGAAATGGTTCGATCGAAGTTACCCGTCATATTCATGGCTTGCTCCCGGCGCCAGGCAGCGCAGCGGCATACTCGGCCTTAAGCTGGCCCTGCTCGTCGAGCAGCCAGGCATCCATCACCGCCTTGGCCACCGGCGCCGCCACACCCGACCCCGATTCGCCGTTCTCGACCATGACCGCCACGGCAATCTGCGGTGCTTCGGCCGGCGCGAAGGCAATAAACAGCGCATGGTCACGATGCCGTTCAGCCACCTTGTTGCGGTCATACTTCTCGCCCTGCTTGATCGCCACCACCTGCGCCGTGCCGCTCTTGCCGGCAATCCGATAGAGCGACGCCGCACCGACCTTGTTGGCGGTGCCGCGCGGACTGTGCAACACCGCCTCCATGCCCTGGCGAATCAGGTCCCAGGTACGTGGATCGCGGTAGACGATATCCGGCATCGGCTTGGCGTCGACCGGCGGCGTGCCATCCAGGCTGCGCGCCAGGTGCGGGCGAATCCACCGACCGCGGGTAGCCACCAGCGCCGTGGCCTGGGCCAACTGCAAGGGCGTGGCCTGCATATAGCCCTGGCCAATACCGAGGATCAGCGTTTCCCCCGGGTACCAGGCCTGGCGATAGCGGTTGCGCTTCCACTCGCGCGACGGCATCAATCCGCCGGTTTCCTCGTACATATCCAGCGCCACGCGCTGACCAAAACCGTAGGCACTCATGTACTGGTGCAGACGATCAATACCCAACCGGTTGGCCAGATCGTAGAAGTAGGTGTCGTTGGAGCGGGCAATGGCCAGTTCCATATCGACCCAGCCATCGCCATTGCGATTCCAGTTGCGGTACTTGTGACTATGGTTGGGCAGCTGGAAGAAGCCCGGATCGAAGACCCGCGAACTGCGGGTAATCACCCCGGCATCCAGCCCCGCCGCAGCGACCATTGGCTTGATCGTCGAACCCGGCGGGTAAAGGCCGCGCAACACACGGTTGTACAGCGGCCGGTCGATGGAGTCGCGCAACTCGGCATAAGCCTTGAAACCGATGCCGGTGACGAAGGGGTTGGGATCGAAGCTCGGCTGGCTGACCATCGCCAACACTTCGCCGCTGTCCGGCTGGATCGCCACGATGGCACCACGTCGACCGCCCAGCGCCTCTTCGGCAGCTTCCTGCAGGCGTACATCCAGGGTCAGGTGCAGATCAGCCCCCGGCTTGGGGTCGGTACGCTTGAGTACCCGCAGCACCCGGCCACGGGCATTGGTCTCAACCTCCTCGTAGCCCACCTGACCATGCAACTGATCTTCGTAGAATTTCTCCAGCCCCGTCTTGCCGATATGGTGGGTGCCGCTGTAATTGGTCGGATCGAGGTTTTTCAGCTCTTGTTCATTGATCCGCCCGACATACCCCACCGAATGGGCAAAATGCTCCTTGAGCGGGTAATGGCGGACCAGTTGCGCCGCCACGTCGACGCCGGGCAAACGAAACTGATTGACGGCGATCCGCGCGATCTGCTCTTCCGACAACTCGAACATGATCGGCACCGGCTCGAAAGGCCGGCGTCCCTGGCGAGTGCGCCGCTCGAACAAGGCACGCTCTTCCTCGCCCAATTCAAGCACCTCGACCACCTGATCCAGCACCTGCTGCCAGTCGCCGGCACGCTCGCGGGTCAGGGTCAGGCTGAAGCTGGGCCGGTTGTCCGCCAGGATCACCCCGTTGCGGTCGTAGATCAGCCCGCGAGTCGGCGGAATCGGCTGCACATGGATGCGGTTGTTTTCCGCCAGGGTCGAGTGATACTCGTATTGCACCACCTGCAGGTAATACATACGCGCCAGCAGCACGCTCATCATCAGCAGCACCACCGCGGCACTGACCAGCACCCGGCGTTTCACCAGGCGGGCATCGCGTTCGTGGTCCTTGAGGCGGATCGGCTGCGGCATCGGCGCTTACTTGTGGTAGGGGTGGCCGTTGAGTACGGTCCAGGCCCGGTAGATCTGCTCACCCAGCAGGATACGCACCAGCGGATGGGGTAGGGTCAGCGGCGACAGCGACCAGCGCTGCTCGCTGCGCGCACAGACCTCCGGCGCCAGCCCTTCCGGACCGCCGACCATGAGGTTGACGTTGCGCGCCTCGAGGCGCCAGCGCGCCAACTGCTCGGCCAACTGCTCGGTACTCCAGGGTCGCCCTTGGACTTCCAGAGTGACGATGCGTTCCCCCGGCTGCACCTTGGCCAGCATGGCCTCACCTTCCTGGCGGATCAGCCGGGCCACATCGGCATTCTTGCTGCGCGTGTGCAGGGGTATTTCCAGTAGTTCCAGAGGCAGCTCGGGCGGCAGGCGCTTGGCATATTCCTGCCAGCCGTCTTCCACCCAGCGCGGCATGCGCGAGCCCACGCAGATCAGCCTGATGCGCACGGCCGTGTTACTCTAGGTGTTGCGCGCGGCTCTGTTCGGCGCCCTGCCACAGACGCTCCAGGTCATAGAACTCGCGGGTAGCTTCCTGCATGACATGCACAACCACGTCACCCAGGTCGAGCAGCGCCCATTCGCCGCCATCCAGGCCTTCGTTGCCGACCGGCCGCACACCCTGTTCCTTAACCTTCTCCAGCACGTTCTCGGCAAGCGACTTGACGTGGCGCCCGGAGGTACCGCTGGCAATCACCATGAAATCGGTGATGCTGGTCTTACCGCGCACATCGATGGTCGTGATGTCCTTGGCCTTGAGATCTTCCAGGGCGGCGATCGCCAGCTGGAGCAGTTGTTCGTTTTGCATCGTTACCTCGGTTCAATGAGCAGCACGGTACAGTCCGTGCTGCTGGATATAGGCGAGTACGGCATCGGGCACCAGGTAGCGCACCGAGCGGTTCTCTGCCAGCAAATAGCGAATCTGCGTGGCCGACACCGCCAGCGGGGTCTGCCAGACACAGGCAATCTGTCCGGCCGGCCCTTGCAGTTGCCCAGGGTCGGCCACACTGCGCGCCGCCAGCAGGTCGCGCAGCACTTCGGGCGCGTCGCTGTCGGCATCCGGGCGCTGCAACACCAGGATGTGGCACAACTCCAGCAACTCCGTCCAGCGGTGCCAGCTCGGCAGGCCGCAGAAGGCATCCCAGCCCAACACCAGCAGCAGGCTGTCCTGCGCAGCCAGCTCACTGCGCAGCGAACACAGCGTGTCATAGGTATAGGACGGGGCCTGCCGAGACAGCTCGCGATCATCCACGCACAACGGCGGCAGGTCCTGCACGGCCAGGCGAACCATCGCCAGGCGCTGCTCGGCACTGGCTTGCGGTGCCTGGCGATGCGGTGGCCGTGCACTGGGCAGCAGGCGCAACTCCTGCAACTGCAGCAACTCGGCCACTTCCACGGCCGCCCGCAGGTGGCCGATATGGATGGGGTCGAAGGTGCCGCCGAGCAGGCCGATGCGACGGCTCATCAGCTGCGTACGTGGCCGTCGCCGAACACCACGTATTTCTCGCTGGTCAGGCCGTGCAGGCCGACCGGGCCGCGCGCATGCAGCTTGTCGGTGGAGATTCCGATTTCTGCGCCCAGGCCATATTCAAAGCCATCGGCAAAGCGTGTCGAGGCATTGACCATCACCGAACTGGAATCAACTTCGGCAAGGAAGCGCCGCGCATCACTGAAGTTCTCGGTGATGATCGCATCGGTGTGCTGCGAGCCGTAGTGATTGATGTGCTCGATGGCCGCTTCCAGCGAATCGACAATACGGATTGCCAGGATCGGCGCGTTGTATTCGGCAAACCAGTCATCCTCGCTGGCCGCCAGCACCGCACTGCCCAGCAGCTCGCGGGTCGCCGCACAGCCACGCAGCTCCACCCCCTTGGTCTGGTAGATCTCGCCCAGCGGCGGCAGTACGCGCGCAGCGATGGCGCGATGCACCAGCAGCGTTTCCATGGTATTGCACGGCGCATAGCGCTGAGTCTTGGCGTTGTCAGCCACGCGCACCGCCTTGTCCAGATCGGCAGCCTGGTCGATATAGACATGGCAGACGCCATCCAGATGCTTGATTACCGGTACGCGCGCCTCGCGGCTGATGCGTTCGATCAGGCTCTTGCCGCCACGCGGCACAATCACATCGACATACTCGGGCATGCTGATCAGCGCACCCACGGCCGCCCGATCGGTGGTTTCCACCACCTGCACCACGGCAGCCGGCAAGCCGGCAGCGGCGATACCCTGTTGCACACAGCGGGCAATCGCCTGATTGGAATGGATGGCCTCCGAGCCGCCGCGCAGAATGGTGGCATTGCCGGACTTGAGGCACAGGCTGGCCGCATCGATGGTCACGTTGGGACGCGACTCATAGATGATGCCGATCACCCCCAGCGCCACGCGCATCTTGCCGACCTGAATACCCGAGGGCATGTAGCGCATGTCGCGGATCTCGCCGATCGGGTCCGGCAGGGCGGCCACCTGGCGCAGGCCTTCGATCATGTCGTCGATGCGTGCCGGGGTCAGCGCCAGGCGATCCAGCATCGCCTCATCCAGCCCGTTTTTCCGGCCAGCCTGCAGATCCAGTTGATTGGCCTGCAACAGCGCTTCGCGCTCGGCATCCAGGGCCTCGGCGGCAGCCAGCAGGGCATGATTCTTCTGCGCGGTACTGGCCCGCGCCAGCTGACGCGAGGCCTCGCGGGCGGCACGTCCCAGGCGGGTCATGTAGTCGAGTACGGTCTCGGTCATCGGGTCGGTCTCGCTGGACGAACGTCGGAGAAAGCCGCTGAGTATACCCAGCGCGGCACCAGGCTGCACAGCAGCAAGCGCTGCCGCCAATCGGTATAATCCGCGCCTGCCGCCCCCTTCGGGACCCCTGCATGAGCTGTTCTTCTCGTATCGACCGCCCCCTGCCGGCCAGTTTCTTCCAACGTGACGCGCAGTGCCTGGCCCAGGCCTTGCTGGGCAAGGTGATCCGCCATTACCACAACGGCCTGTGGCTGAGCGCGCGGATCATCGAAACCGAAGCCTACTATCTGGCCGAGAAAGGCAGCCATGCCTCGCTGGGTTACACCGAGAAGCGCCGCGCGCTGTTCATGGACGGCGGATATATCTACATGTACTACGCACGCGGTGGCGATTCACTGAACTTCAGCGCCGCCGGCCCCGGCAATGCGGTACTGATCAAGTCTGCTTATCCCTGGCAGGACGTGCTGAGCGACGCCCAAGCCCTGACGCGCATGCAGCACAACAATCCTGACCGGCAAGGGCGAGCGCGGTCTGTCGAGCGCCTGTGTGCCGGACAGACCCTGCTCTGCCGCGCCCTCGGGCTCAAGGTCAGCGAGTGGAACGCCCAGCCCTTCGACACCCAGCGCCTGTTCGTCAGCGACCTGGGACTGCGCCCACGCGCCATCATCCAGACCCAGCGCCTGGGCATTCCCCCTGGCCGTGACGAGCACCTGCCCTACCGTTTCGTCGACGCCGACTATGCCGCCTGCTGCACGCGCAATCCCTTGCGCCGCGGCCAGCGTGCCGGGCATGACTATCAATGGCTGGAGACGCCGCCATGAGCGACTGGCTGAACGCAGCCCACGCACTGCTCGCCAGCCATCCGCAATGGCTGGCGCTGGCGATCTTTGCCATTGCCCTGCTGGAATGCCTGGCCATCGTCGGCATCCTCCTGCCAGGCGTGGTGCTGCTGTTTGGCGTGGCGACGCTGGCCGGCAGCGGTCATCTGTCGCTCGCCCAGACATTGCTCTGGGCCTGGGCGGGCGCGCTGTGTGGCGATCTGCTGTCCTACACCCTGGGGCGCAGCTGCCAGGCACGCCTCCAGCGCCTGCCCTGGCTGCGCGATCATCCGCAAGCGCTGCACAGCGCCGAGCAGTACATGCAGCGCTACGGCATGGCCAGCCTGCTGGTCGGCCGCTTCATCGGCCCGCTGCGCCCGCTGCTACCCATGACCGCCGGCATGCTGCGCCTGCCCGCCGGCCAGTTCCTGGCCATCAGCCTGCTGGCCTCGGCCGGCTGGGCCGTGGCCTACCTGCTGCCCGGCTGGGCCACCGGCGCTGCCTTGCGCCTGCCGTTGAGCAGCAGCTTCTGGCAACAGGCCGGCCTGCTCGCGTTGGGTCTACTGGGCTTGCTGCTGATCGCCGCCCAGGCCAGCCTGCGCGAACGGCGCCAGGCCAGCCTGCTCTGCGCACTGCTGGCCCTGGCCGGCCTGCTCGGCCTGCTCCTGGGTTGGCCATGGCTGGAGGATTTCGACCGCGGACTGATGCACCTGGTACAAAGCCTGCGCCAACCCTGGCTGGACAGCTGGATGGTCTGGCTAACCCGCCTGGGCGACCTGCGCAGCCAGTTGCTGGCCGGCCTGCTGCTGGTCGCACTGCTGACGGCGGCACGCCAGCGCCAGGCCGCGCTGTGGGCGGCCATCGTGCTGATTGGCTGCGCGCTGAGCAATGCCGGCCTGAAACTGTTACTGGCGCGCAGCCGCCCGGATGTACTGCAACAGGCTCTGGAAACTCACAGCATGCCCAGCGGCCATAGCGCCGCGGCCTTCGCCTTGTGCCTGGTGTTGGGGGTTCTGGCCGGACGCGGCCAGCCGGCCCGCCTGCGCCTGACCTGGCTGGCGATCGCCGCGCTACCCGCCACAGCCATCGCGCTGTCACGCCTGTACCTGGGCGTACACTGGCCCAGCGACATCCTCGCCGGCGCGCTGCTGGCCATGTTCTGCTGTGCCGGCGGGCTATACCTGATGCAACAGCAACAACGCCTGCCCGCCTTGCCGCGCCGCTTGTGGCTTGGCCTGCTGCCGTTGCTGCTGGTCGTACTGGCTGGCCTGGCCAGTTGGCAGCTGGACGCCGCCGTGCTGCGCTATCGCTACTGAATCAGCCCTGCAACTGTTCGAGCAGTTCGCGCAACTGCGTACAGCGCGCGCACGGATCGTCCTGGGCGAGCAGGCGCAGCTTTTCATCACGCTGCAGCGGCAGCAGGTAGGCCAGCTCCCAGGTCAGCGCCTGCAGCCCACGCGGGCGGCGCTCTGCCAGCAGATCAGCGACCTGCGGATGACAGGCTAGCGCTTCACGCAGCAGCAACAACTCCTCGTGCTCGGCCTGCAGCGCGACATCTGCCTGCTCGGCCAGCCAGTCGATGTCGCCCAGCAGCAATTGATCGGGCTGCGCCTGCCAGTCATGCAGACGAAAGCGCCGTGCGCCGCGTACCCTTACCCCCAGCAGGCCGTTGGGTAACTGCTGCCAGTCGCACACCTCGGCCTCGCAGCCCAGGGCCGACAGACGCCGGGCCGACGCGCCCACTTCACCCCCTTCCAGCAGCGCCACCACGCCAAAGCCACTGCCCTGGCGCAGGCAGCGACTGAGCATGTCCAGGTAACGCGGCTCGAACAGCTGCAGGTCGAGCAGACAGCCCGGAAACAGCACGGTCTGCAGAGGGAACAGCGGTAACGACTGAAGCATGCTGGCACCTCACCCAGTCAACGCAAGAAGAGTACCGCCAGCGGCAGGAGAATGGCCGTAGCCGCCCCCAGCACGCTCATCGCCAGCGCGGAAAACGCCCCGGTCTCCTCGCTTTCCTGCAGAGCCTGGGCAGTGCCTACCGCGTGCGCGGTAATGCCCAGCGCCATGCCCCGCGCAGCCGGATGGCGCACACCGATCCAGCTCAGCAGGGGCGGGCCGAAGATCGCCCCGAGCACCCCGGTGATCAGCACGAACACTGCCGCCAGCGCCGCCACGCCACCGATCTGCTCGGCCACCAGCATGGCGATGGGCGACGTCACCGACTTGGGTAGCAGCGTCATCAGCACCATGTCATCGGCACCGAACCACCACGCTAGCCCTACGCCTGCCAGGGTGGCGAACAGCCCGCCAATCACCAGGGTCAGCACAACCGGCCAGAATAACTGGCGAATCCGCCGCAGGTTGAGATACAGCGGCACCGCCAGGGCGACAGTGGCCGGGCCGAGAAACAGGCTGAGCAACTGGGTGCCATCGCGATAACGGGCAAAATCGATATCGCACAGCAGCAACACCGGAATCACCATGAGCATGGCCAGCAGCACCGGCTGCATGACCACCCAGCGCGTGCGTTCATACAGCGCCAGGGCCAGCTGGTAGGCTGCCAGGGTCAGCGCGAAACAGAACAGCGGATGATCAATCAATGCACGCAACGCCGCCTGGCCGTCAAACATCGTGCTTCTCCTGCTGCTGGCGCTCGATCAGGCGCTGCATCAGCCAGCCACAGAACAGCAGCGACAGCAGCAACGACACGACCAACGCCCCGACAATCGCCCAGGCATCAGCCCAGATCGCCGCCGCGTAGACCATCACCCCGACCGCGGGCGGCACCAGCAGCAACGGCAGGTAGCGCAACAGACTGTTGGCCGCCACGCTCAGCGGCTCGCCCACTTCGCGGCGCAGCATGAGAAAAACGAACAACAGCAGCATGCCCAGAATCGCTCCGGGCAACATCGGCAACAGCAGCGCGCTGAGCATGCTGCCCAGCAACTGAAACAGCACCAGTGTGGTCAGACCGCGCAACAGCATCGGCACCATCCTCCTCTTCGGGCAACCCGTTCAACCGGTCGCCACGCTCTAAAACGCCATTATAGGCCGTTCGGTCAGCTTCTCGCCTAGCGACCATGGCCGCACAAACAAATGCTTGACCTCAGCGCAGCGCACTGGCATTTGTTAGCGCAAAGGCGCAGTGACGCGCCAGACAAAAACAACAAACAGCACCACCCCAGGAGACGCTATGCCATACGTTACTCTCGAGGAACTGCTTGCCTGCGTGGGCAAGGACCTTGGATTCTCCGACTGGATTCAGATCGATCAGGAACGTGTCAACCAGTTCGCCGAGTGCACCGGTGACCATCAGTTCATCCACGTCGATCCGGAAAAGGCCAAACTTACCCCCTTCGGCTGCACCATCGCCCACGGCTTCCTCTCGCTGTCTTTGATCCCCAAGCTCATGGAAGGCCTGATGCCGCTGCCCAAGGGCCTGAAGATGGCCGTCAACTACGGCCTGGACAGCGTACGCTTCATTCAGCCAGTCAAGGTCGGCGCGCGTGTTCGCCTCGGCCTGAGCCTGCTCGACGCCCAGGAAAAAAATCCCGGCCAGTGGCTGCTCAAGGCCCGCACCGTGCTGGAGATCGAAGGCGAGGCCAAGCCGGCCTACGTCGCCGAACCGCTCACCCTGTGCTTCGTTTAAGCTAGCCTGTGCCGCGCTTCGGCGCGGCCATTTACCTTCTTGATATTCATCCAAGGACAGATGATGAGCGAAAAACGCATTCTGCCGGCCTTCCTGCTGTGCTTCTTCCTCGGCTGCTTCGGCGCCCACCGTTTCTACGTCGGCAAGATCGGCACCGGCATCCTGCAACTACTGACCCTCGGCGGCCTGGGTATCTGGGCACTGATCGACTGGATCATGATCATCATCGGCGCTTTCACCGACAAGCAGGGCCAAAAGCTCACCGAGTGGACCTGAATCCAACCGTTCTGGACGGGCAGCCCCAGGCGGGCGCCCTGCCATACCCACAGTCCCTTCGGACATGCCACACTGAGGGCATCGGACTGGCGGAGCCCCCTTCATGCAACCCACCCCCCAACGTATCCTGCTGGCCGGCGCCAGCGGGCTGTGCGGCAGCCACCTGCTGGATCGCCTGCTCAGCGAGCCAACGGTAACCCAGGTCGTCGCACCCAGCCGACGCGCGCTCGCCGAACACCCACGCCTGAGCAACCCGCAAGGTGAACTGCTCGACCTGCTGCCCCAGCTGCAAGGCCCTTTCGATAGCGCATTCTGCTGTCTGGGCAGCACACTGCACGATGCCGGCAACAGCCAGACCTTTCAGACACTGGAAAAAGCCCTGGTGCTGGGGTTTGCCGAACGCGCCCGTGCGCTGGGCGTTCGCCATTTGCTGGTGATCAGTGCGCTGGGCGCCAATGCCGGTTCACGCCTGCTCTACAACCGGGTCAAGGGCGAGGTGGAACAGGCGCTCAGCCAGCAGGGCTGGCCACAGCTGACCCTGGTACGCCCCTCGCTACTGATCGGCGAGCGCGCCCGCCCGCGCCTGGCCGAACGCCTGGCTGCGCCACTGCTGCGCTACCTGCCCGGCAACCTGCAAGCCATCGAGGCCAGCGTATTGGCCCGCGCGCTCTGGCGCCTGGCCCTGGAGCAGGGCGACGGCCTGCGCATCGTCGAGTCAGCGGAGTTGCGTCGCCTGGGGCGCTGAGCCGGCCACAGCGGTTACAATCGCGCCCCCTTTACACGGAGCCTGCCCGAGCATGCCCATGACCCTCTGTGAAGCCCTGCAAGGCGCCGACCTGCTGTTGATCGACGACCTGCACGCCTGGCAGTTCCACTACGCGCCAAGCGGCGAACCGGCCCTGCGCATTGACTGCCAGGATGGCAGCCAGGCACGCCACTGGCAGTTCAACCAGGCCGAACTGGCCGCGGCACAGTATGACCCTGGCGAGGATTGCTGGCGGCTTGGCAGCCATCGCCTGCAATGCCTGGGCGCATTCAGTGGCGACAATCTCGACAGCGCAGAAGGCAGCGACAGCAGCGCCTGAAACAGGCAAAACGCCAGCCAGCATCTACAGTTGAGACACCCACTGGAGAGTCTCGAGCCATGCTGCCGCGCCTGCTTCACGCCTGTCTTTGCTGCCTGCTGCTGGGCCTGCCTGCGCCGCTCCTGGCGCAACTCCAGCTGCGCGTGGGCAGCTATGACAACCCGCCCAAGGTCATCAGCAACGCCCAGCACCCCCTGGGCGGCATCTTCGGTGAGCTACTCGAGGAAATCGCCCAGGCCGAAGGCTGGCAACTGCACCGCGTGCCTTGTCAGTGGCAGGAATGCCTGCAGGCCTTGCAGGACGGACGCATCGACCTGATGCCGGATGTGGCCTGGAGTGAAGAACGCAGTCGCGTCATGGACTTCCATACCACCCCGGTGCTCTACAGCTGGTCGCAGCTGTATAGCCACAAGAGCCAGGCTGCGCAGTCACTACTCGACCTGCAAGGCGCACGCATCGCCGTACTGCAAGGCTCGGTGCAGCAGCATTATCTGGCCGAGCAACTGGCCGCCTTCGCCGTACAGGCTGAACTGGTGCCGGTAGCCAGCCTGCAGGAAGGCTTCAACCTGGCCCGCGATGGGCAGGTGGATGCCGCAGTGGCCAACTTCCAGTACGGCAACTACCAGGCACGTGACTATCAGCTGCACAGCACGCCGATCATGTTCATGCCGGCCCGCCTGTTCTATGCCAGCGCCAAGGGGCGCCAGGCCGGCGTGCTCAACGCTATCGAAGCCCGCCTGCGCCAGTGGCAGGCAATGGAGGACTCGCCGTACACACGCATCCTGCAACGCTGGACCGGCAGCACAGCGCAGCCGCTCATCCCGCCGCTGCTGTGGTGGCTGCTGGCCAGCCTCGCCGCACTGCTGCTGGTCAGCCTGGCGGCCAGTGCCTGGCTGCGCCAGCAGGTCAGGGAGAAGACCCGCCACCTACAGGCCAGCGAAGAGCGCCTGAACACCATTCTCGACACCGTCGAAGCCTGCATCTACATCAAGGATCGCCAGGGGCGCTACCAGTACGCCAACCGCAAGATCGCCGAACTCTACGGCATGGCGCAGGCGACGATCCTCGGCCTGGATGACAGCGCGTTCTTCGACAGCCATACCGTAGCCCAGCTGCGCGACAACGACCGCCGTGTTCTGCTCGATGGCCAGCGCATCGAGCTGGAAGAAAACCTCTGCATGCCTGGCGACAGCCGGGTGCATGTCTACCTGACGGTCAAGCTGCCCTTGCGCAATGCCCAGGGCGAGGTCATCGGTCTGTGTGGCATCTCCACCGATATCAGCGAGCACAAGCAGAACCAGGCGCAGATTCACCGCCTGGCGTTCTACGACTCGCTCACCGGGCTGCCCAACCGCCGCCTGCTGCAGGAACGACTGCAGCACGCCCTGGCCCAGCAACAGCGCAGCGGCCTGGAAGGCGCCCTGCTGTTCATCGATCTGGACCACTTCAAGAACATCAACGACACCCTCGGCCACGCGGTTGGCGATCAGCTGCTGATGCAGGTCGCCCAGCGCCTGAGTAGCTGTCTGCGCCAGGGCGATACCCTGGCACGCCTGGGCGGCGATGAGTTCGTGCTGATGCTGGAAAACCTGCCGCGCGAACGCAGTCGGGCCCTGGCGGAAATCGGCACGGTGGCCAACAAGCTGCTTGGCACCCTCAGTCAGCCTTACGAATTACTCGGCCAGCCACGCAGCAGCGGAGCAAGCATCGGCATCGCGCTGTTCTCGGATGCCGCCGGCAATCCGGAAGACCTGCTCAAGCGTGCCGACCTGGCGATGTATGAAGCCAAGTCCGGCGGGCGCAACACCCTGCGCTTTTTCAATCCGCACATGCAGGCCCAGCTGCTCGCCCGCACCCAGCTGGAAGCCGACATGCGCCGCGGCCTGGCCGCGGGCGAGTTCATCCTGCACTACCAGGCGCAGGTCGATGTGCAAGGTCGGGTGGTCGGCGCCGAAGCCCTGGCGCGCTGGCAGCACCCGCAGCAGGGGCTGGTAGCTCCCGGCGCCTTCATCCCGCTGGCGGAAAGCACCGGGCTGATCCGCCCACTGGGCCGCTATCTACTGCAACAGGCCTGCCAACGCCTGGCCAGCTGGCAGGCACGCCCGGAACTGGCGCACCTGCGCCTGGCGGTCAACGTAAGCATGCCGCAACTGCACCATGAGGCGTTTGTCGAGGAAGTGCTCGACTGCCTGCAGCACAGCGGCGCACATGCCGCCGGCCTGGAACTGGAGCTGACGGAAAGCCTGTTGGCGGAGGACACCGAGCGACTGATCGAGCGCATGCAACGCCTGCGTCAGCATGGCGTTGCCTTTACCCTGGATGACTTTGGCACCGGCTTTTCCTCGCTCAGCTACCTCAAGCGCCTGCCGCTGGCGCGCCTGAAGATCGACCGCAGTTTCATCCACGACCTGCTCGACGACCCCAATGATGCCGCCATCGTGCGCACCATCCTCGCCCTGGGCCGTAGCCTGGACCTGCAGGTGGTCGCCGAAGGCGTGGAAAGCTGTGCCCAGCACCAGGCATTGGTCGAGGCCGGCTGCACGCTGTTCCAGGGCTACCTGTTTGCCCGCCCCGACCAGCCGGAGCGTCTGGAACAGGCGCTGATGGCCCAGGCCCTGGCCCAGTTCAAGCCCGCCGAGCGCGGTGAGTAACCGCCCTAGTCACGCACGGCCAGCGGATCAAGCAGGCCGGCGGCAATCGCCATGCCCACCAGTTCTGGCAGGCTTTCCGCCTGCATGCGCTTCATGACCCGCGAACGGTACAGATCCACGGTCTTCACGCTGATCTGCAGTTGCTCGGCCACTTCGCGATTGGTGTAACCGCGCACCAGCGGCAGCAACACATCGCGCTCACGCGGAGTGAGGCTGTCCAGGCGCACCTGCACCTCGGCCAGCCGTGCATCGCCGCCGCCCGCGGGGCGCGCGCGACTGGCCAGCGCCTGTTGCACGCTGTCGAGGAGTAGTTGCTCGTTGTAGGGTTTCTCGATGAAGTCCACCGCGCCGGCCTTGAAGGCTCGTACCACGATGGGCACATCGGCATGCCCGCTGACGAAAATGACCGGCAGGTTCAGACCGCGCTGGCGCAGTGCTTCCTGCACGTGCAGCCCGCCCATGCCCGGCATGCGCACATCGAGCAATACGCAGGCCGGCAATTGGTCGTCACAGGCGGCCAGAAAGGCCTGGCCGCTGGTGAATGGCAGCGCGCGCAGGCCGACCGACTCCAGCAACCAGACGGTGGAGTCGAGCATGCCCTGGTCATCATCCACCACGTAAACGCGTTGTTCCTGCTGATTCATGCGCTGTGTTCCTGGCTTCTTATGATTGTTCGTGGTCCTGACGAACCAGCGGCAGGCGGCACTCCAGGCACAGCCCGGCACTGACGCCTGGGCGTGCCTCCAGCGAGCCACCAAAGCCTTCGATGATACTGCGACTCATCGACAGGCCCAGCCCCAGGCCTTCCGCCTTGCTGGTGTAGAACGGCGTAAACAGGTGCTCCAGCGCCTCGGCCGGCACCCCCGGCCCCTGGTCCTCGACACGCATGCACAGGCTGCCCTGCTCCACCCGCGCACTGATGACGATCTGCGAAGGCTGGCCGGCACAGTGCTCGCGGTTGGCATCGATGGCATTGCGCAGCAGATTGAGCAGCACCTGCTCGAGCAGCACGCGGTCGGCATACACGCAGCCCAGCGCCCCTTCGGCCTGTTCGATGATGCTGATCTGGCTGTTGCCGGCCTGCCACTGGCAGAGCAGCACCGCCTCATGGATCAGCTCGGCCGGTTGCAGGGCCTGCATGCGCCGCTGGCCCTTGCGCAGGAACGCGCGCAGACGGCGGATCACCTCGGAGGCATGGTTGGCCTGCTCGGTGATCCGCGCCAGCCCCTGGGCCACGCGCTCGGCAGCCTGCGGATTGTCCCCCAGGCTTTGCAAGTAACGCTGGCTGGCACTCGCGTAGTTGACCACGGCTGCCAGCGGCTGGTTGATTTCATGAGCGATCCCGGAAGCCAGCTCACCTAGGCTGACCAGCCGCGCGGTGTGCGCCAGTTCGTCCTGGTGACGACGCTGTTGCGCCTCGCGCAGCTCGCGTTCGGTCATGTCCCGGGCAATCAGCGAGTAGTAGCGCTCCCCGCCCGCCGCACGGTGTGCCAGCAACACCAGCGAGACCGGCAGGCTGGCACCACTGGCAGCGCGCAACTGCCCTTCGCTGCTCCACACGCCGTCGCGTTCGGCCAGCTGCCGACCACTGCCGTGCAACTGCTGCAGCACCGCCGGTGCCAACAGCTCACACAGCGCCGGCAGTGCCGCCCCGTGGGCCAGGCCGAGGGCACGCCGCGCCGCCGGGTTGAGGTAACTGAGCTGGCCGGCTGCGTCGATAAACAGCACCAGATCGGTATTGGCCTCGACCACCTCGGCCAGACGCCTGCGGTTTTCTTCGGCCTGCACGCGCAGGGTGATATCCCGCGACACACTGACCACCTCGACCACCGCCCCAGTGTAGGTTTCGCGAATCGCCCGGCTGGCCGTTTCAAACCACAGATAATGACCCTGGCGATGGCGCAGGCGCATGGTCATGGTGTGGTAGCCATCCTGTTCCAGCGCCTGGGCCGCCAGACGCAGCAGGCGACGATCCTGGCGGTGCAACAGGCGCCGCACCGAACTGCCACGTAACTGCTCCGGCCAGTAACCCAGCAAGGTCCAACTGGCTGGCGAGGCATCCAGAAAGCGTCCGTCCGGGGTATGCCGGGAAATCAGGTCGGTGGTGTTCTCGGTGATCAGCCGGTACAGACGACGCGCCTGGGCCGCCTCGCGGGCACTGCGCAACTCCTCGCTGGCCTCCCGGCAACGGGCCAGCACACGCCCTTCGGCCGGCTCGGGGATAAAGCACCAGACCAGGCTGCGCTCGCCATCCTGCGCCTCCACCGCATCGATGGCACGCTGCTGCTGCAAGCAGGCACGCCGCAAGGCGGCATGATTGACCGGCAGCAGTTGCGCATAGTCGGCAAACGGCCGCTCGCCCAGCAGGCGCAGCAAGGCCGGGTTGCAAGCCAGCGGCCGGCCGCCGGCATCCAGCAACAGCGCGGGCTGCGGGTCATTGACCAGCAACGGGCTGCTGGCTGGCTGCCCACCCGCCAGACTGGCCAACTGGTTCAATAGCGGCTGCAGCCAGGCCAGCCAGGCGCTCTCCAGCTCTTCCGCGCACTCCACCAGGAGCAGCCCGGCGCCATCTGCCTGCCAGCTCAGCGCCAGCACCCAGCCCTGGCTAAGCGCGGCACGACGCAAGCGCCCGGCCAGCCAGCAGGGTAGCTGGCGGACCTGTTGCAGGCTCAGGCAAGGCTGCTCGGCCAGCAGCTGGTGCAACGCCAGGTCGCTGGCCTGCAGCGGATCACCCTGTCCGGGTGGCAGGGCCGGGCCGCCATCCTGCTGGGCATAGATGCCACTGCTGGCCTGCCAGGCCAGGTAGCCCGTCTGGCGCACCCCGGGCGCACTGAGCAGGGCGCGACGCAAGGCCTCGCCCTGCGCCGCCAGGGGCAGTTGCTCGCGCAGGCTGGCCAGCCAGCCCTGCAGGGCCAGGGCAGCAAAATCATGCTGTGCAGTCATGCCAACACCATATAGCAATTCACCTATACAACCTTGGTATAGATTCCATATTTACCGGGCAAATTCTATAAAGCAAACCCGTGATCTCCCGGTATCCGCTAGAGACTACCGGAATAACCAGAGCTAACAATTCGCCAAAGGTGTCAGCCGCATGTCGATCTATGAACAGGGCCTTGAACGCGCGCCCGTCAACCACATCGCCCTCAGCCCGCTGAGCTTCATCGAACGCACCGCAGCGGTGTACCCCGACTACCCCGCGGTGGTGCACGGCTCGATCCGCCGCACCTGGGCAGAAACCTACGCGCGCTGCCGGCGCCTGGCCTCGGCCCTGGCCGGACGCGGCATCGGCAAGGGCGACACCGTGGCGGTAATGCTGCCGAATATCCCGGCCATGCTTGAAGCGCACTTCGGCGTGCCGATGATCGGCGCGGTACTCAACACCCTCAACGTGCGCCTGGATGCCGAGGCCATCGCCTTCATGCTGCAGCATGGCGAAGCCAAGGTGCTGATCACCGACCGAGAGTTCTTTGACGTGATCCACGCCGCCGTCGGCATGCTCGACCATCCGCCGCTGGTGATCGATGTCGATGATCCGGAATACGGCGAAGGCCAGGCCGCCAGCGATCTGGATTACGAAGCCTTCCTCGCCGAAGGCGATCCGCAGTTTGCCTGGCAGTGGCCGGACAACGAATGGGACGCCATCAGCCTGAACTACACCTCCGGCACCACCGGCAACCCCAAGGGCGTGGTCTATCACCATCGTGGCGCCTACCTGAATGCCCTGGGCAACCAGATGACCTGGGCGATGGGCAACCATCCGGTGTACCTGTGGACCCTGCCGATGTTCCACTGCAACGGCTGGTGCTACCCCTGGACGGTCACCGCGCTGGCCGGTGTGCATGTATTCCTGCGCCGGGTCGATCCGCAGAAGGTACTCAACCTGATCCGCGACGAGCAGGTCACCCACCTGTGTGGCGCGCCCATCGTGCTCAATGCGCTGGTCAACATGCCGCCGGAAGCCAAGGCAGCCATCGACCACCCGGTCAAGGCCATGGTCGCCGGCGCCGCGCCACCCGCCAAGGTCATCGGTGCCGTCGAGGAAATGGGCATCCAGGTTACCCATGTCTATGGCCTCACCGAAGTCTACGGCCCGGTCACCCTGTGCGCCTGGCATGCCGAGTGGGACGCCCTGCCACTGGATGAGCGCGCCGTGCTCAAGGCCCGTCAGGGCGTGCGCTACCCGACCCTGGAAGGGGTAATGGTCGGCGATCCCAAGACCCTGGAGCCGGTGCCGCGTGACGGACAGACCATCGGCGAGATCTTCATGCGCGGCAACACCGTGATGAAGGGTTACCTGAAGAACCCCAGTGCCACCGAGGAAGCCTTCGCCGGCGGCTGGTTCCACACCGGCGACCTGGCCGTCTGCCACCCGGACGGCTACGTGGAAATCCGCGACCGCCTCAAGGACATCATCATTTCCGGTGGCGAGAACATCTCCACCATCGAGCTGGAAGGCGTGCTCTACCGTCACCCGGCGGTACTCGAAGCGGCCGTGGTAGCGCGCCCTGACGAGAAATGGGGCGAGACGCCCTGCGCCTTCATCACCCTCAAGGCCGACCGTCAGGATGTACGCGACAGCGACATCATCCACTTCTGCCGCGAGCACCTGGCCGGCTTCAAGGTGCCCAAGACCATCGTCTTCACCCAACTGCCCAAGACCAGCACCGGGAAGATCCAGAAGTTCGTGCTGCGTGACATGGCCAAGGCGCTCTGACCACTCACCAGGCGCGGCCGGTTCACCCAGGCGAACCGGCCGCCTGCGACACCGTTTGTACAACAACAAGAAGGGCCCTCGGGCCAACGGAGAACCCCTATGCAACTGATCCACCGTAAAGACGGCGACGAACAGCCGTTCTGGAAGGCCGGCCCGTTCAAGGTCCGCCTGCCGTTCGTGCACTACCGCTGGGAAACCGCGGAAATGCTCCAGGCGCTGATCATGTTCGTGGTCAGCCTGGCAATGATCCCTCTCTTGGAAAAATACCTCGGCCTGCCCTATGACGTGGCGCTGGCTTACGTAGTGGTCTGCGGCGTCGGCTTCATGCTGCCGGCCCTGCTCGGTGTACCCCTGGTACCCGGCTGGATCACCCCGGGCATCCCGGTGGTGCTGCTGTTCCTCGGCAAGTTCGAACCCGGCCCGGAGGCCATCCAGGCGTTGTTCGCCCTGCAGTTCCTGGTCTTCGTGATCTTCCTGTTCCTCGGCATCACCCGCCTGGGCAGCACCCTGGTGCGCCTGTTCCCCAACTCCATGAAGGGCGGCATCATCATCGGTGCCGGTATCGCCGCACTGATCGGCGAGATCGACGCCGGCGGTCGCCTGGCCAACACGCCCATCTCGCTGGTCGCCGGCAGCCTGATCTGCCTCTACCTGATGTTCTCGGTGTCCTTCAAAGGCCTGACCGAACGCCTGCCGCTGGCCCGCAAGGTGGTCAACTACGGCATGGTGCCGGGCATGCTGATCGCCATCTTCATCGGCATCGGCGTGGGCGAGTACAAGATGCCCGACATCAAATGGGGGATCACCGCGCCGGCCTTCGGCGAGATGTGGAACTACCTGCCGTTCAACGTCGGCTTCCCCAGCCTGGATATCTTCCTGCTGGCCGTGCCCACAGCGGTCATCGCCTATGTCATCGCCTTTGGTGACATCATCGTCGGCCAGTCGCTGATGCAGCGTGCCGATGAGCTGCGCACCGACGAGAAAATCGACAACAACGTCGACCGCATCCACCTGGTTACCGCCATCCGCAACGCCCTGCACGCCTTCTTCGCCCCCTACCCGGGCCTGGCCGGGCCGCTGTGGACTGCCGTGGCCGCGACCATGGCCGAGCGTTACAAGTATGGGCGCAAGGCCATGGACTCGATCTACAGCGGCGCTGGCACCTTCTGGATCACCGGCTTCATCGCGCTGTTCCTCCTGCCGCTGGTCAGCTTCTTCCAGCCGGTACTGCCGATCGCCCTGTCGCTGACCCTGATCCTCACCGGCTATATCTGCCTGATGGTCGGTTTCGAGCAACTCAATGACAACACCGAGCGCGGCATCGCCGGGACCATGGGCGTTGTCCTCGCCGTGTATGGCGCTGGCTGGGGCCTGGCGGCCGGGGCTGCGCTGTACATCATGATCGAACGCACCCACCTGCTGAAGTTCACCATGCCCGGTGACCGCCTGAAGAAGAGCGCGGAAGCCGAGTAACCCGTTCGACCGCTGCAACCCTTGGGGGCGTCCGGCCCACGGCGCCCCGCTTTTTTTATTCCGGCAGGAGGCCATGGCCGCCTGCCACACGCTTGAGCGTTGGCGTGGCGGTTGCGGCCGCTGCGTCCTTTTTATCCCTCTGCTGCAACGGCCACGCCGGCCAGGATACTGACATGCGTACTCTCTCCAGCCTTACCGGCAACAGCCAGAAACTCGACGGCGGCGCCATGTTCGGCAATGCCCCCAAGGCACTCTGGCAACGCTGGATGCCCGCCGACGAGGACAACCGCATCGACCTGGGCTGTCGCGCCCTGCTGGTCCAGGAGCCGGGGCGCAATATCCTCATCGAAACCGGTATCGGCGCCTTCTTCAGCCCGGAGATGAAGCAACGCTATGGCGTACAGGAAAGCCGCCATGTGCTGCTCGACAGCCTGGCCGAGCTGGGCCTGAGCGATTCCGACATCGACCTGGTGATCCTCACCCACCTGCATTTCGACCATGCCGGCGGACTGCTCGCCCCCTGGGCCGAAGGCCAGCCGGCGCGCCTGCTGTTCCCGCGCGCACGCTTCATCACCAGTCGTCGCCACTGGCTACGCGCCGGCAATCCGCACCCGCGTGACCGCGCCTCGTTCATTCCCGAACTGCTGCAACTGCTTGAGCAAAGCGAGCGCCTGGTACTCCTCGAACCCGGTGACGAACAGCATGTACTGGGCCAGGGCTGGCGCATGCACTGGAGCGACGGGCATACCCCCGGGCAGATGCTCCCCGAGGTGAGCATGCCGGATGGCCCGGTGGTGTTCGCCGGCGATCTGGTGCCCGGCGCGCCCTGGGTACACCTGCCGATCACCATGGGCTACGACCGTTTCCCGGAAGGCCTGATCGAAGAGAAGGAGCGCCTGCTCGACAGCCTGGCGGCCTGCGGCGGGCGGCTGTTCTTCACCCACGACCCGCACTGTGCGCTCGGCCAGGTACAACGAGACGAACAGCAGCGCTACAGCCTGAGCCAACGCTGGACAAGCCTGCAGCGCCTGGCGCGGTAACCCCGCACAACCGCTACAATGGCGGGCCATTCCGGGAGCCCGCCATGCCTTTCACCGACCTGCTTGCCCGTCTGCACGCGATCCGCGACCACAATGCCTGGGCGCCGCTGCACAGCCCGAAGAACCTGGCCATGGCCGCCAGCGTGGAAATGGCCGAGCTGCTGGAAGTCTTCCAGTGGCTCAGCGAAGCGCAATCCCGCCAGCTGGATGAAACCCAGCGCCGCCAGGCCGGCGCTGAGGTGGCCGACGTGATCTTCTACCTGCTGCTGCTCAGCAGCGAACTCGGCCTGGACCTGCCGCAGGTGCTACAGGATAAGCTGGCCGACAACGAGCGACGCTTTCTCGGGGCGCCTGCCCATGCATGATCGCCACTTCGACCAGCTGGCCAGCCGCTTTGCAGAAAAGATCTATGGCGGCGCCAAGGGAGCCATCCGCCTCGCCGTGCTGCAGGCCGATCTCAAGGAAGTCCTGCCACAACGCCCGCTGCGGGTCCTCGACATCGGCGCCGGGCTCGGCCACATGAGCCTGTGGCTGGCCGAGCATGGCCACCAGGTGACGCTCGCCGAACCCTCCGCGCCGATGCTCGACGGGGCGCGCCAGCGCTTTGCCGACGCCGGGCAGCGTGCCGAGTTCATCCAGGCCCCCTGGCAGGACTTGCCCGGCCAACTGCAGCAGCCCTACGACCTGGTGCTCTGCCATGCGGTGCTGGAATGGCTGGCCGAACCTGCGGCCATTCTGCCCGTACTGCACCAGCTGACCCGCGCCGATGGCTGGTTGTCGCTGGCCTTCTACAACAAGGACGCGCTGGTCTACCGCAACCTGCTCAAGGGGCATTTCCGCAAGCTGCGCAAAGCCCACTATGCCGGCGAAGGGCAAAGCCTGACGCCACAGCAGCCGCTCGACCCACTGGAGCTGGCCGCCCTGCTCGACGGCCACTGGCATATCCACAGCCAGAGCGGTGTACGGGTGTTCCACGACTACATGCCGGTGGAGTTCCAGCAACGTGCCGAGCTGCTCGACCTGCTGGAAATGGAGCTGGCTTACCGCCGTCACCCGACCTTCGCCGGTTTGGGCCGCTACCTGCACTGGCTGTGCCGCCCCTTGTGATACCTGCCGCGTAAAGGGGCGCGACTTTTTCGCGGTTTCGCGCTCCAATGCTTCATCCTCACTGCGGAGTCTTCCACATGCCGCGCTTAGCGATACTCCTGCCACTGCTGCTCCTGCTGGCTGCCTGCCAGTCCGACAACCCCTACCAGGCCAGCAGCCTGCCACTGCCCCCCGCACCGGCCGCTGCCGCCAACAGCTTCGACGCCAGCGCCTATCCGGCCGCCCCGCGCGACTGGGCACGCTACCAGCACTGGCGCTGGCAGCAAGCGCCGGCCGGCCAGGCCCTGGCCGAGGACGCCGAACTGGCCAGTGCCGTGGCCAACGCGCTGGAACAGCGAGGCCTGCGCCCGGCGCAGCCAGACCGGCCTGCCGACCTGCTGGTACGCGCGCAGCTCGACGAACAACGCCGCTACTACTCGTACCGTGAGCAACTGGGCGGCCACTACGCTCACGGTCCCTATGGCGATTACCGTGGCGTGCATGGCCAGGTGCCGCTGACCCGCGAGGTCGAGGAACGCTTTCTGCTGTTACAGGTCGAACTGCTCGACGCAGCCAACGGCCAGGTCATCTGGCGCGGCCGCAGCGAACAGCGCCTGACCGGCCCGGCCAGCACACTGCTCTACCCGGCCGCCGAGCAAGCCCTGCAGCCGTTTCCACCGCACTGATCCCGACCCGGAGAACTTCCATGCATCGCTCCCTGCTATGGCTGTCCTGCCTGCTCCTGCTGGCCGGCTGCCAGAACCTGCCGATCGAGCAGGACTACGACACTCAGCGCGACTTCAGCCGCTACCAGAGCTGGCAGTGGGCCGAGCCAGCGGTACAGTTCCGCCCGGACAGCCCGTTGCTGCGCAGCGATCTCACCGCGCAGCGCATCCGCCAGGCCACTGCCGAACAACTGCTGCAGCGCGGCCTGCGCGAAAGCCCTACAGCCGACCTCAAGGTGCAGGCCAGCCTGGTGGTCGAGCAGCGCCAGCAGCACATCAGCAGCGGCTATGCCAGCAGCTACTGGGGCTATCCCTGGGGCTATTGGGGCGCGCCTGTGGAAACCCGCACCCTCGACTATCAGGTGGCGACCTTGCAACTGGATCTGTTCGACGCCCGCGACGGCAAGCTGGTCTGGCGCGGCAGCCTGAGCAAAACGCTGCGCGACGGCAGCACGCCCAGCCAACGCGAAGCAGAAATCCGCCAGGTCATGACCCGCCTGCTCAGCCACTACCCGCCACAGTAAAGCCGCCCATGCCTGCCAGCGACCTGCAGCACCGCCCCGCCGAAGCCGCCGACCTGCCGGCCATCGTGCAGTTTCCGCAAAGCGCCGAGGAGCTCTTCTACTGCTTCCCGCGCGCCCGCTGGCCGCTGGATGTCAGTCAGTTGGCCAGCGCCATGGCCGAGCGCCAGGACAGCACGCTGATCCTCCTCGACCGGCGCCCGGCGGCGTTCGCCAACTTCTACCAATGCCAGCCCGGCGAGTACTGCGCGCTCGGCAACCTGATGGTCGCCCCCTGGGCCCGCCAGCGTGGCATCGCCGCCCATCTGGTCGGTCTCATGGAGCAGCGCGCCCGCGAGCAGCACCAGGCGCGCGAGTTGCGGGTGTCCTGCTTCAACGGCAACAGTGCCGGCCTGCTGCTCTACCCGCGCCTGGGCTATCAGCCCTATGCGCTGGTAGAGCGCCAGGACTGGCTGGGCCGACGGGTCGCGCTGATCCAGTTCAGCAAGGCACTTTCCTGACGAAAAAGACAGCTTCTGAGATAATCCACCGCCCCATTGTTCGGAGCATGCCTGTGTCTACCCCGAGTATCTGGTTGCTGCTTCTGCCACTGCTCGCCGGCGCCCTGATGCCCCTGCAGGCCGGCGTCAACGGCCAGCTGGCCAGCCATCTGTCGAGCAGCCTGGTCGCCGCCCTGCTGTCCTTTCTGGTCGGCACCCTGGCCCTGCTTGCCGTGGTGCTCTTGCAACGTGATCTTCCCGCACTGGGACAGTTCAAAGGGCTCAGCTGGTGGCACTGGACGGGTGGCCTGATGGGCGCCTTCTTCATCGCCACGGCGGCCTTCAGCGGCCCGAAGATTGGCGCGCTGCTGTTCACCGCAATGATCCTCGCCGGCCAGCTCGGCGCCGCCCTGCTGCTTGATCATTTCGGCTGGGCTGGCTTTCGCGAGGCCCCACTGAGCCTCGGCAAACTCGCCGGCCTGGGCCTGGTGATCGCCGGCGTGGTGCTGATCCAGCGCGGCTGAATGCCCGCCGGCGTATTAGCCGCCTGGCACCCGGCATGCTAAGGTGCGCGCCCTTTGCCAACCCAGGGGCGCGCTCACGACACGCCAGGCTCCGCGCCGCGGTTCCGCGTTCCTCTTCATGCCGCCCTGCCACGGGCCCGTTACCCGGAATGCGCCGCCATGCTGCACAGCCTGAAAAACACCTGGTTCTTTAATACGCGCGGCGACGTGCTCGCCGGCCTGGTGGTCGCCCTGGCGCTGATCCCCGAGGCCATCGCCTTTTCCATCATCGCCGGGGTCGACCCCAAGGTCGGCCTGTATGCCAGCTTCTGCATCGCCGTGGTGATCGCCTTTGTCGGCGGGCGTCCCGGCATGATCAGCGCGGCGACCGGCGCCATGGCACTGGTCATGGTCACCCTGGTCAAGGAACACGGCCTGCAGTACCTGCTGGCCGCCACGCTACTCACCGGGGTACTGCAGATTGGCGCGGGCTACCTCCGCCTGGGCAGCCTGATGCGCTTCGTTTCGCGTTCAGTGGTCACCGGCTTCGTCAACGCCCTGGCCATCCTGATCTTCATGGCTCAGTTGCCGGAGCTGACCAATGTCACCTGGCAGGTCTACGCCATGTGCGCGGCAGGCCTGGCCATCATCTACCTGTTCCCCTATATGCCCAAGGTGGGCAGGGTCATCCCCTCGCCGCTGCTGTGCATCCTGTCGATGACCGCCGTGGCCATGTACTTCGGCCTGGATATCCGCACCGTGGGCGATATGGGCGAGCTGCCGGACACCCTGCCGATCTTCCTCTGGCCGGATGTACCGCTGACCTTCGAAACCCTGGCGATCATCTTCCCCTACTCGGCAGCCCTGGCGGTGGTCGGCCTGCTGGAATCCATGATGACCGCCACCATTGTCGATGACCTGACCGACACCGAAAGCGACAAGAACCGCGAGTGCAAGGGCCAGGGCATGGCCAATATCGCCTCCGGGCTGATGGGTGGCATGGCCGGCTGCGCCATGATTGGCCAGTCGGTGATCAACGTGAAATCCGGCGGCCGCGGCCGTCTGTCGTGCCTGGTCGCCGGCGTGGTGCTGCTGCTGATGGTGGTCTTCCTCAGCGAATGGGTCAGCCAGATCCCCATGGCGGCCCTGGTGGCGGTGATGATCATGGTGTCGATCGGTACCTTCAGCTGGGACTCGATCCGCAACCTCAAGCAGTTCCCGCTGTCGACCAATATCGTCATGCTGGCCACCGTGGCAGTGACCGTCTACACCCATAACCTGGCCTATGGCGTGTTTGTCGGCGTGCTGCTGGCCGCCCTGTTCTTCGCCAACAAGATCGGCCACTTCCTATATATCCAGTCGCAAACCGATGGCGAAGATCGCCAGCGCACCTACCAGGTGATCGGCCAGGTGTTCTTCGCCTCCGCGGATAAGTTCATCGCCGCCTTTGACTTCAAGGAAGCCATCGACAAGGTGACCATCGATCTGTCTCGCGCACACTTCTGGGACATCACCGCTGTGGCAGCGCTGGACAAGGTGGTGATCAAGCTGCGCCGCGAGGGCACCGAAGTCGAGGTCATCGGCCTCAATACTGCCAGCGCGACCATCGTCGATCGCTTTGCTGTACATGACAAAGACAACCCCAGCGACCTGCTGCCCGGCCACTGAGCAAGGAGCTTCCCGATGAGCGACGTACTGGCCTGCATTGATGGTTCCCCCGCCACCCAGGCGGTCTGCGACTACGCAGCCTGGGCCAGCCGGCGCCTCGACGCGGCACTGACCCTGTTGCACGTACTGGATCCGCAGCGCTACCCGCAGCAGCGCGACTTTAGCGGAAGCATCGGCCTGGGCAGTCGCGAGCATCTGCTGGATGAACTGGCCCTGCTCGACCAGCAGCGCCACCGACTGGCCATGGAGCAGGGCCGCCTGATGCTGGAAGCCGCCCGCGACCGCGTGCATACCGACGGCGTTGCCCAGGTGCAGCTGCGCCAGCGCCATGGCGACCTGCTGGACAACCTGCTGGAATTGCAGGACGACACGCGCCTGCTGGTTATCGGTCGCCAGGGCGCACGCAGCAGCGCGCACCTGCAGCAGCTCGGCAGTCATCTGGAAAGCGTAATTCGTGCCGTACAGCGCCCCATCCTGGTCAGCTGCGGCGAGTTCAAGGCCCCACAAAGCTACCTGCTGGCCTACGACGGCAGCCCCACCGCACAGCACAGCCTGCAACGGATAGCCGCCAGCCCACTGCTGCAAGGGCTGCCCTGCCACCTGTTGCTGGTCGGTAACGCCAGCGACACCCAGCGCGCCCTGCTGGAGGACGCCGCTGCCCAGCTGGCCGGCAGTGCCAGCCAGGTCAGTTGGGCGATCCGCCAGGGCGACGTCGAACAGGCACTGCCTGCCTATCAGGCCGAGCAACAGCTCGACCTGCTGGTGATGGGTGCCTACGGCCACTCACGGCTGCGCCAGTTCTTGCTCGGCAGCACCACCAGCGCGTTGCTGGCCAGCAGCCAAAGCCCCTTGCTGATCCTGCGCTGACACAACCAGCAGGCACTCTGCAGGCCACTTGCCACCAGCCTTACCGCTGACGCACCATGCGCGCATAGCCGTTGTCCGCGAGCCCTCATGCAGCCGTCAGCACACCCCAGCCAGCCCGAGGCTTTTCGCCTGTGGCGTGAAGCCCAGGACACCCAGGTACGCACCCGCCTGGGTGGCGTGTTCTACCTGCTGGCCTGGCTGCTGCTGTGGGGTTTTGCCGGCGCACCCGGCCAGTTGTTGCTGGCGGGCATTCTGCTGAGCCTGCTGTTTGCCGGCCTGTGGCTGCTGCGCCTGCTGCACCGCCTGCCCGACGCCCATGACCAGGCCAGCCTGCGTCACTGGCTGGACAGCCACTGGCGGCTGATCTTCGCTACCGCCCTGGCCTGGGGACTGACCCACGCGGCGGCACTGCAACTGGCGGTATTCGCCGATTCACGCCTGATCGCTACGCTGAGCACGGTGGCTTTCAGTACCGCCATGGCCTTCAACTTCGCCATGCGCAAGCGCCGCGCCATCATCGCCATGACCCTGCTCTACCTGCCGGGCCTGCTGGTCCTCTGGCTGAACCGCGCAGAACAACTGGCCAGCCTGGTCACGCTGGCCTGCTACCTCGGCTACCTCTTGCTGGCCCTCAGCCGTAGCCACCGCGAGTACCACACGACCCTTGACCTGGAGCTGCAACTGCTCGAGCAGCAGGCACGCCTGCAGCAGCTCAGCCATAGCGACAGCCTCACCCAACTGGGTAACCGCCATCTGTTCAACAACCGCTTTCCCCAGTTGCTCGAACAGGCACGCAGCCACCAGCGCCCTCTTAGCCTGGTGCTGCTTGATCTGGACTTCTTCAAACAGGTCAACGACCGCCACGGCCACCTGACCGGCGATGCCTGCCTGCAATGCTTCGCCGACTGCCTGCGCCGGCATTTTCGCCGCGACAACGACCTGCTGCTGCGTCTGGGCGGCGAGGAATTCGCCGTGCTGCTCCCCGACACGCCGCAGGAGCAGGCGGTCAGCCAGGCCGAGCAGTTGCGCCAGTACCTGTCCAGCGAGGGCCTGCAGGTACATGGCCAGCCGCTGGCACTGACCACCAGCATCGGCGTGGGTGGCTACGACCCGCAGCAGGATGACGATGCCGAGGCCTTCTTCCGCCGCGTCGACCAGGCGCTGTACGCCGCCAAGCACAACGGCCGCAACTGCCTGGCAAGGGCCTGAACGGTCTGCTCAGCGCGCTTGCAGCGTCTCGTCAGGCGACTCGACCGGCGCGTCACCTGGCAGTTCGACAGGCGTAGCCAGCACCTTGTCGATGCGTTTGCCGTCCATATCGACGACTTCGAACATCCAGCCCTGCCACTCCACCCGGTCACCGGTCTGCGGCACACGCCCCAAGAGCAGCATGAACATGCCGGATACCGTGTGGTAACGCCCCTTGTCCTCCTCCGGCACCTGCTTGAGCAACAGGCGATCCTTCATTTCCGGGATGGGAATAGCCCCGTCCAGCAGCCAGCTGCCATCGTGCCGCTGCACCGCCCAGGCATCCTCGGCGTTGTTCGGCGTGAACTCGCCGGTGACCGCTTCCAGCACATCCTGCAGGGTAACGATACCTTCCAGTTCACCGTACTCATCGATCACGAAGGCCATCTGCATGCCGCTGGCACGGAACTGTTCGAGCAGTTCCATGCCGGTCAGGGTTTCCGGTACAAACACGCAGGGATGCAGCTGCTGGCTGAAATCCGGCTTCTCGCCACGGGCCAGGCTGGCAAAAGCCTGTTTGGCATGCAGGACGCCGAGCAGGTTGTCCAGACCGCCATCGCAGACCGGAAAGCGCGAGTGTTCGGAGTCGATCATCGCCTGGATGTTCTGCTCGACCGGCTGACGCAGGTCGACATACACCAGGTCGGAGCGCGGGATCATCAGCGAGCCTAGCTGGCGGTCATCCAGCCGGAAAACGTTGCGCACCATCTCGTGCTGGTGTTGCTCGATGATCCCCGCCTCCGAACCTTCTTCGAGCATGGCGTGAATCTCTTCCTCGGTAACCCCGCTGGTATTGCTCTGACGTACACCGAGCACCCGCAGCAGGGTGTGGGTCGACCAGGACAGCAGCAGCACGAAGGGCCGGGTGAGGAACGCCAGGGTAACCATCGGCCGGGCCACCAGGCGGGCAATGCTCTCCGGACTGAGCTGGCCGATACGCTTGGGCACCAGCTCGCCGATGACGATCGACACATAGGTGATCACCAGTACTACGCCCGCGGTGGCCGCGATACCGGCACTGCTGGCCGGCATACCCAGGCCCTGCAGCCAGGCGGCCAGGGGTTCGGCCAGCACCGCCTCGCCGACGATGCCATTGAGGATACCGATGGAGGTGATGCCAATCTGGACGGTCGAGAGAAACTGGGTGGGGTCCTCTGCCAGTTTCAGCGCCACCCCGGCGGCCGAGTCACCCTCGGCCGCCAACTTCATCAGACGTGCCTTGCGGGCCGCCACCAAGGCAATCTCCGACATGGCAAACAAACCATTGAGGACGATGAGCACGCCCAGAGCAAAAAATTCCACTGCGATTCTCCTGCCGCCACATATGCGCCACGGCCACTGCACAACATCAAGCGCGGGCAACGCCCGCCATCCCATGCCCACCGCCGGCCGGCGGGCCAGGTTCAATCAGTCACGACGCTGGCACACCTGCCGCCTGACAGGCCTGGGCAGGCTCTGCACGAGAGCAGGCGTTGGGAAAGCAGGCGCAAGGAAGATACAGCGCAACGGCGCTGCCAGAGAAGGGAAAAAGCAACGACAGGGAGGTTCCGCAGGGGTGTTCATACCGGTCAGCGAATGGCCAAAGATGCGCCATCATAGCCAGGCCATGCATGACGGCCATGAGGAAGGTTTTACAAAGTGTTTTACCTGCCCGGTTCAGTCACGTAACTCGAAGTCCAGCAACGCGACCTGACCACTGTCGTCAAGCAGGCTCAATTGGTAACCCCCCAGGCGCGGCAGGCTAAGCGCCTGCTCGCGGCCATCACCGAGCACGGCGAGCGGCTGGCCATCGAGGAACCACCAATAACGCCCGCTCCCCCCCAGTGCACTGACCTGCAGATTCAGCGCGCCAGCCTGCAGGCGCCGCAGGCGATCGCCCTGGCGCACCCCGACGATACTCAGGGGGGCCTGCGCCTGGGCGCTGGGCGGACAGTCCGCGCTGGGCGCCGGCAGGCGCGCGCTACGCCGTTCGCGGCGCGGCAGCCAGGGCTCCAGTGGCGCGGGCCAGAGCAACCGTTCAGCCGGCTGCGCCCGAGCACAGTGGCGCGCTACCCGCCGGCCTTGCTCGTCTACCCAGAAGTGTTCGCGCAAGCCCAACCCCAACGGCTGGTCAGCCGCCAGCAGGGTCGGCGGCACGGTGCCGTTGAGCGTCCAGGCAAAGCGCTGGCGGCGACAGTCGGCATGCTGGCGCGGCAACACCTGGCCCAGCGGCCAGCAGATTGCCGCCACACCGACGCTGTCCGGCTGCGGGTCGGCCGGCGCCACTCGGCCACGCTGGCGTTCGCGGTTTTCCAGCAAGTCATGTACCTGCAACAGCAAGGGCGCGGCGGAAGCCAGGCCAAACTGCCCCTGCACCGGCGTGCCATCCGGGCGACCGATCCACACACCGATGCTGTAGCGCGGCCCCACGCCAATCGCCCAGGCGTCACGAAAGCCGTAGCTGGTGCCGGTTTTCCAGGCCAGCGGGGCACGCTGACTGAGCGCCGCGCGTGGATCACGGTCAGGGCGTGCCTGGCCGGAGAGAATGCGCCGTACGATCCATGCACTGCCTGGCGAGAGCAGGCGCCGCTCACGCAACGCCTGTTGCGGCTGCAGGCGCACCTCTGCGGCCATGCCGTCTCGCGCCAGGGCACTGTAGGCGCCCACCAACTGTTCCAGGCGCGCGCCGGCACCGCCGAGGATCAGCGCCAGGTTCGGTTCGGCGCCCGCCGGCAGGTACAACGGCAGACCGGCCGCACGCAGCTCGCCGGCAAAGCGCTTCGCGCCATAGGCCTCCAGCAGTTGCACCGCCGGCAGGTTGAGCGAGGTGGACAGCGCCGTGCTGGCAGCCACCGGGCCGCTGAAACCGGCGGCGAAGTTACCCGGCCGGTAGTCGCCATAACGTCGCGGCACATCCTGCAGCAACGATTCGGAATGGATCAGCCCGGCGTCCAGCGCCAGGCCATAGAGAAACGGCTTGAGCGTCGAGCCGGGCGAGCGCAGGGCACGCACCATGTCGACATGACCGAAGCGCTGGTCATCGCTGAAATCCAGCGAACCGAGGTAGGCGCGCACCGCCATGCTGTCGTGCTCAACCACCAGCAGAGCCGCCGAGGTACGCGCCGGCAGGCGACCGCGCCAGCCCAGCAGGAGATCCTCCAGGCGCTGCTGCAGAGCTGCATCGAGGGTGGTGCGCAGGTGCGCGGGGGTATCGCCGCGATTCAGCCGGCGCGCCAGCAACGGCGCCAGCTGCGGTTCGCGGCGCGGGGCAAGAAACAGCTGCTCCTGCAAGGCATCACGCACCGCCTCGGCCGGCCACTGGCCGCTGGCCAGCAGGCGGCGCAAGACCTTGTCGCGCGCCGCCTGGGCACGCGCCGCATGACGATCCGGACGCAGTCGGCTGGGCGCCTGTGGCAGCACGGCAAGCAAGGCCGCCTCGGCACGGGTCAGCTGACTGGGCGGCTTGCCGAGGTAGGCCCAGCTAGCCGCCGCCACGCCCTGCAGGGTGCCACCGAACGGCGCCCGGTTGAGGTACAGGGTGAGAATTTCTTCCTTGGACAGGTGCCACTCCAGCTGCAGGGTGCGCCACAGTTGCTGCAGCTTGCCGGCATAGCTGCGCGCATGCGGATCGAGCAGGCGTGCCACCTGCATCGACAGGGTGCTGCCGCCGGACAGCACGCGCCCGGCCCGCGCGTTCTGCCAGGCGGCGCGCGCCAGGGCCAGCGGATTGACCCCGGGATGCTGGTAAAACCAACGATCCTCGTAGCCGAGTAGCGCTTCCAGGTAATAGGGCGAAACCTCTTGCGCGGTCACCGGGTAGCGCCACACCCCGTCCTGATCGGCAAAGCGCCACAGCGGCGTGCCATCCTCCGCCAGCACCACCCGCGCCAGGTCATCGCCTGGCAGCGGCAAGGGCCACAGCCGGTCGGCCAGCCAGAGCAGGGCCAGCAGGCCGAGCGGCGCCAGCAGCCAGGGCCGGCGCTTCAGCCACAACATGCCGGCGCTCCGCTGGCGCGCAACCGGCGGCACCGGAGCCCGGCCATGCTCAGCGCCCCTTCACCACCAGCCAGTCCGCTGTCTTGCCGACGGCCTGCCATTGCGGGCGATACATCGATTCGACCTGCGGCGGCGGCACCCGGTAACGCCCCGGCGTCACCGCCCGCGCCAGGTACAGCAGGTGGGTGGTGTCGTAGCTGTCGACATCCACCGCGGCGACGTAGCGATCAGCACGGTATTCCTGGTGGCGAATGCGCGCGTTCTGCATCTTCTCCTGCCAGTCACGCAGGTTGCTCGCGGCATCCTCCAGGGACGCCGAGCTGCCGGCCAGATTCTGGTTCTCCAGTTCCAGGCCTGCCGGCAGCAGGTCGACCACCAGCGCATCGGGGACACGCTGCTCGGCGCGTACCGCCAGATGCACCAGCACCAGGTCACCACTGCGCAGCTGCTCCAGCTGCAGCGGCTGGCCATCCAGGCCGTAGTACTCGCGTTCGATGCTCAGCGTATCGCCACCGGCCGCCGGCGCCTGACGCGGATAACCGGACAGGCTGAGCTGCTGGTAAACCGCCTGTTCGCCCGCCTGGCTAAGGCGCCACGGCGCTTGCAGCCAGTCGCCCTGCAAGGTCACGCCGGCTTCGGCAGGGCTGAACTGGCGCTGCCGTTCGCCGGCCTGCAGGCTGACCTGCCAGCTGCCTTCAGGACGATCCAGCAGACGCCGCCCGGCCAGGAACAGCGCATTGCGCTCCTGGGTCGACCAATACTCGCTGCGTACCGCGCGCTGCGACAGCTGCAGCAGCCGCTGCTCCAGGTCGTCGCCCAGGCCATGTTCCTCACGCAGCGCCAGGCTCAGCGCTTCGTCGCGCAGTTCGCTGCCGTAGTCCCCCAGCCAGTCACGCGCCGGTCGGCGAATCGCCTGGCTGGCGAGCAGCGCCTGCTCGGCACGTGGCGCGTCGCCCATCGCCTTGAGCGCTGCGGCAAGGTGTACCAGCGGCAGTCCGGAACGTGCATCGCTGCGCCGCTCGAACAGCGAACGCAGCGCGCCCAGCGGTGCCTGCTGGCTGCGCGACAGGACATAGCCGGCATAGGCCTGCACGGCAAAGCGGCTATGTTCCAGGCTGTCGCTATAGTGCGGATCGATCAGTTGGCGCTCCTGCAGGTAGCGCAGCAGGCGCGCATTGGCGCGCTGCAGGGCCTCGGCCGGCACGGCAAAGCCCTGCTCGCGGGCGCGCAGGAGGAAGTCGGTGACATAGGCGGTCAGCCAGTACTCTTCCTCGCCATCGCTGCTCCACAGGGCAAAGCTGCCGTTGTGGCGCTGCATGCCGAGCAGGCGTTCGATACCCAGCTCGATCTTGCGCTGCCGCTCAGACTCCGCTTCCACGCTGATACCCAGGCGGGCCATGGCCTTGGCATCGGCATACAACGAGGGATACAAACCGCTGGTGGTCTGTTCGAGGCAGCCGTAGGGATAGGCTTGCAGGGCGCGAATCTGCTCGCCCAGGTTGAGCGGCGGACGGCTCGACAACTGCAGCACGGCCTGCAGGCCGGCAGGCTCGAAAGCCTCCAGCTGCGCCGGGCTGAGTTCGAAGGGCTGCTCGGCCTTGAGTACCGCGAGGTGCTGGCGGGTCACGGCCGCATAGGCCGGGCGCACGCCCAGCGTCCACTGCCGGCTGAACGGCGCGGCGGGCTCTCCGGGCAGCTGCAGGTTATCGATACGCACCGCCAGCGTGCCACTACCGAAGCCACCGCCCGCCTGCACCTGCAGCGGCAGGGTCAGGCGCTGGCCGGCCGCCAGCTCGACACGCTGACGCGTGTTGCCAAGCAGTTGCAGCAGGCCATCGGCTGACAGCTCGACCTCCAGCTGCTGCGCCTGCCCGCTGAGGTTACTGAGATCCAGGGCCAGCTCGCTGCGGTCACCACCGGCGAGGAAGCGCGGCATCGACAGCTCGGCAACCAGCGGCGCGGCGACCAGCGTCTTGCCTTCAGCCATGCCGTACTCCTCGTCGTTCCAGGCCTGCACCATCAGGCGCAGCTCGCCATTGAAATCGGCAATGTCCAGGCTCAGTTCCGCTTCGCCCTGGGCATCCAGGCGCACCGCCTGGCTCTGCTCGGCGACGATGGTCACGCTGGTGGGCGGGCGCTTGCCGCCACCGGCCAGCGCGGCGTCACCGCCAAAGGCCAGGCTGGCGGCACGTCCCTGACCGACTTCGATCAACTGGTCGTAGACGTCCAGCTGGTCGAGGCCGTAGGCCTTGCGCCCGAAGAAGGCCTGGAAGGGATCGGGCGTGGCGTATTGGGTGATGTTGAGGATGCCTACATCCACCGCCGCCAGCAGCACGCGCACCTCACTGGGCAGCGAGCCATCGGCACGCTGCGCCTTGATGCGCACCTTGAGCGGCTGCAGCGGACGCATGCGCTCGGGCGCCTGCACGCTGAGCGCCAGCTTGCGCTGCTCACGGGCCAGCGGCAGGTGCAGCAGGCCAACCGCACGCTTGGGCGTGACCTGCGCCTTGCGCTCGCCGGGACGCACCACCAGCGCACTCAGGTACAGGTCATGGCGTGCCCAGTCGGCACTGATCGGCACCGTGAAGGTTTTGCCTTCGGCCGGCACCTCGATGCTCTGCCACCACAGCGGGCCATCCGCCGACTCGACCAGCAGGTAGCCCTTGCCGGCACTCGGCGGGGTGAGGGTGACCCGGGCCTCGTCGCCACCGGCATAGGCCGGCTTGTCCAGCGCCAGCTTGACCTGGTCGGGACGCACCGCGCCGCCCTCGGCGTTGTCCTGCCAGCGGTAACCCGCCCAGAAACGCAGGCTGCTGACCAGGCCGCTGTGCATGTCCTGCACTTCCAGGCGGTAGGGCCCCCACTCCACCGGCACGCTGACTTTCGCCGTGCCTCCGGCGGGCACGCTCAGGCTGTCTTCGCTGAGGGTGATGAAGCGCTCGTTGTAGCGCTGGGTCCAGCCATCGCTGTCGGAATGATTCCAGTAGTAATCGCGCTGCTCACGAATCAGCCGCACACGCAACTGGTCACTGGCCAGCTTGTTGCCGGCGACATCGGCCAGCAGCACCTCGAACTCAGCCTGACTGTCGGCATCCACCTCTTCGCCATCGAACAGTGCACGCAGCCCCGGCAGGCGCTCGGCCGGCCAGACCGGCTGCAGCAGACGACGGGTCAACGGACGGCCGCCGGACTCCTGCAGACTGGCCTGGAGGATCAGCTGGACAGGCGAGCGCACCTCCTGCCACTGGCTATCGATACTCAGCCGTGCTTCCCCCTGGCTATCCAGGCTGGTTTCTTCCAGCTCCAGGTCCTGGCTCAGCTCACTTTCGGTCAGCGAACCGAACTGGAAACCCGGCAGGCTGGCTACCGCCTCGCGCAGCGGACGCACGAAGAGCTGCCCGGAAACACGGTTACCGCTAGCCGGCGCACCGTACAGGTAACGTCCGCTGAGCTGGAACTCGGCGTTCTGCTGAGGGCTCAGGGGTTGCTCGCTGCCACGGATATCCAGGGCCAGGCGCTCGGGCAGGAAGTCTTCGACCAGGAATTCATAGCGTTGCTGCTGGCCATCACCGAGATCGAAACGCAGCTGCCAGCGGCCGGTTGGTGCCTCTTCGGCGAGCGGCAGACGGTACTGATAGAGGCCACTGTCATCGGCCTGCCAGACAAAGCTGCGGCTCAGTTGCTGGTCGGGACGCCACAGCTCCACGGCAATCGGCGAGGCCTCGCCGGCGCGACCATCGCGATCACGCAGCAGGCCGTTGAGCAGCACGGTTTCCCCGGGACGATAGAGATCGCGCGGACCGAACACGAAGAACTGGCGCGGTAGTGCCGGCGCCCCGCCGATAGCGAACTCGGCGAGATCGAGCGCCGCGCCCTGCAGGTTGAGCAGGCTGGTCTGGCCATCCTGGGTCGCCAGCAACAGGCGCGCCGGCTTGCTCAGCGGCAACTGGGCATGCCCCTGGCTATCACTGACGGCCTCGGCCAGTTGGTTGCCCTGTTCGTCGAGCAGTTGCAGATGCACCTTGCCCAGCGGCTTGCCGCCCTGCAGCGCCTGGGCAAACACATCCAGCGCCTTGCGGCTGCGATGCACCGACAGGCCAATGTCACTCAGGGTGAACAGGGTCGCCGGCATGCTGTAGTCGTACTGTCCGGAGCGGCGCATCACCGCCAGGTACACCCCCGGCTCCTGCAGCGGCTCAATACCGGCCATCGGCAGCCAGAGCGTTTCCCGGGTATTGCGTGCCGGCTGCAGGTCGAAGCGCCCGGCATACACCAGCTCGGCCATCTTCAGCAGTTCACGCGACTCCCAGAGGTCGAGGCTGCTGCTGCGTCCCCAGCGACTGACAAAGCGCGAAAGCTGTTCCTGGCGCACCCGAAAGAACTCCACGTCGATGCGCGGCACATTCAGCGCAATCACCGGCAAGCCCTCGCCAAGCCGCGTCGGCAGCAACGAGCCACGGCTGGCAAAGCCCACGCTGGGCTGCAGGTCGCGGGTTTCCAGGCGATGCTCCTGCTCCTTGCCCAGGCGCTGGCCGTTCACTCCGCGCAGCCCGCCATCCACGGTAAGCACCAGCTTGCGCTTGGGCTCCAGCGGACGCAGACGCAACTCCATCAGGTTGTCGCTCAGCTCCCAGGCGCCATCGACCTTGCCGGCCACGCTGTCGACCAGGTGCAGCCGCTCGGCAAAGGGCTGCTCGGGGTCGAGGGGAATATTGAAGGTCAGGTTCAGCGTGCTGGCGCCATCGCGCTGCACTTCCGCGACATCCGCCAGACGCAGTGCCTGGCCGGCATAGCGCTCGGCCAGCGCCGGCAGGTCACGGTTTGCCTGGCGCGCACTGGGTGCACTGGACGCCACCGGGGCCACGGCACTGACACTGGCTTTTTCCGAGGTAGAAGAATCACAGCCGCTGAGCAGGCTCAGCAGCAAGGCCAAAAGCAATCCCTTGTTCGGCATGGGGGCTCCAGCAGGCGCGGATTAGGAAGGACAACAGCCGCCTGAGACCGGCGCCGCGGGAAATGATTCCCGCACTGGCCGGGCAGACAGAAAAAACCCCGGCACTATAGCCCAGGCCACGTTGGGGCAACGTGGCACGCCCAGCAAAATCCGCGACGCCCTGCCCTGCCAGACAGCACAGTCACCGGCTCGGGGCGGGGCTCAGGGCGCCAGGTAGGAGGAGCGGGTCAGGCCCAGGCGCAGGGCATCCAGGTACTGGGTACGCTCGCGAGCCGTGAGTCGCGCACCGGCCACCTTGTCGCGATACAGCGTCATCAGCTCTTCGGGCGACAGATGCACATAGCGCAGCATGTCCTCGATGGTGTCGTGGGTTTCGATGCCGGCGTGGTACACGCTGCCATCCTCACGCTGGTAGATGTTCACCGAGTCGGTATCGCCGAACAGGTTGTGCATGTCGCCCAGGATCTCCTGGTAGGCACCTACCAGGAAGATCCCCAACAGGTAGTCCTCACCCTCGCGCAACTCATGCACCGGCAGGCTGGTTTCGATGCTTTGCTCGTCGACGTACTGGCGGATCTTGCCGTCGGAGTCGCAGGTCAGATCCTGCAGCACGGCGCGGCGCAGCGGCTCCTCGCACAGCCGCGACAACGGCAGGATGGGCAGGATCTGGCCGATCGCCCAGGTATCCGGCAGGCTCTGGAACACCGAGAAATTGCAGATGTACTTGTCGGCCAGCTTGTCGTTGAGTTCGTCGAGTACCGCGCGATGGGAACGCTGGCGTGCCTTGAGCTGATTGTGCAGGCGCCGGCAGATGGCGAAATAGCACTGCTCGGCCAAGGCCTTGTCGGTCAGACTGAGCTTGCCGGAAGAATATTGCGCGGCGACTTCCTCGATGTAGTGCGTCGCCCGCCAGTAGCTTTCCGCGACCATCTCCGGGTCACTATCGCCGAGCAGCTCGACCAGGTTGGCCAGCACTTCGGGCAGTTCCTGCGCCGGGTCGATCTGCGGCACGGCATCGTTATGGCGCTCCACATCGGTGACCTGCACCACCAGCAGGGCATGGTGCGCGGTCATCGCCCGGCCGCTTTCCGAGAAGATATGCGGATGCGGGATATCCTGGCGGTCGCAGAACTCCTTGAGCATGTCGACCACCGTGGCCGCGTAGTCGTCCATGTCGTAGTTGATCGAACTGGCATTGCGCGAGTGCGTGCCGTCGTAATCGACACCCAGTCCACCACCGACATCGATGTGATCGACCGGCAGGCCGAGTGCGCGCAGTTCGCCGTAGTAGCGGATGGCCTCGCGAAAGCCCTTGCGGTAATCGGCAATGTTGGCGATCTGCGAACCCATGTGAAAGTGCAGCAGGCGCACTCCCTGCTCCAGTCCGGCCTGTTGCAGGCGCGCCACGACCTTGAGGATCTGTGCCGCGGACAGGCCGAACTTGGATTTCTCGCCGCCGGTATCGGCCCACTTGCTCGACGCCAGCGAGGACAGCCGCACCCGCAGACCGATCTGCGGCAGCACCTGCAACTCGGCGGCCTCCTCGATCAGCAGCGGGACCTCCGACTCCTTCTCGATGACGATGAACACGTTATGGCCGAGCTTTTGCCCCATCAGCGCCAGGCGGATGAACTCGCGGTCCTTGTAGCCATTGCAGACGATGGTGCCGCCTTTCGGCGCCAGCGCCAGCACGGCCAGCAGCTCCGGCTTGGAACCGGCCTCCAGGCCAATCGATACATTGGCGGTGGCAATGATGTTTTCCACCACCGCCTCCTGCTGGTTGACCTTGATCGGGTACAGCGCGGTGTAGCGATTCTGGTAGTCGAGGCGGGCAATGCTCGCGTCGAAAGCGCCGGTCAGGCGACGCACACGGTCTTGCAGGATGTCCGGAAAACGCACCAGCAGCGGCAGCGACAGGCCACTCTCGCGCAACTGTTCAACCTGCTCGTAGAGATCGATCGGCGCACTGTCCGGCCCCTTCGGGCGCACCTGCACACGGCCGTCGTCGCTGATGGCGAAATAACCGGCGCCCCAGTGGCGAATGCCATACACGCTGCGGCTGTCGGCAGCAGTCCACTGGCTGCCATCGTCTTTACGGGTACGTCGTGCGGCCATCGCAATCTCCTGTCAATGAGGCAAGGTGCCGGCCCGGTGGGCAGCATGATGAAACGGATAGATGAACAGCCGTGTGACACGGCCGTATGCGGCCGATCAGCCGCCGGATTTGCGGGCCTTGAAGCCGCGCCTGGCCAACTCTTCGAGCAACAGCTCGACCTTGTCACCCTGGATCTCGATGACCCCGTCCTTGAGCCCGCCACCACAGCCGCAACGCTGTTTGAGCGCACTGGCCAGGGCCTTGAGTTCGCTATCGGCCAGCGGCACACCGCTGATGGTGGTAACCGTCTTGCCACCACGCCCCTTGGTTTCCCGGCGCACCCGGACGATGCCATCACCAACCGGACGCTGCACCTCGGCGCAGCGACAGGCGTCCTGCGGCTGACTGCACGCCGGACAATGCCGCCCCGCGTCCGTGGAGTAAACCAGCCCACCCAGGGCTGACAATGACGAAGCTTTCTTGACCACCGGCTTTTCCTCAGTAGGGGTCAGGACAGGCAGGCCCCGCTCGGCCAGGGGCAACGCCACGAAGGCCGTGGCGCATCAGGCCAGACCGTGAAGGCCGCGCAGTGTAAGGGCAAAGCCATACCCTGCTAAGAGGCAAATTGCGCCATCCAGCGACGGATTGGCGACCTTGTGCAGCATAGCCCACAGGCTCACCGCAAATACTGCACAAGCCCCGCGCGATGCGCCTTAAGCATGTGCCAGGTAACGCTGCAAGGCCTGCAGCGAATCCGGGCAATAGGGGCGCTGGCGGGCGTCCTGCAGGACCTGCTCGGTTGCCAGGAAGCAGGCTTCCAGCACCTCTTCCGGCTGCAGGCTGAGCGGCGCATCGGAAACGCAGGAATACACGGCGCACCACAGCCGGTTGCCTGGCTGATCGAAGAAAAAGCGCCCATGCTCGGCCAGCGCCACGTCACGAATGCCCAGCTCCTCGGCCAACTCACGGGCAGCCGACTCGGCATAGCTCTCCGCAGCACCCACCATGCCGCCGGCGGCCGCATCCCAATAGCCGGGATACACGGCTTTGCTCAGGCTGCGCCGGTGCACGCAGAGGTGTCCGGCACTGTTGAACAGCAGGATGAAGGTACCGCGGCCGATTAACCCACGTTCACGCAACTCGGCACGCGGCAGGCTGCCAAGCAAGCGATCCTGCTCGTCGACCCAGGCGATCAGCTCGGCATCCGAGGCAGCGCGATGCGCCGCCTCACGGGCGCTGATGACCATCAGCCCTGGCTCAGCAAGGTGCGCAGTTCGATGATCGCGGCGTTGGCGCGGGAGATGTAGTTGGCCATCACCAGCGAGTGGTTGGCCAGCACGCCGTAGCCACTGCCATTGAGCACCATGGGGCTCCACAACGGCTCCTGGGCAGCCTCCAGCTCACGAATGATCTGCCGCAGGCTGACCGTGGCATTTTTCTTGGCCAGCACGTCGGCAAAGTCCACCTCGATGGCGCGCAGGAAGTGCGCCAGCGCCCAGGCCTGACCACGCGCCTCGTAGAACACATTGTCGATCTGCAGCCAGGGCGTCTTGACCCGCTGCTCGGCAGCCATCTGTTCGGCCTGCGCCGAAGCGCTCTCCACCGCATCGGTGTTCAGGCGCACGCGGCCAACGCTGGCCGACAGGCGCTGCGACAGCGAGCCCAGGCGCGTGGCGACATCGCCCAGCCAGTTATTGAGGTTGTCGGCACGGCTATAGAAGCGCGCATTGGCCTCGCTGGGATCGGCCAGGCGCGCCTGGAAGCGCTCCAGCGCCTGGATGCCTTCGGCATACTCAGCCTCCGAGGCCGGCAGCGCCCAGCTCTTGTTGTCGAAATTGAAGCGCGGCTCGGCCTTGGCCAGGTCCGGGTCCTCGGTGGACTGGGTTTGCGAACGGGCGAAGTCCTTGCGCAGGGCTCGCGACAGGTCACGCACCTGTATCAGCACGCCGTATTCCCAGTTGGGCATGTTGTCCAGCCACAGGCCGGGCGGCGCCAGGTCGTTGCTCAGGTAGCCACCCGGCTTGTCGAGCAAGGTATTGGCCACCTGCTTGAGGGTTTCCACCGTGGTGTAGCCATTGACCAGACGACGCTGCGCCTGTTCCGCCGCGGCTTGCGCCTGCTGCTGCACCGGGAAGGCAGCCGGCTCCTGGCTCCAGTACCAACCCACCAGCAAGGCCGTCAGCAGGTACAGGCCCAGCGTCAGGCCCAGCGCGCGACTGAGCCAGGCGCCGCCCAGATAGCTGCGCACATCATCCAGCGAGTCCTCGACCCGGTCGCGCGCCGCGGTGGAGCGCTTCATCCAGTCAAACATGGCAATTCCTTCAGGTTCGGTGAGCAGAGCATCGACCCGGTCGCGGACAGACACCGGGCAGTTGACGCACTATAAGCCAAGGCACGCTGCCAGGCAGCGCCTGCATGATGGCTTAGCCGAACAATCTGCGCAGTTGCACAGGTTTTTCGACAACAGGATGTAAACAGAGTAGAAACGGCAATTGCCTGGCGCCAATAAGCTGATAGCATCGCGCCATCACCGGAGTCAGACAGACCAGGGACAGCCTGCCAGACATGAGCGAGCACGAAGACCAGAGCGACCGCCTCAAGCAGCACTTTGCCCAGCGCGTGATCAACCAGGCGCGCCAGGTACTGGAAGTGTGGCAACGCCTGCAGCGCAACGCCTGGTCCAAGCAGGAAATGGACGAGCTGCAGGAGGGCAACCAGCGCCTGCTGCGCTATGCCGAGCGATTCGAACAGCCCGAACACTGCCAGATCGCCGAGGGCATCGAGCATTGCCTGCAGGGCGTGGCCGCCAACCGCAACCGCCTGTCCAGCGAACTGATCTGCGAGCTCAACCAGCTCATGCAGCGCCTCTCACGCACCGGCCTGCGGCATGGCGACCAGTTTGAACAGACCAGCCTGCCGCCGCTGCGCAAGCCGGTCTACCTGGCCCTGCAGGACAACGAACGACGCCTGCGCCTGGAACAGCAACTGAGCTCCTACGGACTGATCGCCCAAGGCTGCCCGGACAGTCAGGCCTTCCGCCAGGCCATGGCCGCCCGCCACCCGCTGGCCATCCTCATGGACGTGGACTTTGCCGGCGACAAGCAGGGCCTGCTGCTCGCCGAGGAGGCCCAGCAGGGCCTCGAGCAACGCATCCCCGTGCTGTTTTTCAGCGAGCAGGACAGCGATACCGCTACCCGCCTGCAGGCCGTACGCGCCGGCGGACTGGACTTCTACTGCAACAGCCTGGACGCCTGGACCATCCTCGAACGGGTCGAGCAATTCAGCCACACCGCGCATTACGAGCCTTTCAAGGTACTGATCATCGATGACTCGCGCGCCCAGGTGACGCACACCGAGATGGTCCTGAACAGCGCCGGCATCGTCACCCGCACCCTCACCGAGCCGCTGGAAGCGCTGGACGTACTGGCCGATTTCAATCCCGAGCTGATCATTCTCGACATGTATATGCCCGGCTGCGTGGGCACCGAACTGGCCAAGGTGATTCGCCAGCACGAGCGCTACGTAAGCATCCCGATCATCTATCTGTCCGCCGAGGACGATCTGGAGAAGCAGCTGGATGCGATGAGCGAGGGCGGTGACGACTTCCTCACCAAGCCGATCAAGCCCCGCCACCTGATCGCCACTGTGCGCACCCGCGCGACGCGCGCACGCAGCCTGCAGGCACGCATGGTGCGCGACAGCCTGACCGGCCTGTACAACCACACGCACACCCTGCAACTGCTCGAAGATGCCCGCCTGCGGGCTAGCCGCGACGGCCAGCCACTGTGCTTCGCCATGCTCGACATCGACCACTTCAAGAAGGTCAACGACAGCTATGGCCACCCTATGGGCGACCGGGTGATCAAGAGCCTGGCACTGTTCCTCAAGCAGCGCCTGCGCAAGACCGATCACATCGGCCGCTATGGCGGCGAAGAGTTCGCCGTGGTGCTGCCGGATACCGAGCTGGAGGCCGCGCAGCGGGTCCTCGACGAGATCCGCCGGCGTTTTGCGGAAATCCACTACCCGGCACAACCCGAAGACCTCTCCTGTACCTTCAGCGGTGGTATTGCCCTGCTCCGCCCAGGCGAGGACGCGCAGAGCCTGTCCAAGCGCGCCGACGAGGCGCTGTACCAGGCCAAGCACGGCGGGCGCAACCAGATTGCCTGCGCTGAGTAGGCATGGCGGCCATTGGCCATCTTTTTCGGCGTCAAGCAGTCGCCGTCACAAAACTGACACAGCACCGCAATAACCTGCCGCCATTCCCTGCCGCGGTCGATTGCTGCCATGCGCCTGAAAAGCCTGACCAACCTCAATACTTCACTGCTCCTGCTGGTATGCCTGAGCCTGGCCGCCACCCTGTGGTGGTCACAACGCGCCCTGCAGCAGCCTCAGCGCCTGATGAGCCTGTATCTGCAACTCAGCCAGGCCTTCCAGCAACAGGTGGCCGGGCAGGTACTGGCCTACCTGGACAGTGGCGATGCACTACGTCACCAGCAGGCCGAACAGGCCGCCCGGCAACTGGCCACGCGCATCGACACGCTACCGAACAGCCTGGCCGAACAACTGCGTCCCAGCCTGCTGCACCTGCAGGATTTCATCGCCAACCCGCTACTGGCCGCCGGCAAGCTCGCCGGCGACCCGCAAGGGCTGCTCGTGCAGGCTGAACGCGAACTGGCCGGCAACCTCGAACAACTGCAACGCTATGCCAGCAGTAGCCAGCACAACGATGCCGCGCGCTACCTGGCGCCCCTGCAGAGCAGCAGCCTGCATCTGTTGCGCCTGGCACACGCCCGTGGCCGCTATGTCAGCCAGGGGCAGGAGCAGCATCTGCAAGCCATCCAGCGCGAACTGCAGCAGCTGCAGGGGCTGGCCGAGCAACTGCAGGGCCTGCCGCTACTCGGCGAACAAACCACAGCCAGCGCCAGCAGCAGCTTCGCCGCCCTGCTGGAGCTGGACAGCAGCGAGCAACAGCAAAGCGAGGACCGCGGCAGCGAACTCAAGCGCGAGCTGGCCTACCTGTTGCGGCGCTACCCCGATGAGCTGCAGCGCACCAGCGCACTGGTGCAACAACGTCTGCAACTGCGTAGCGACACCCAGCAGCGTATCGACGCCCTGCAGCAGGCCCTGGCCGGCCTGGAGCCGCTGGTCCAGGCCGAACAGGCGCGCATCCAGCAGGATGTACGGACTATCCAGATCGGCCTGATCCTGCTGATCCTCGCCATCGCCCTGCTCATCGACCGCATGCAGCGCAGCCTGACCCGCCTGCTCAGCCAGCTGGTGCCGCAACTGAGCGCCTGGGCACAGGGCGATTTCAGCCAGCCCTTGCAACTGTCCTCGCGCATCGTCGAACTGCAGGCCATCGAGCAGTCGTTGCAACGCCTGCGCGAATACCTGCAGACCCTGGTCGGGGAAATCCGCCAGCATGCCGGCGCGCTGGCCGCCAGCAGCCAGCACCTCGCCGGACTGGGCGAAGAGCTGCAACACAGCGGCGAACAACAGGCCGCGGAAACCGCCTCGATTCGCGACGCCCTGGCCCACCTGCAGGACAGCATTGGCCAGGTGGCCGGCGACGCCGACCAGGCGGCCGGTGCCAGCCACGCCGCTGGCAGTGCGGTCGCTGAAGGCCAGCGGGTCATCGAACAGAGCCTGCATGGCCTGCACGGCCTGGTTGGCGAAGTCCGCGGCAGCGCCCAGGCCATCGAGCAACTGGCCCACGAGAGCGGCAACATCGGCAGCGTACTCAGCGTAATCCGCGGCGTGGCCGAACAGACCAACCTACTAGCCCTCAATGCGGCTATCGAAGCAGCCCGCGCCGGCGAGCTGGGCCGCGGCTTTGCGGTGGTCGCCGACGAGGTGCGCACGCTGGCACAGCGCACCGCCAGTGCCACCGAGGAGATCCAGCAACTCACCGCGCGCCTGCAACAAGCCGCCCAGCAGTCACTGGGCGCCATGCGCCAACAGGTGGAGCAGGCCGAAGGTACCGCACGCCAGGCGCAAGCCGCCGAAGGCGCCCTGGATACCGTGGTCGAGGCCATCCGCACCATGGCCGACCGGGTGCAGCGCATCGCCCAGGCCAGCGCCCAGCAACATGACAACACCGCGCAGATCAGCCAGCACAGCGAACACATCTACCGACGCGGTAGTGCCAACCTGCAGCGCATCGCCAGCAGCCGCCAACAGAGCGAACAGCTACGCGATCTCAGCGAACAACTGCAACACACCGTGCATCGTTTCCAGGTGTGACCTGCGACCGATTGAACCTGCTGCCGGCTGACGCAGTCCGTTATGATGCCCGCTCAGCCGTTCCTGCGAGTTCATCATGCGTCGTCTGCTGCCCCTGTTGCTTTTCGTGTTCACCCTGCCCGCCCTGGCCAGCCTGTTCGACAGCCGGCCAGCCAGCACCCTCGGCGCGCCGCTCAACAACAGCAGCGATTTCCTGCCGGTGGAGCAGGCCTTCCGCCTCGACCTGGTCGACAGCAGTCCAGGCGTTGTGCGCCTGCGTTTCACCAACGCCGAAGGCTACTACCTGTACCGCCACCGCCTGAGCTTCACCGCGGAACCGGCCACAGTGGCCCTGCAGGTCGTCGAACTCCCTCCAGGCCAGGCCAAACAGGACGAATTCTTCGGCGATGTCGAGGTTTACTACGGCCTGCTCGACGTGGAGCTGCGCCACAACGATCAGCAACCCTTTACCCTACGCGTGGGCTATCAGGGCTGCGCCGACCTCGGCCTGTGCTATCCACCAGAAACCCGCGAATTGCAGATCGGCAGCAGCGGCGCTGCCAGCGCATTGGACTGGCACAGTATCGCGCTGTTTTTCCTCGGCGGTCTGGCCCTGACCTTTACCCCTTGCGTACTGCCCATGCTGCCGATCCTCGGCGGCGTGGTCCTGCGTGGCGAGATCGGCGGACTGCGCGGCCTGGTGCTGTCCACCGCCTATGTGCTGCCGATGGCTCTGTGCTTTGCCCTGCTGGGCGCCTTGATGGGGCTGTTTGGCGCCGAACTGAACCTGCAGGCCCGCCTGCAGTCGCCCTGGGTGCTGGTGCCCTTTGCCGCCTTCTTCGGGGTATTCGCCCTGGCCATGTTCGGCCTCTTCGAGCTGCGCCTGCCGCACTGGCTGAGCGCCCCGCTGGACCGCCTGGCCGGCAACACGCGCGGCGGCTCGGTGGTCGGTGCCGCGCTACTCGGCGTTTGTTCGAGCCTGCTGGTCAGCCCTTGCGTATCAGCGCCGCTGGCCGGCGCCCTGCTCTACATCAGTGCCAGCGGCGACGCCTTGGGCGGCGGCCTGAAACTGTTCGCCCTGGGACTGGGCATGGGAGCACCACTGATCCTCTTCGCCACCGGAGGCGGCGCACTGTTGCCACGCGGCGGGCAGTGGATGCTGACGGTGCGCAACACCTTTGGCGTACTACTGCTGGCGGTAGCCATCTGGCTGCTCGAACGGGTCCTGCCGGGCGCCCTCAGCCTATTGCTGTGGGGCCTGCTGGCGGCCGGCGTGGCGCTGTTTCTCGGTACCCTGGAACTCACCCCGAAAAGCCCGCGACAGAAAATGGCCCAGCTTGTCGGTCTGCTGTTGCTTTGCTACGCGCTGGCCGCCTGGTTCGGCGCCCTGCAGGGGCACAGTGATCCCTTGCGCCCGCTGGGCAACCTGTCAGCCGACAGTGCGCCAGCCAGCAGCAGCGCAGCACACGACTGGCAAACCATCGATACCCCCGAGGCACTGGACAGCGCCCTGGCCGCTGCACGCAGTGCCGGACAGAAAGTCGCGCTGGACTGGTACGCCGATTGGTGCGTGAGCTGCAAGGTCATCGAACGCGAGGTGTTCAGCCAGGCCGAGGTACAACAGCGCTTGCAGGACTGGCGCCTGCTGCGCTTCGACATCACCGCCAGCAATCCGGCGCAACGCGCCCTGCTCGACCGCTACCAGCTGTTCGGCCCGCCAGCCATCCAGCTGATTGCCGGTAACGGCGAGGAATGGCAGGACCTGCGCGTGGTCGGCGAAATCGATGCCGCCGCCTTCAGCCAGCGCCTCGACCAGGCCAACGCCCGTCGCTAAGGATCGCCTGAAGTAGTCCTACATTTCCGACTGACTTCTGAGCATCCCTAGGCAGCAACACCTCGAACCCTCCGCGATGAGGCGAATGGCGCAGGCCGTGGCGCCACCCACGGCGTTGGACAGGTACTTCCGGCATCAATCCGCACTTGCCAGACTGGCCGGCCGCAAAGAATATGTTATGGTATAACATATTTATCAAAAGCAAATCCTCCAGCCCCTGCCCAAGCGGAGCGCTCGCAAGACACTGAAGCGCTGCCAGCCCCCCCGTAGCCCCCGACACTTAGAAAACGCAACGCTAGGAATACCCATGAAAGCCACTTCGGCCTCCCTCGCCGTCATGACCGCCCTGGTCACGCCTCAGATTCACGCTGCCTCATCCGGCAACTCCACCGTTTCGCTCGGCTCGGTCTACGTCACCCCGGAGGCCAGCGGCACGCTGCGCACCGACAGCATCCTGACCTCAGTCGACATCATGGGCAGCGACAAGATCGAAGATAAAACCGTGATGAACAGCTGGGAGCTGGTGGGCCAGATGCCCGGCATCCAACTGACCGAAACGCGCATGGGCGCCGAATCCGGCAAGGTGACCTTCCGCGCTTTCAACGGCGAGGGCTACATCAACGGCATCAAGACCCTGATCGACGGCGTGCCGAGCAACGTCAACAGCGGTAACCAGCGTTTCATCGACATGATCTTCCCGCTGGACATCGACTACATCGAAGTTGTGCGCGGCACCAATGACCCGCGCTACGGGCTACACAACATCGGCGGCAACATCAACTTTGCTACCCGCCAGGGCGGCAACTACACCGATGGCCGCCTGACCTACGGCAGTTTCAATACACGCGAATTGCAGTTGGCAGTTGGTCATGAGAAAGGCAACTTCGCGCAGAACTATTTCCTGGCCAAGCAGGACTCCGCTGGCTTTCGCGACCATAGCGACTCCGACAAATATTCCCTGGGCGGCAAGTGGTTCGTCAGCGATGACGAGCAGACCATGCAGCTCGGCGTGGTTGCCCGCCTCTACCACCACGAGGCTGAGGAGCCGGGCTTTCTCACCGCCCGGCAACTGTCGGCCAGCCGCACCCAGTCGCCGGCCAAGAACGCCAACGACGGCGACGACCGCGACATGAAGCACCTCAGCGGACATGCCGACTTCCAGCTCAGCGACGACCTGAGCCTGAGCAACAAGCTGTACTACAACAGCTACGACGATGAGCGCACCGTGACCTTCACCGACTACCCGGTCGGCAACGCCCCGCGCCAGCGCCGCCAGTGGCAGGAGCGCCAGGCCGGCGCGCTGAGCAACCTGACCTGGCGTGCCCACGAGATGCTGACCCTCGATGGCGGCATCAACTACGAGCAGCAGAACAACGAGTACCGTCGCTACCGCTACAACTTCGGCATCCCCACCGACTTCGACGTGCCGCCGGCCCGTACGCAGAACGACGATAGCTACACCCTGTACAACACCGGCGCCTATGCCCAGGCGATCATCCAGCCCATCGAGCAGCTGAAGATCATCCCGGCTTACCGGGTGGACACATTCTCCGGCAACACCGAGTTGATGAGCGGTGAGAAGGCCAAACTGCAGGACTATGGCTGGATCGAACAACCCAAGCTCAGCGTGGTGTACAGCATCACGCCGGTCATCAACGTCTATGCCAACTGGGGCCGTACCTTCCAGGTCCTCACGGGTTCCACTGCACCCGCCTACATGACTGTCGGCCAAGCCTCGTACAAACCGTCGATCAACACCGGCAAGGAAGTGGGTGTGAAGTTCAAACCCTTCGCCGGCTCCGAAGCGCGCATCGCCGTGTGGCAACAGGAAGCCACCGACGAAGTGGCCAACATGCCGAGTACCGGCACCACCGTCGGCCTGGGTGAAACCAAGCGTCGCGGCATCGACATGCAGCTCAGCGCACAGCTGAATGATCAGTGGACCGTGTGGGGCTCGCACGCCATCCAGGAAGCCAAGGTGGTCAGCGCCTTTACCGCTGGCGGGCAGTCGCTGTCAGGTAAGGAGGTGTTCTCCACGCCGCGCCACATCAGCAATGCCGGCGTCGACTACCAGCTCAACGATACCTGGCGTTTCGGCCTGTCGGCGCGTGCACAGGGCGACTACTACATCGACGAGCTGAACGAGCAGGGCAAGTACGGCGGCTTCGCAGTGCTCGATGCCAACGTGCGCTATCAGGTATCGACCACCACCAGTCTCGACCTGCAACTGAAGAACCTGACCGATCGCGATTACGAGTACGTATGGTTCGACAACTTCTTCTGGGCCGCTGGCGACGAACAACCAATGTTCTCTCCCGCTCCGGGCCGCTCGGCCTATCTGTCGGTGAATATGAAGCTGTAGATTCTGGCCCGAAGCCAAATCTGTAGGAGTCGGCTTGCCGGCGATCGTGTCAGTCAGCCAGCGCCCACAAGCGCGCTCCTACACGCAGAAGAGGGTGCTGCCAGCAAACCCAGGGTGCGCCGTGCGCCCCCTAGGTCAGAGGTTCTCAGAGGTACTTCAGCCAGCGAATGTCCCGGCGGCGCGCCTTGAGCCGGGCGAACCATTGCGTGGGCGGGAACAGCAGCACGGCCAGAACCAAGGTCGCTACCCAAATCCAGCCCATCGAATCGAAGCCGAAGTAACGCCCCTGGTTCGCGCCCCAGATAGCAAAGGCGGCGACATAGAACAGCTTCAGCAGATACAAGTGCAGCAGGTAGAAGAACATCGGTGCACTGCCGTACACGGCCAGGGTACGCACCGCACGCCCATCGTTGCGGCGCTCGAAGTAGGCCAGCAACAGCAGGCCGATGCCCAGCGTCAGCGCCAGGAACAGCAGTGACGGCGGATATTTGGTGAGATTCAGCACACTCATCAGCGTCTGCAGCCCGGTTTCTCCAACCGCCCACGGCTTTTCGCCGTAACCATTGACAAAGCGCAGCACCACGAACAGCGCCAGAGCAGCAAAACCGCTACGACGCAGCCATTGCAAACGCTGCTCAGGCACGCTCGCAGCGCGGAACCAGGGGCCGATCACGTAGCCCAGGGCAATCACTCCGATCCACGGCAACACCGGGTAGGAGGTGCGCAGGCGCAGCGCGTCGGAAAATTCGAGCCATCCACGCTCATGCAGCACCGCCCAGGGGATGTGCATGGCCGACTCGACAGGAAAGTGCAGCCCATCGAGCAGGTTGTGCCCGGCCACCAGTACCAGGCCCAGCACTGCCAGCACGGCACGCGGCAGCCACAGCAGCGCAGAGAGCGCCAGCATGCTCAGGCCGATGGCCCAGATCACCTGCAGATAGATCACCGTAGGCGGGATCTGGAAGGTCCAGGCGAAGTTGACCAGGGTGAACTCCAGCAGCACCAGAAACAGCCCGCGCTTGAACAGGAAGGTGCTGGTCGTTGCGCGACTTATCTGCTTCTCGCCGTAGAGAAATGCCGAGAGTCCGGTAAGCAGGATGAACACCGGCGCGCACAAATGCGCCAGAGTACGACTGAAGAACAGCGCAGGATCAGTAGCGGTCACGTCCATCGGGTCGCCGACCTGCTGGTGCAGGTAGAAGGTTTCGCGAACATGATCGAGCAACATGAAGAGGATGACCAAACCACGCAGGGCATCGATCGAAAGCAGGCGACTGGAGGGCATGGAAGGCTTCGCGTAGCACAAGTAAATTAACGTAATAAAATAACATTAATCGAAATATCGATGCACACCGCCCCCATTCGACAAGGGACTCTACCTGCAGCAAAGGAAGAAAAACCTAACCCACCGTCCAGGATGGATTAACCACTTCGAAGTCATCTCGCACCTGAAGTTGCCCGGCAATACCGGGCTACCTTAGAGCAGTCCTAAAAGCCATTGGCGGCCATCCCCCTGGAAAGTGCAGAGAACTGCTGACAACGGACGCGCCATTGGGCATAGTCCGTGCACACTTGTGCGCCCACCGCCCTCTGCTCCCTGAAAGGACTGCCCCATGGCCACCATCCTGGTACTCCACGGCCCCAACCTCAACCTGCTCGGCACCCGCGAACCTGGCGTCTACGGCGCCACAAGCCTGGCGCAAATCAATCAGCAACTGGAGCAGCAGGCCCGCGATGCCGGCCATCACCTGCTGCATCTGCAGAGCAATGCCGAGTACGAGCTGATCGAACGCATTCATGCCGCGCGCCAGGAAGGCGTCGACTACATCCTCATCAATCCGGCCGCTTTTACGCATACCAGCGTCGCGCTACGTGACGCGTTGCTGGCGGTGAGCATCCCATTCATCGAAGTGCACCTGTCCAACGTGCACAAACGCGAAGCCTTCCGCCATCACTCCTACTTTTCCGATGTTGCCGTCGGAGTGATCTGCGGCCTGGGCGCCAGTGGTTACCGCCTGGCCCTGGATGCGGCAATCGAACAACTGGCCGCGCGCTGAAACGCTACAGCGCCGCCACTACCGTTAAACCTGAGCTTGGGAGTCAACCGCCATGGATATTCGTAAAGTCAAGAAACTGATCGAGCTGCTGGAAGAGTCCGGTATCGACGAACTGGAAATCCACGAAGGCGAAGAATCGGTACGCATCAGCCGTCACAGCAAAGTGCCGGCCCAGCAGGTCTATGCGGCAGCACCGGTTGCCGCGCCTGCTGCACCGGCACCGGCCGCTGCAGTCGCACCCGCTGCAGGCGACAGCGCCCCGGCGGCGCCCAAGCTGAACGGCAGCGTCAGCCGCTCGCCCATGGTCGGCACCTTCTACCGCGCCGCCTCGCCGACCTCGCCAAACTTCGTGGAGGTCGGCCAGAGCGTGAAGAAGGGCGACGTGCTGTGCATCGTTGAAGCCATGAAGATGATGAACCACATCGAAGCCGAAGCCAGCGGCGTGATCGAGTCGATCCTCGTGGAAAACGGCCAGCCGGTTGAGTACGACCAGCCCCTGTTCACCATCGTCTGATGCCTGGGGAACCTGCAATGCACAAGCTGGAAAAAGTCCTGATCGCCAACCGTGGCGAAATTGCCCTGCGCATCCTGCGTGCCTGCAAGGAAATGGGCATCAAGACGGTGGCCGTGCACTCCACAGCCGACCGCGATCTGATGCACCTCAGCCTGGCCGATGAGTCGGTGTGCATTGGCCCGGCGGCCGGCGCGCAGTCCTACCTGAACATCCCGGCGATCATCAGCGCGGCGGAAGTCACCGGCGCCACGGCGATCCACCCGGGCTACGGCTTCCTCGCCGAGAACGCCGACTTCGCCGAACAGGTGGAGAACTCCGGCTTTGCCTTCATCGGCCCGAAAGCCGAGACCATCCGCCTGATGGGCGACAAGGTCTCCGCCAAGGACGCCATGATCAAGTCCGGTGTACCGGTGGTACCGGGCTCCGACGGCCCGCTCCCGGAAGACGAAGGCGAAGCCCTGCGGATTGCCCGCGAAGTGGGCTACCCGGTGATCATCAAGGCTGCCGGCGGTGGCGGTGGCCGCGGCATGCGCGTGGTGCACAAGGAAGAAGACCTGATCAAGTCGGCCAAGCTGACCCGTACCGAAGCCGGTGCCGCGTTCGGCAACCCGATGGTCTACCTGGAGAAGTTCCTCGGCAATCCGCGCCACGTGGAAGTCCAGGTGCTGTCCGACGGCCAGGGCAACGCCATCCACCTGTATGACCGCGACTGCTCGCTGCAGCGCCGCCACCAGAAGGTCATCGAGGAAGCGCCCGCCCCGCAGATCGACGAAAAGGCCCGCGCCGAAGTGCTCAAGCGCTGCGTGGATGCCTGCATCGAGATCGGCTACCGCGGCGCCGGCACCTTCGAGTTCCTCTATGAAGACGGCCACTTCTACTTCATCGAGATGAACACCCGCGTACAGGTCGAACACCCGGTCACCGAGATGGTCACCGGCATCGACATCGTCAAGGAGATGCTCAGCATCGCCGCTGGCAACAAGCTGTCGATCAAGCAGGAAGACGTGAAGATCCTCGGTCACTCGGTCGAGTGCCGGATCAACGCCGAGGACCCGGACAACTTCATGCCCAGCCCTGGCAAGGTCAAGCACTTCCACGCCCCGGGCGGCAATGGCGTGCGCGTCGACTCGCACCTGTACAGCGGCTACAGCGTGCCGCCGCACTACGACTCGCTGATCGGCAAGCTGATCACCTTCGGCAAGGACCGCGACGAGGCCATGGCGCGCATGCGCAACGCTCTGGACGAAATCATCGTCGACGGCATCAAGACCAACGTGCCACTGCACCGCGACCTGGTACGCGACAAAGGGTTCTGCAAGGGGGGCGTGAATATTCACTACCTCGAGCACAAACTCGGCAAGAAGTGACGCCGCACTGACAACAGGGGCCGCATAATGCGGCCCCTGTTGTTTGCACGGATGCCTGTCATGTCACTGTCTTCTCTCGGCCAGGCCTGTGCGGATGCCTTCCGTGAGGCCGGCCTGTGCCTGTTGCTGGCCCTGCGCAGCAGCCTGCACCCCACCCTGCTACTCGGTTCGGCAGGGCTCTGCATACTGCTCAGCAGCCTGTGGCTCTGGCTGTTCTACCACTACTTCGAGCTAATCGCGCAACTGGCCGGTGTAGTCGCGACCTTTGTCGTGCTCGGCGCCGGCACCCTGGGACTGCTGCCGGGCCTGGCCAGCAGCGGCCCGGCCACCCTTAGCGGCATGGCGGGTATCGCCCCGGCCATGGCGCTGGCGGCGCTGTATGCCGCAGCCCTGGCGTTGCTCATTCTGATCGCCCTGTATGCCGGTGCCGTGCTGATCAGTATTCGCCTGCTGCTACCCTGGCTGCTCCTGCCCAGGGCCCGCCGCCGCGCACTGCGCCACTACCCGCAACTGCACGGACGCCGCAAACAAAGCGGCCACCCACTGCGCGCCGGGCAATACTATCTGGCGCCCTGGCTGGGCCTGGGCGCCGGCACCTTGCTATGCCTGCTCATCCCGCTGCTCAACGGCGTGCTGTTGCTGGTCCTGCTCGGCTACCTGAACCTGCGTTTCCTGCTGCCCTACACCCTGCATGACCTGGCCAGCGCCGCCGAACAACTGCAGGTGGCCCGACTGCAACGCGGGGCACTGATCGTCTACGGCGCGCTGATGCTCTGTCTGGTTCTGCTGCCGCTGGTCAACCTGTTGCTGCCGGCCCTGTTGGCCAGCGGCACCAGCCATCTGGCCTATCGCGGCCTGCAACGCCTAGATGCCTCAACTGGCGCCTCGCAGGCCGCTCAAGTAAGCTTGAGCGCCGCTTAACAGGCTGCCGCCTCGAGGTTTTTGTCATGCCCTGGTTACAAGTTCGTCTCGCCATCACCCCGGAGCAGGCCGCTACTTATGAAGAGGCCCTGCTGGATGTGGGGGCGGTATCGGTGACGTTCATGGACGCCGAAGACCAACCGATCTTCGAACCAGACCTGGGCACTACGCCGCTGTGGAGCCACACCCATCTGCTGGCACTGTTCGAGGCCGACACCGACCCGGCGGCGCTGCTGGCCCACCTGGCGCTGCTCACCGGCGGCCCGCTACCCGCTCATCAGGTCGAACAGATTGCCGATCAGGACTGGGAGCGCAGCTGGATGGACAATTTCCAACCGCTGCGCTTCGGCCAGCGCCTGTGGATCGTACCGAGCTGGCACCAGCCGCCCGAGCCGCAGGCGGTCAACCTGCACCTCGACCCTGGCCTGGCCTTCGGCACCGGCACGCACCCTACCACGGCACTGTGCCTGGAGTGGCTGGACGGCCAGTCTTTGCACGACTACACCGTACTGGATTTCGGCTGTGGCTCGGGCATTCTGGCGATTGCCGCGTTGCTGCTGGGCGCCAAGCAGGCCTGCGGCACCGACATCGATCCGCAGGCGCTGGAAGCCTCGCGTGACAACGCCACGCGCAACGGCATCGACGCGGCACGCTTCCCGCTCTACCTGCCCGGGGACATGCCCGCAGACACCTTCGACCTGGTGCTGGCCAACATCCTCGCCGGCCCACTGGTGCAGCTGGCACCGACCATCAGCCAGCATGTGCGCCAGGGCGGCTACCTGGTGCTCTCCGGCATTCTTGCCGAGCAGGCCGAGGAGGTACGTGCCGCCTACCAGGCCGACTTCATCCTCGACCCCACGGCGGAAAAGGATGGCTGGGTGCGCATCAGCGGCGTACGTCGCTGAGCTGTTGTCGCTCGGGGCGACAGCCTGCTAGTGAGACAGGGTAGCTTGCAGCTTGCACGCGCTCCTTTCAGACTAGCGCTCCCAATCGTATCGCCGCTTTCTGCACGGACTCGCGCATGACCGACAGTTTCGTCACCCAATGTCCCAATTGCCGCACCAGCTTTCGCGTCAACCGCGCACAGCTGGGCGCCGCCAATGGCGCGGTACGTTGCGGCGCCTGTCTGCATGTCTACAACGCCGCCCAGCAATTGCTCAGCGAAGCCGTGTCCGCGGTCAAGCCGGCCCGCCCTGCGGCACCCGGCACTGCCTCGCCGACAAGCAGCCCGGCGCAACCAGCCGCCAGCCAGTCGCCGGCTCGCACAGCCGTGCCTGCACCTGCACCTGCACCTGCACCTGCACCTGCACCTGCACCTGCACCTGCACCTGCACCTGCACCTGCACCTGCACAGACAGCATCGCCAGGCGTCGCCCCATCCAGCAAGCCTGCCAGCAAGCCTGCCAGCAAGCTGGATACCCTGTGGATCCATGACGACCTGGATCTGGACAGTCTCGATCTCGACGAAGAACTGGCCAAGCTGGAGGCCGCCGAACAGCAACTGTCCCAGGATTTCCTCGCCCTGCGCCCGGCGGCGCCCCCCGCGCCACGCCTGCTCGACGACGCCACAACCGCGCCACAGAGCACGCCCCTGCCAGAACTGCTCGCCGCCGAAGACCAGCAGGCTCTGCGCGACAGCGCGCCACGCGCCAGCTTCCTCGACGACAACAGCAGCAGCGTGGCCGACGAAGCGCCATGCGAAGCGCTACGCGCCGAACGTGACGAGCTACCGAGTGCTGACGAGCCCGCCCAAGCGCTCGACAGCGAACCCGACGAACCGCGCATAGGCCGCCTCGACAGCACCGCAGAGGAGCAACAGGACACCCCGCGCCACGAGCCCTCGTTACGCGCCGGTAGCCTGCTCGACCTGAGCAACGAGCCCTTGCAGCTCGACTGGCAACGCCCCAGCAAGCCATGGGGTCGCTGGATCGGCTGGGGGCTGCTCAACCTGCTGGCTGCTGGCGCCCTGGCCGGGCAATACGTGACCTATCACTTCGCCGAACTGGCCCGCCAGGATCAGTACCGCCCCTGGTTCGAACAACTCTGCCCGGAACTAGGCTGCACGCTGCCCTCCAAGGTCGATATCGAATTGATCAAGAGCAGCAACCTGGTGGTACGCAGTCACCCACAGTTCCCTGACGCCCTGGTGGTCGACGCCATCCTCTACAACCGCGCCTCCTTCACCCAGCCCTTCCCGTTGCTGGAGCTGCGCTTTGCCGATATCCAGGGCCAGTTGCTGGCCAGCCGACGCTTCAAGCCCGGCGAGTACCTGGCCGGCGAACTGGCCGGACGTAGCGAAATGCCGCCACAGGTGCCGATCCGCGTGTCGCTGGAAATCCTCGACCCGGGCACCCAGGCGGTCAACTACAGCCTGAGTTTCCATTCGCCGGAGTGATAGTGCGCAGTACCTGACTGGTTAGTTTTTGTGCAGAACAATCTTTATCCAGTCATCCAGAGCGGGTATCATCGCCAGCCTTTTCGACACCCCGTTCACTCGCACGCATGCCCACAGGCAGGGAAGACCCATGTCGGCGGTATCCATTGGCCCTTACCGGCTGCCCAATCCCCTGATCCTCGCGCCCATGGCCGGCGTCACCGATCAGCCCTTTCGCCGCCTGTGCCGGCGGCTGGGCGCGGGCATGGCAGTTGCCGAGATGGTTACCAGCGACACCCGCCTGTGGCAGAGCCGCAAGACCCAGCAACGGCTCATTCATCGCGACGAAAACGAACCACGCAGCATTCAGATCGCCGGCGCCGACCCGCAGATGCTGGCCGATGCCGCGCGTGCCAACGTTCAGCTTGGCGCACAGATCATCGACATCAACATGGGTTGTCCGGCCAAGAAGGTCTGCAACAAGGCCGCCGGTTCGGCGCTGATGCGCGACGAGCGCCTGGTCGCCGAGATCCTTGCTGCGGTGGTTGCCGCCGTGACGGTCCCGGTCACCCTGAAAATCCGCACCGGCTGGGACCATGACAACCGCAATGCACTGCGCATTGCGAAAATCGCTGAAGACGCCGGCATCAGCGCCCTCGCCGTGCACGGCCGTACCCGTGCCGACCTGTATACCGGCCAGGCCGAGTACGACACCATCGCCACGATCAAGCAGGCACTGTCGATTCCGGTGTTTGCCAATGGCGACATCGACTCGCCGCGCAAGGCCCGCCAGGTCCTCGACTACACCGGCGTCGATGCCCTGCTGATCGGCCGTGCCGCCCAGGGGCGGCCGTGGATATTCCGCGAAATCAACCATTACCTCGCCACCGGCGAGTACCTCCCGACGATCGACAACCGGGAAATCGAAAGCATCCTGCTGGAACACCTGACTGCACTGCACGCCTTCTACGGCGAGCACCTGGGCGTACGCATCGCCCGCAAGCATGTCGGCTGGTATCTGGCAACCCTGCCGGGCGCCGGGGAGTTTCGCGCCCAGTTCAATCGTCTGGACAGTACGGACGCTCAATGCAGCGCGGTTCGCCGGTTTTTCCGCGAACAGAACAACAGGGATGAAGGAGTAGCGGCATGACGACGATGATCGAAACCTTTTTGCATGGGGCCACATCGGTGAGCGACAACATCAACCTGAAACAGCACCTCAAGGCGGTCAGCGACGAAGGCCAGACCCTGCGCGGTAGCGTCGAAAAAGCGCTGCGCAACTACTTTGTCCACCTCGAAGGTGCCTCGGTAACCGACCTGTACAACCTGGTGCTCTCCGAAGTCGAAGCACCGCTGCTGGAGTCGGTGATGCTGTACGTCAAGGGCAACCAGACCAAGGCCTCGGAAATGCTCGGCCTGAATCGCGGCACCCTGCGCAAGAAACTCAAGCAGTACGATCTACTTTAAAAATCGCTGGAGGTTCAAGGCTGGAGGCTGGACGAACAAGCGACACCCTCGTCCAGCCTCCAGCCTCCAGCGTTGCCTACCTTTCGATGGAATCCTTATGACCGATCAAACCACCCGTCTCCCCGTTCGCCGCGCCCTGATCAGCGTTTCCGACAAGACCGGCATCCTTGAGTTCGCCCGCGAACTGGTTGCCCTGAACGTGGAGATCCTCTCCACCGGCGGCACCTACAAGCTGCTCAAGGACAACGGCATCGCCGCTGTGGAAGTCGCCGATTACACCGGCTTCCCGGAGATGATGGACGGCCGGGTGAAGACCCTGCACCCGAAGATCCACGGCGGCATCCTCGGCCGTCGCGCCCTCGACGGCGCGGTGATGGAGCAGCACGGCATCAAGCCGATCGACCTGGTCGCGGTCAACCTCTACCCCTTCGCCGCCACCGTGGCCAAGCCGGGCTGTGAGCTGGCCGACGCCATCGAGAACATCGACATCGGCGGCCCGACCATGGTCCGATCTGCCGCGAAGAACCACAAAGATGTGGCCATCGTGGTCAACGCCAGCGACTACGCCGGCATCCTGGCAAGCCTCAAGGCCGGCGGCCTGAGCTACGCCCAACGCTTCGACCTGGCGCTCAAGGCCTTCGAGCACACCGCCGCCTACGACGGCATGATCGCCAACTACCTGGGCACCATCGAGCAGAGCCGCGACACCCTGTCCACCGCAGAGCGCGGCGCCTTCCCGCGCACTTTCAACAGCCAGTTCATCAAGGCCCAGGAAATGCGCTACGGCGAGAACCCGCACCAGCGCGCGGCGTTCTACGTCGAGGCCCAGCGTGGCGAAGCCAGCGTGTCCACCGCCGTGCAGCTGCAGGGCAAGGAGCTGTCGTTCAACAACGTGGCCGACACCGACGCCGCGCTGGAGTGCGTGAAGAGCTTCGTCAAGCCGGCCTGCGTCATCGTCAAGCACGCCAACCCGTGCGGCGTAGCCGTGGCCACCGATGACGAAGGCGGCATCCGCAAGGCCTATGACCTGGCCTATGCCACCGATACGGAATCCGCGTTTGGCGGCATCATCGCCTTCAACCGCGAGCTGGACGGCGAAACCGCCAAGGCCATCGTCGAGCGCCAGTTCGTCGAAGTGATCATCGCCCCGAAAGTCTCCCAGGCCGCCCGCGACGTGGTCGCTGCCAAAGCCAACGTGCGCCTGCTGGAGTGCGGCGAGTGGCCGGCCGAACGTGCCGCCGGCTGGGACTTCAAGCGCGTCAACGGTGGTCTGCTGGTACAGAGCCGCGACATCGGCATGATCACCGCCGCCGACCTCAAGGTGGTGACCAAGCGCGCGCCGACCGAGCAGGAAATCCATGACCTGGTGTTCGCCTGGAAAGTGGCCAAGTTCGTCAAATCCAACGCCATCGTCTATGCCAAGGGCCGCCAAACCATCGGCGTCGGCGCCGGCCAGATGAGCCGCGTCAACTCCGCGCGCATCGCCGCCATCAAGGCTGAGCACGCCGGCCTGCAGGTGGCCGGCGCGGTGATGGCCTCGGACGCCTTCTTCCCGTTCCGCGACGGCATCGACAACGCCGCCAAGGTCGGTATTACCGCGGTGATCCAGCCGGGTGGTTCGATGCGCGACCAGGAAGTGATCGATGCGGCCGATGAAGCCGGGATCGCCATGGTGTTCACCGGCATGCGCCACTTTAGGCACTAACTGAACAGCCGCTGGAGGCTGAAGGCTAGACGAAAGTGCTGCTCCCTCGTCCAGCCTCCAGCCTCCAGCCCAACGCAGGATTGTAACGATGAATGTATTAGTGATTGGCAGCGGCGGCCGCGAGCACGCCCTGGCCTGGAAAGTGGCGCAGGACAAGCGCGTCGAGAAGGTCTTCGTTGCCCCGGGCAACGCCGGCACCGCCACCGAAGCCAAGTGTGAAAACGTGGCCATCGACGTGCTGGCCATCGAGCAGCTGGCCGACTTCGCCGAGAAGAACGTCCAGCTGACCATCGTCGGCCCGGAAGCGCCGCTGGTGAAGGGTGTGGTCGACCTGTTCCGCTCACGCGGCCTGGACATCTTCGGCCCGACCGCCGCCGCCGCCCAGCTGGAAGGCTCCAAGGCCTTCACCAAGGATTTCCTGGCCCGCCACAAGATTCCGACTGCCGACTACCAGAACTTCACCGAAGTCGAGCCGGCGCTGGCCTACCTGCGCGCCCATGCCTTGAAAAGCGGGGGCGCACCGATCGTGGTCAAGGCCGACGGCCTGGCCGCCGGCAAGGGCGTGATCGTCGCCATGACCCTGGCCGAGGCCGAAGAAGCCGTGCGCGACATGCTCTCGGGCAATGCCTTCGGCGATGCCGGCGCGCGCGTGGTAATCGAGGAGTTCCTCGACGGCGAAGAAGCCAGCTTCATCGTCATGGTCGACGGCGAAAATGTGCTGCCGATGGCCACCAGCCAGGACCACAAGCGCGTTGGCGACGGCGACAGCGGCCCGAACACCGGTGGCATGGGCGCCTACTCGCCGGCTCCGGTGGTCACCCCGGACGTGCACCAGCGGGTGATGGACGAAGTGATCTACCCGACCGTGCGCGGCATGGCCAGCGAAGGCAACGTCTACACCGGTTTCCTCTATGCCGGGCTGATGATCGACAAGAGCGGCGCGCCGAAAGTCATCGAGTTCAACTGCCGCTTCGGCGATCCGGAAACCCAGCCGATCATGGTCCGCCTCGAGTCGAGCCTGGTTCTGCTGGTCGAGGCCGCCCTGGCCAAGGCGCTGGACAAGGTCGAAGCCACCTGGGACCCACGTCCGACCGTAGGTGTGGTGCTGGCCGCTGGCGGCTACCCAGGCGACTACGCCAAGGGCGAGGTCATCGAAGGCCTGGACGCCGCGGCGAAGATCGATGGCAAGGTGTTCCACGCCGGTACTGCACTGAAGGATGGCCAGATCGTCACTGCCGGCGGTCGCGTACTCTGCGCCACGGCCATCGGCCGCACGGTGTCCGAAGCCCAGCAGCAGGCCTATCGCCTGGCCGAGCGGATCCGTTGGGACGGCTGTTTCTACCGCCACGACATAGGCTACCGCGCCATCGCCCGCGAGCAGCAGGACTAACGGGGCTACTCGAACATCAGTGGCTGTGCCATGCTGCCAGCCACTGCGTTCCAGCAAGCCATGCCGCCCAGCGGCGCTTTACCCGGGAAAGGACTCTGATCACCGTGCACTGGCCCAGCACAGCCCTCCGCCTACTTGCCTGCCTGCTGCTCTGTCTGAGCAGCAGTCTGCCGGCCGTGGCCGATGCCCTGCACTGGCGTAGCCTGGTGGACGAACACAACACACTGCAACTCAAGGACATTCGCAGTTCACGCTACCAGGTCCAGTTCAGCGACACCCCGCTGCAGCAGCTTGCCATGCCCGGACGGGACAAAAGCCTCTGGCTGCAGGTCAGCCTGCCGGCCAGCGAGCAGACTCGCTTACTCCGTCTGTTTGCCCCACAACTGCAACAGCTCGACCTGTATCTCGTGCAAGACGACCAGGCACTGCTGCAACTCAGCACCGGTGAGCGCCCACGCCAGCCCGTCAATGCCCAGCCAGGCCCGGACTACCTGTTCAACCTCCCCCCCTTGCAGGCACCCGCCGAGCTGTATTTGCGTCTTGCCGCCAATCACAGCCTGCGCCCTACCCTGCAACTGACAGAAGCCAGCCAACTGGTCGACAGCCAGCCACAGCCACTGCTGCTGGGCATGCTGCTGGGGGCCTGCGTGATGTTGATCCTCTACAACCTGGTGCGTTATGCCTATGCTCGAACCCGCTGCGGCTTGTGGCTGGGCGCCGCACAGGGCGGCTTGCTGCTGAGTTGCGCCAGCCTGTTCGGGCTGCTGCCCGCCCCCCATCCTGACTGGGCCTGGTTACACGCCAGCCTGAGCGAACTGTTGGTGCTGGTTACCCTGGGCTGCAGCCTGATGTTCACCCGCAGCTTTTTCCATCAAGTCTGTGCCGAGCAATACGGCCAGCGCTGGCTGGCGGCAGCCGGCATCATCGTCGCCCTGGCCATGCTGATCCAGGCCGGCGATCTGCTGGCCGAGCAGTGGCTATTCCTGCTGGTGCTACTTGGCACCTTGTGCATGCTGAGCATCGCTGCCAGTCACTGGCGCCATGGCTATCGCCCGGCACGGCTGTTCACCCTGGCACAGCTGTTGTTCTGCAGCAGCTTGCTGATAGCCAGCCCGGCTTTCCTCGGCTACTGGCCCGTATCCAGCGCCACGCTACTCGGCGGCCTGCTGGCCAGCGCCATCGCCAGCCACTTTTTACTCAGCCTGGCGCTCAGCGAGCGACAGCGGCGCATTCTGCACAGCGATTTCAGCCATAGCCGGGCACGCACCGCCAATCGTGCCGAGCTACGTGCCAAAGCCGAGTTCCTTGCACACATCAGCCATGAAATCCGCACCCCGATGAACGGCGTGCTGGGCATGACCGAGCTGCTGCTGGATACCGCCCTGTCTGCCAAACAACGCGACTACGTGCAAACCATCCACAGCGCCGGTAATGAACTACTCGGCCTGCTCAACGAGATACTCGACTTTTCTCGCCTGGAGTCCGGGCAGATCGAACTGGACGAAGTGCAGTTCGATCTCAACGCGCTGTTCGAGGACTGCCTGGACGTGTTCCGCAGCAAGGCCGAACTGCAGCAGGTGGAGCTGATCAGCTTCATGCAGCCGCAGGTTCCGCAGGTCATCAAGGGCGATCCGGCGCGCCTGCGCCAAGCCCTGCTCAGCCTGCTGGAGCATGCTTTCCGGCACACCCAGGGCGGTGAAGTGCTGCTGCTGGCAACCCTCGACGAGCAGACACCGCCCTGCCTGCGCATTACCGTGCAGGACAGCGGCCAGGCCCTGTCGAACGAGGAGCGCCAGGCCCTGCTCGGCGATACGCCGCACAGCAAGGACCTGCTCAGCCACCCACAGTTGAGTAGCCGTCTCGGCCTGGTCATTGCCCGCCAACTGTTGCGTCTGATGGGCGGCGACTTTGGCATCCAGCCTGGCAGCGGACGCGGCAATACCCTCTGGCTGAGCCTGCCATTGCGCCACCCAGCCAGCCAGCCAGCCAGCCTGCTCAGCGGCCCACTGCAAGGCGCGCAGCTGCTGGTGGTGGACGATAACGACACCTGCCGCAAGGTGCTCCAGCAACAATGCAGCGGCTGGGGCATGCAGGTCAGTTGCGCCAGCTCCGGCACCGAGGCACTGGCCATGATGCGCAAGCGTGCCCAGCTCAACCAGTATTTCGACCTGGTGCTGATCGACCAGGAAATGCCCGGCATGTCCGGCCTGCAACTGGCCACACGCATCAAGGAAGACAGCTATCTCAGCCGCGACAGCCTGCTGATCATGCTGACCGGCGTCAGCCAGGCACCGAGCAAGGTCAACGCCCGTAATGCGGGTATTCGCCGGGTGCTGGCCAAGCCCGTGGCCGGCTATACCCTGCGCGCGACCCTCGCCGATGAGCTCAGCCAACGCCCGGCAGCCAGCGAGCAACCCGCCCCCACCGCGCTGGAAATCCCCAGTGACTTCCGGGTGCTGGTGGCCGAGGACAACAGTATCTCGACCAAGGTAATCCGCGGCATGCTGGCCAAACTCAACCTGCAGCCGGATACCGCCAGCAATGGCGAGGAAGCCTTGCAGGCCATGCAGCGCCAGCACTACGACCTGGTCTTGATGGACTGCGAGATGCCGGTGCTCGATGGCTTTACGGCCACCGAGCGGCTCCGCGCCTGGGAAGCGCAAACCGGTGCGCCACGCACCCCGATCATCGCCGTCACCGCCCACGTGCTCAGCGAGCACAAGGAACACGCGCAGGCTGTAGGCATGGATGGCCACATGGCCAAGCCCGTCGAGCTGCTGCAGCTGCGTGAACTACTCGCCCACTGGATAGCGCAGAAACACCCGCCTCAGGCCTGACACGCACCAGCAGCAGGCAGACAGGCCCCAGCGCAGTGCATCCCTCCCTGGCATACCGCCTCTCCCGCCACAAAAAAATCACATAAACCACTGAATTAATTAGACTTTAAAAACCTGGCACTGACCTTGCTCAAGCCATCTTGTCACTTGGATACAAGATGGAATTGCAGAGCATGTCCCACGCCCTCCCAGCCTTCACCCTGCGCGACTGGCAACAGGCCTACCGTAGCCAGCAATTGCAACCCAGCGTGCTCGCAGAACTACTGGCCGCCTGTCGCGCCGAAGATCCGGCCTGGATCAGCCTGGCTAGCGCACAACAACTGCAGAGCCAGCTGGATCAGTTGCAAGAGCGCCTGGCCGCCGTGGATGGCGAAATCAGCCAGCTGCCACTGTACGGCATCCCCTTTGCCATCAAGGACAATATCGACGCCGCCGGCTGGAGCACCACCGCCGCCTGCCCGGAGTTCGCCTATGCGGCCAAGGCCGACGCTACAGTGGTCGCCCGCCTGCGCGCTGCCGGTGCCATCCTGATCGGCAAGACCAACCTCGATCAGTTCGCCACCGGCCTGGTCGGCACCCGCTCGCCGTATGGCGCGGTGCCCAACAGTTTCAACCCGGATTACGTCAGCGGCGGTTCCAGCTCCGGCTCGGCCAGCGTGGTGGCGCGTAGCCTGGTGCCCTTCGCCCTGGGCACCGACACCGCCGGCTCCGGCCGCGTACCGGCGGGCTTCAACAATATTGTCGGGCTCAAGCCAACCAAGGGCTGGCTGCCCAATAGCGGCCTGGTGCCGGCTTGCAAGACGCTGGACTGCATCTCGGTATTCGCCTTGACCGTGGCCGATGCCCTGGCCGTGGCCACCATCGCCGGCGGCTACGACGCTGCCGATGCCTACAGCCGCAAGAACCCCAATAGCGCCAAGGTCGGCATGCCGGCCAAGCCGCGCCTGGCGGTGCCAAGCAATCCCGAGTTCTTCGGCGACAGCCAGAACCAGGCCGTCTATGAGGCCGCCCTGGGCAAACTGCGCGAACTGGGCGCCGAGTTGCAAGAGATTGATTTCGCGCCCTTCCAGCAACTGGCCGAGCAACTCTATTACGGCCCCTGGGTCGCCGAACGCACGGTGGCGCTGGAAGGCGTTGATCCTGCACATATCAACCCGGTGGTGCGCGGCATCGTCGAGAATGGCCACGCCTACAGCGCCTGCGACGCCTACCAGGCCGAATACATCCGCGCCGAACTGAGTCGGAAGATCAATGACCTCCTGGCCGGCTTCGACGCCCTGGTGGTGCCGACCTCGCCAACCCTCCGCACGCTGGCCGAGATGCAGGCAGAGCCGGTGTTGTTCAACAGCCAGTTCGGCACCTACACCAACTTCACCAACCTCGCCGACCTGTGCGCCCTGGCGCTGCCCGCCGGTTTCCGCGATGACGGCCTGCCGGCCGGCATCACCCTGATCGCCCCGGCCTGGCACGACCAGGCGCTGGCCGCGCTCGGGCAACGCTGGCAGCAGGCCAGCGGCCTGCCTCTGGGTGCCACCGGCCAGCCGCTGCCCCAGCAGCCCAGCGACGATACAGCGGCGCCGGGCAGCGTGCGGGTGGCGGTGGTCGGCGCGCACCTGACCGGCATGCCACTGAACTTCCAGCTCACCACGCGCAATGCCGTACTGGTCGAGCAGACCACCAGCGCCGCGCATTACCGCCTCTACGCCCTACCCGGCAGCGTGCCGCCCAAGCCGGGCCTGGCGCGGGTCACCGAGGACGGCGCAGAGATCATCGTCGAACTGTGGGACGTGCCGCAGGCGCGCTTCGGCGAGTTCGTCGCCGAGATCCCGCCTCCGCTGGGCATCGGCAACCTGCAGCTGGCCGACGGCCGCTGGGTCAAGGGGTTCATCTGCGAGCCCTACGCCCTGCAAGGCGCGCGCGACATCACTGCTTTCGGCGGCTGGCGCGCCTATCTCGCCAGCCTGCAAACCGCCAAGAACTGAGGAAGGGATAGTCCATGTTCCAGACCGTACTGATCGCCAACCGGGGTGACCAGCCGCAAAGCGGCGCAGCGACGCAGTCAAAGTGCCGGGTGGGCGCAGCCCGCCACGGCGATCTCGCCACGGAGGCCTCCCATGTTTGAAACAGTCCTGATCGCCAACCGTGGCGAGATCGCCGTTCGCGCCATCCGCACCCTCAAGCGCCTGGGCGTGACAAGCGTGGCGGTGTATTCCGACGCCGACCGCAATGCCCAGCACGTGCGTGACGCCGACATCACCATCGCCCTCGGCGGCGACAAGCCGGCCGACAGCTACCTGCGCATCGACAAGATTCTCGCCGCAGCAAAGGAAACCGGCGCCCAGGCCATCTACCCCGGCTACGGCTTTCTCTCCGAGAGCGCCGAGTTTGCCGAAGCCTGCGAGGCCGCCGGCATCGCCTTCGTCGGCCCGACTCCGACCCAGATCCGCGAATTCGGCCTCAAGCACCGCGCCCGCGAACTGGCCGGCGAGGCCCGGGTGCCGATGGCGCCGGGCACCGGCCTGCTGGACAGCCTGGAAGAAGCCCTGGCCGCCGCCGAGACCATCGGCTACCCGGTGATGCTCAAGACCACCGCCGGCGGGGGCGGCATCGGCCTGACCCGCTGCGCCGACGCCGAAGCCCTGGCCAGCGCCTATGACAGCGTCAAGCGCATGGGCGAGCAATTCTTCAGCGATGCCGGGGTGTTCCTCGAACGCTTCGTCTACCAGGCCCGGCATGTCGAGGTGCAGATCTTCGGTGACGGTACCGGCCGCGTCGTGGCCCTCGGCGAACGCGACTGCTCGCTGCAGCGGCGCAACCAGAAGGTGGTCGAGGAAACCCCGGCGCCCAACCTGCCGCAGGCTACCCGTGAGCGCCTGCATGCCGCCGCCGTGCAGCTCGGCGAGTCGGTTGCCTACCGCAGCGCCGGTACCGTGGAATTCATCTACGACGCCGCCCGCGACGACTTCTACTTCCTCGAAGTAAACACCCGCCTGCAGGTTGAGCACCCGGTCACCGAGGCCGTCACCGGCCTCGACCTGATCGAGTGCATGCTGCGCGTGGCAGCCGGCGACGAACTCGACTGGGCCGTACTGCGCCGCGCCCCGCAGGGCGCCGCCATCGAGGTACGCCTCTATGCCGAGGACCCGCTGAAGAACTTCCAGCCCAGCCCCGGCGTGCTCAGCGAAGTACACTTCCCCGACGACGTGCGCGTCGACAGCTGGGTCAGTACCGGCAGCGAAGTCTCGGCCTTCTACGACCCGATGATCGCCAAACTGATCGTGCATGGCGCCAGCCGCAATGAAGCCATCGCCAAGCTGCGCCGCGCGCTGGGCGAAACCCGCCTGCACGGCATCGCCAGCAACCTCGACTACCTGCGCCAGGTGGTGGCCGACGAACGCTTCGCCAAGGGCGAGGTGTGGACCCGCCTGCTCGACGACTTCGCCTTCCACGCCCGGGTGATCGAGGTGATCGAGCCGGGCACCCACTCCAGCGTGCAGGACTACCCCGGCCGCCTGGGTTACTGGGACATCGGCGTGCCGCCGTCCGGGCCGATGGACAACTTCGCCTTCCGCCTGGCCAACCGGATTGTCGGCAACCATGCCAGCGCCGCCGGCCTGGAGTTCACCCTGCAGGGCCCGACCCTGCGCTTTCACAGCGACACGCTTATTGCCCTGACCGGCGCCGACTGTCCGGCCAGCCTCGACGGCGAGCCGGTGGCCTACTGGCAGCCGATCACGGTCAAGGCCGGCCAGTTGCTCAAGCTAGGCCGTGCGACCAGCGGTTGCCGAACCTACCTGGCGGTGCGCAACGGTCTGGATGTGCCGCTGTACCTGGGCAGCCGCTCCACCTTCGCCCTCGGCCAGTTCGGCGGGCATGCCGGGCGTACCCTGCGCCCGGCCGACATGCTGGCCATCTCCCAGCCCGAGTTGGCCGCCTGCACCACCCCAGCCCCCGAGGCCCTGCCGCAGGCCGTTGACCCCAGCCTGATCCCGGTCTACGGCAACACCTGGGACATCGGCGTGCTCTATGGCCCGCATGGTGCGCCGGACTTCTTCACGGCCGAGTCCATCGAGGCATTCTTCGCCGCCGAGTGGCAAGTGCACTACAACTCCAACCGCCTCGGCGTGCGCCTGTCCGGGCCCAAGCCGAGCTGGGCCCGCGCCGACGGCGGCGAGGCCGGCCTGCACCCCTCCAACGTGCACGACTGCGAATACGCCATCGGCGCGATCAACTTCACCGGCGACTTCCCGGTGATCCTCACCCAGGACGGCCCCAGCCTGGGCGGTTTCGTCTGCCCGGTGACCATCGCCAAGGCCGAACTGTGGAAAGTCGGCCAGCTCAAGCCCGGCGACCGACTGCGCTTTCACCCCATCAGTTTCCAGCAGGCACAAAGCCTGGAGCAGGCGCAGCTGGGCAGCCTGCAGGCACTGGCCGCGGTCAGCGCAGTGAAGCTGCCGGCGCCGAGCCTGCTTCCCGGCGCCAGCACCTCGGCCACTATCCTCGCCGAGCTGCCGGCAGCGGGCAGCCGGCCGCGCGTGGTCTATCGCCAGGCCGGCGATGCCTACATCCTCCTGGAATACGGCGACAACGTGCTCGACCTGGCCCTGCGCCTGCGCGTACACCTGCTGATGGAAGCGCTCAAGGCCGCACCACTGGCCGGCCTGGAAGAACTCGCCCCCGGTGTGCGCTCGCTGCAACTGCGCTATGACAGCCGCGTGCTGCACCAGCAGGCGCTGCTCACCCGGCTGCTCGAGCTGGAAGCACAACTCGGCGACGTCGCCAGCCTCAAGGTGCCGAGCCGTATCGTCCACCTGCCGATGGCCTTCGAGGACAGCGCCACGCTGGGCGCCGTGCAGCGCTACCGCGAAACGGTGCGCAGCGAGGCACCCTGGCTGCCGAACAACGTCGACTTCATTCAGCGCGCCAATGGCCTGGCCCATCGCGACGAGGTGAAGGACATCCTGTTCGACGCCAGCTACCTGATCCTCGGCCTCGGCGACGTCTACCTGGATGCCCCCTGCGCGGTACCGCTGGACCCGCGCCACCGCCTGCTCAGCTCCAAGTACAACCCGGCGCGCACCTACACCGCCGAAGGCACCGTGGGCATCGGCGGCATGTACATGTGCATCTACGGCATGGACTCGCCCGGCGGCTACCAGCTGGTCGGACGCACCCTGCCGATCTGGAACAAGTTCGTGAAGAACGCCCAGTTCGTTGATGGCCAGCCCTGGCTGCTGCACTTCTTTGATCAGGTGCGCTTCTACCCGGTCAGCGAAGCCGAGCTGGATGCCTTCCGCGAGGCCTTCCGCGAGGGCCGCGCGCAGATCCGCATCGAGCACGGCGAGTTCGATTTCGCCGAGTACCGGCATTTCCTCGCCGAGCATGCCGAGTCCATCGCCGACTTCCAGACACGCCAGAAAGCCGCCTTCGAGGCCGAGGTACAGCTGTGGCGGGACGACGATCCGGCCGCCGCCGCACCGCTGGTCTGCGTCCAGGGCGATGACGGCGACCTCGACGGCCACCTGGTCAGCGCCGAGATGAGTGGCAGCGTATGGAAAGTCCTGGTCGAGCCCGGCCAGCACGTCGAGGCCGGCGCCCCGCTGCTGGTGGTGGAAGCGATGAAGATGGAGCTGGCAGTCACTGCACCGGTCGCCGGCACGGTCAAGGCCGTGCGCTGCGCCCCCGGCAAGGCGGTGACGCCCGGCGATGCGCTGCTCCTGCTGACCCCCACCGAGGCCGCCTGACATGCAACTGGTCAGCCCTGCCAGGACACCGCGCGAGCGCCCGGAGAATCTCGCCGAGCGCATCTACCAGCAGCTCAAGGACGACATTTTCGAGTTTCGCCTGCTGCCCGGTGATCGTTTCAGCGAAGGCGAGGTCGCCGAGCGCATGGCGGTCAGCCGTACGCCGGTGCGCCAGGCGCTCTATCGCCTGGAGCGCGAGGGTTACCTGGAGGTGTATTTCCGCAGCGGCTGGCAGGTGCGTCCGTTCGACTTCCACTACTTCGAGGAGCTCTACGAGGTACGCATCGTGCTCGAACTGGAGGCCGTGCGGCGCCTCTGCGAGCGCGCCCCGGGCGAACTGCCCGCGCCCCTGGAAGCGCTGCGCCGCACCTGGCTGGTCGAGGAAAGCCAGCGCCTGCAGGACGGCCGTGCGGTGTCGCTGCTCGACGAGCGCTTCCACTGCCAACTGGTGGAAGCCACCGGCAACCGCGAGATGGCCCGCCTGCATGCCGAGGTCAGCGAGAAGATCCGCATCATCCGGCGCCTGGACTTCACCCAGGGCCCGCGGGTGGCGGCGACCTACGCCGAACACGGACAGATCCTCGGCGCGATCCTCTCGCGGCGCAACGAAGAAGCCCAACGCCTGCTGCGCACCCACATCGAGGTGAGCAAGGCGGAAGTACGCAAGATCACCCTGCACATGCTGCACAGCGCCCGCCAGCGCAGTGCCGCGCCCCTTCCGTAGTACCCACACCATCCGTCACTGGAGAGCATCACCATGCAACGTCGCAAACTGATCAAGGCTCTGACCCTGTCCTCCGCCGTCGCCGCCATGGGGCTGTCGTGGACCATCCAGGCCGCCGAAACCATCAAGGTCGGCATCCTCCACTCACTGTCCGGCACCATGGCGATTTCCGAAACATCGCTCAAGGACATGGCGCTGATGACCATCGAGGAAATCAACGCCAAGGGCGGCGTACTCGGCAAGCAGCTGGAGCCGGTCGTCGTCGACCCGGCCTCCAACTGGCCGCTGTTCGCCGAGAAAGGCCGTCAACTGCTGACCCAGGACAAGGTCGCGGTGACCTTCGGTTGCTGGACCAGCGTGTCGCGCAAATCCGTGCTGCCGGTCTACGAGGAGCTCAACGGCCTGCTGTTCTACCCCGTGCAGTACGAGGGTGAAGAGCTGTCAGCCAACGTGTTCTACACCGGCGCCGCACCTAACCAGCAAGCCATCCCGGCGGTGGAATACCTGATGAGCGAAGACGGCGGCGCGGCCAAGCGCTTCTTCCTGCTCGGCACCGACTATGTCTACCCGCGCACCACCAACAAGATCCTGCGCGCCTTCCTGATCAGCAAGGGCGTCGACGAGAAAAACATCGAAGAGGTCTACACCCCCTTCGGCCACAGCGACTACCAGACCATCGTGGCCAACATCAAGAAATTCGCCGCTGGCGGCAAGACCGCAGTGATCTCCACCGTCAACGGCGACTCCAACGTGCCCTTCTACAAGGAGCTGGCCAACCAGGGCCTGGACGCCACCGAGGTGCCCGTGGTGGCCTTCTCGGTGGGCGAGGAAGAACTGCGCGGCATCGATACCAAGCCGCTGGTCGGCCACCTGGCCGCCTGGAACTACTTCCAGTCGGTAGAAAACCCGGTCAACAGCGAGTTCGTCAGCAAGTGGAAGGCCTACGCCAAGGCCAAGAACCTGCCCGGCGCCGACAAGGCAGTGACCAATGACCCGATGGAAGCCACCTACGTCGGCATCCACATGTGGGCGCAGGCCGTGGAGAAGGCCGGCACTACGGATGTCGACAAAGTACGCACAGCTCTTTATGGACAGACCTTCGCCGCGCCCAGTGGCTACACGCTGAAGATGGATGAAAGCAACCATCACCTGCACAAGCCGGTGATGATCGGCGAGATCCAGGAGGACGGGCAGTTCTCCGTGGTCTGGGAAACCGATGGACCGATCCGCGCACAGCCGTGGAGCCCGTTCATCGAAGGCAATGACCAGAAGCCGGATCACCCGGTGAAGAGCAACTGACGATACAAGCGTCGGGGGCTCGAGGCGGAGCGTGAACACAGCGCCTCGGCCTCCCGCGCCGCGTCAACCGTCAAAACGCTGCGGGCCGGGGAGTCAACCTCGCCCAGCCTGCAGCGCCGTCAATCGTCTCTCTCCTTCGAGGGCCACTCATGCCCACTGCCCTTACCCGAATTCTGCTGAGCCTGCTGCTGTTACTGCCGCTGGCCGTGTCGGCTGACGAGGCCGATGCCTTTGTCGCCGCCAATCCCGGCAAGCAGGCCGCATTGCTGCAGGCCTGGGCCGCCACGCCACAGCCTGAACGCCTGGCGCTGTTGCAGGCACTGCAACAGAACCGCATCGGCGGCGATACCGACAAGCGCGCCTTTATCGAGCAGGCTGGCACCTGGCAGGCCGCCGATGGCACAGCCACGGCCAATGGCACACCGCGCAAGCTGCGCCTCAATAACCGGCTACGCGGCCTGCTCAGCGTAGCCCTGGCCAGTCATCAGCTGCTCGACGCCGATAGCCGTTTGCGCCTGGCCGCCGCCCGCCAGCTACAACGCAACACGCCAGCGGCTCTGCTGCCCTGGCTGGAAAGCCGCCTGGCCGTAGAAAGCGATGAATCGGTGCAGGCTGCCCTGGCCCTGGCGCTGGCCAACCTGCAGCTGGCGGACACGGACCCGAGCGTACGCCTGGCGGCCGTACAACTGCTCGGCAAGACCGGTGACCCGCTGGCGCGTACCCGCCTGGAAGGCCTGCTGGGCGGCGAGGAACGCGACACGGCGGTGCGCGCCGCTGCCGAGCAGAGCCTGGCTCAGCTCAACAACCGACTGCTGCTCGGCGAACTGCTCGGCCAGGCGTTCAGCGGCCTGAGCCTAGGCAGCATCCTGCTGCTGGCGGCGCTCGGCCTGGCCATCACCTTCGGCCTGCTCGGCGTGATCAATATGGCCCATGGCGAAATGCTCATGCTCGGCGCCTATACCACCTACATGGTGCAGCTGCTGTTCCAGCGCCATGCCCCGGAAGCCCTGGCCCTCTACCCGCTGGCCGCCCTGCCGGTTGCCTTCCTGGTCACCGCCTGCATCGGCATGGCGCTGGAACGCACGGTGATTCGCCACCTGTATGGCCGCCCGCTGGAGACCCTGCTGGCCACCTGGGGGATCAGCCTGATGCTGATCCAGCTGGTACGCGTCACCTTCGGTGCACAGAACGTCGAGGTGGCCAACCCGGCCTGGCTGTCTGGCGGCATACAAGTACTGCCCAACCTGATACTGCCTTACAACCGCCTGGTGATCATCGGCTTCGCCCTGTTTGTGGTGCTGCTCACCTGGCTGCTACTCAACAAGACCCGCCTGGGCCTTAACGTGCGTGCCGTCACCCAGAACCGCAATATGGCTGCCTGCTGCGGCGTGCCAACGGGGCGGGTGGATATGCTCGCCTTCGGCCTGGGCTCGGGCATCGCCGGCCTCGGCGGCGTGGCCCTGAGCCAGATCGGCAACGTCGGGCCGGACCTGGGGCAGAACTACATCATCGACTCCTTCCTGGTGGTGGTGCTCGGCGGCGTCGGCCAACTGGCCGGCAGCGTGAGTGCCGCCTTCGGCCTGGGCGTGCTGAGCAAATTCCTCGAACCGCAGATCGGTGCCGTACTGGGCAAGATCCTCATCCTTGCGCTGATCATTCTGTTTATCCAGAAGCGTCCGCAGGGCCTCTTCGCACTCAAGGGACGGGTGATCGACTGATGACTCAAGCACTCAATCAAACGCTGCTGGCCCGCGCCACGGCCAAACTCGGTCCGCAGGTTTCGCTGGTTCTTGGCCTGCTGGTGCTGGCCATTCTCGTCGCCATGCCGCTGCTGCACCTGCTGCCGGCCGAGCACACCCTGCACATCTCGGCCTATAGCCTGACCCTGGTCGGCAAGATTCTCTGCTACGCCATCGTCGCTTTGGCACTGGATCTGGTGTGGGGCTATGCCGGCCTGCTGTCGCTGGGCCATGGCCTGTTCTTCGCCCTCGGCGGCTATGCCATGGGCATGTACCTGATGCGCCAAAGCGCCGGTGACGGACTGCCGGCCTTCATGAGCTTCCTGGCCTGGACGGAGCTGCCCTGGTACTGGTACGGCACCTCGAGTTTTCTCTGGGCGATGTGCCTGGTGGTGCTGGCACCTGGGCTGCTGGCCCTGGTGTTCGGTTTCTTCGCCTTCCGCTCGCGGATCAAGGGCGTGTACTTCTCGATCATGACCCAGGCGCTGACCTTTGCCGGCATGCTGCTGTTCTATCGTAACGAAACCGGCTTCGGCGGCAACAACGGCTTTACCGGTTTTACCCGCATCCTCGGCTTCGACATCACCGCAACAGGCACGCGTACCGCGTTGTTCCTGGCCACGCTGGTCGTGTTGCTGGGCAGTCTGTACCTGGGTTTTGTCCTGGCGCGCAGCAAGTTTGGCCGGGTGCTGACGGCACTGCGCGACGCGGAGAACCGCCTGATGTTCTGCGGCTACGACCCGCGCGGCTACAAGCTGTTTATCTGGGTACTGAGTGCGGTGCTCTGCGGGCTGGCCGGCGCGCTCTATGTGCCGCAGGTGGGCATCATCAATCCCGGCGAAATGTCGCCGACCAACTCCATCGAAGCCGCCGTCTGGGTGGCCCTGGGCGGGCGCGGCACGCTGCTTGGGCCACTCCTTGGCGCCGGTATCGTCAACGGCATGAAGAGCTGGTTCACCGTGGCGTTCCCCGAATACTGGCTATTCGCCCTGGGCGCACTGTTCATCCTGGTCACCCTGTTCCTGCCCAAAGGCGTGGTAGGCCTGCTACGCAAGGAGCCCACCCCATGAAGACCACTCCCCTGGCCCCCACGCTGCTGCCGGCACACCTGATTCCCGGTGCTGCGCTGGATACCGGCAAGACCGTCGGCAAGGGCGTCAACGTCCGTCATGGCACGCTGCTAACCCTGGAGGACATCAATGTCAGCTTCGATGGCTTCCAGGCGCTGACCGACCTGACGCTGTATATCGGCGTGGGTGAACTGCGCTGCATCATCGGCCCCAACGGCGCGGGCAAGACGACCCTGATGGACGTGATCACCGGCAAGGCCCGCCCGGACAGCGGCACGGCCTACTTCGGTGAGCAGTACGATCTGACCACCATGAGCGAAGTGCAGATCGCCCAGGCCGGCATCGGTCGCAAGTTCCAGAAGCCCACGGTGTTCGAGGCCCTCTCGGTGTTCGAGAACCTGGAGCTGGCGCAAAAGGCCAACAAATCGGTGTGGGCCAGCCTGCGCGCGCGCCTGTCCGGCGAGCAGAAGGAGCGCATCGACGAGGTGCTGCAGACCATCCGCCTGGAAGCCTCGCGCCACCGACCGGCCGGCCTGTTGTCCCACGGCCAGAAGCAGTTTCTGGAAATCGGCATGCTGCTGATGCAGGAGCCGCACCTGCTGCTGCTCGACGAGCCGGTAGCGGGCATGACCGACGCCGAGACCGAATTCACCGCCGAGCTGTTCAAGTCCCTGGCCCGCCAGCACGCCCTGATGGTGGTGGAACATGACATGGGCTTTGTCGGCTCGATCGCCGACCACGTCAGCGTGCTGCATCAGGGCCGCGTGCTGGCCGAGGGTTCGCTGGAGCAGGTACAGAACGACGAGCGCGTCATCGAGGTTTATCTGGGGCGATAACGCCGAATAAAGCGCTGCACGCTGGACGAGGGCGTCGCTTTTTCGTCCAGCCTCAAGCCTCAAGCCTTCAGCGGTTTTCAAAGGATTCAGAACATGCTCAATATCGAAAAACTGCATCAATATTACGGCGGCAGCCACATCCTCCGCGGCCTGTCGTTCGACGTGAAGGTCGGCGAAGTCACCTGCCTGCTCGGCCGCAACGGCGTGGGCAAGACCACCCTGCTCAAATGCCTGATGGGCCTGATTCCGGCAGCCGACGGCAAGGTGCACTGGCAAGGCCAGGCCATCACCGGCTACAAACCGCACCAGCGCGTGCAGGCCGGCATCGCCTACGTGCCGCAGGGACGCGAGATCTTCGCCCGCCTGACGGTAGAGGAGAACCTGCTGATGGGCCTGTCACGCTTTCCCGGCAGCCAGGCCAAGGAAGTCCCGGCGTTCATCTACGAGCTGTTCCCGGTGTTGCGCGAGATGAAGCAGCGCCGCGGCGGCGATCTCTCCGGCGGCCAGCAGCAACAACTGGCCATCGGCCGCGCGCTGGCCAGCCAGCCGCGCCTGCTGATCCTCGACGAACCCACCGAAGGCATCCAGCCCTCGGTGATCAAGGAGATCGGCGCGGTGATTCGCAAGCTCGCCGAGCGTGGCGATATGGCCATCCTGCTGGTCGAGCAGTTCTACGACTTCGCCGCCGAACTGGCCGACCACTACCTGGTGATGAGCCGCGGCGAGATCATCCAGCAAGGCCGCGGCGCAGACATGGCCCGGGAGGGCGTTCGCAACCTGGTGGCCATTTGAAGCACAAGGGCGTTAGACTAACGGCCATGCCACAGTTCATTACCCCCATCGCCGCGTATTACTACTACCTGCTCTCGTAGGTGGTAGGCGCTGCGCTGCATCCGACCGCCTGAGGCGGCTCGGCATGCATTCTGTTCCGGTCTCCCAGGCGGCATTCCCCCCAAGGAGACCTGCAATGACTGCTCACCAAGACCTGCTGGCCGTACTCGAAGAGCGCGGCTTCATTCACCAGTGCACCGACCATGCAGGCCTGCGCCAGGCGCTGGCGGAAGGCCCACTGACCTGCTACCTGGGCTTCGACGCCACCGCCGACAGCCTGCACGTCGGCCATCTGCAGGGGCTGATGCTGCTGCGCTGGCTACAACGGGCCGGCCATCCGGTGCTGCTGCTGATCGGCGGGGCCACCACGCGCATCGGCGACCCCAGTTTCCGGGACAGCAGCCGGCCGCTCCTCGATGCCACGCAGATTGCCCGCAACATCGACGGCATCCGCAGCTGCTTTGCCCGCTACCTGCAACTGGATGGCCACCTGGGACAGCTGGTGGACAACGCCGAATGGCTCGACGGCCTGGGCTACCTGGCCTTTCTTGAACAGGTCGGCCGGCACTTTTCGATCAACCGCCTGCTGGGTTTCGAGGCCATCCGCCAGCGCCTGGAACGCCAGCATTCCCTGTCCTTTCTGGAGTTCGGCTACACCCTGCTACAGGCCTACGACTTCGTGGAACTGGCCAGGCGACATGCGTGCCGCCTGCAGCTGGGCGGTGCCGATCAGTGGGCCAACATCATCAATGGTGTAGAGCTGGCACGCCGCCAGGGCGGACCACAGCTGTTCGGCCTGACCATGCCGCTGCTGGCCACCGCCGATGGCCGCAAGATGGGCAAGTCGGCACAAGGTGCGGTATGGCTGAATGCCGAACGTCTGTCGCCCTTCGAGTTCTGGCAGTTCTGGCGCAACTGTGATGACCGTGACGTCGGGCGCTTCCTGGCCTTGTTCAGCGAACTGCCGATGGACGAAGTACGCCGCCTGGCCGCCCTGCAGGGCGCCGAGCTGAACCAGGCGAAAATCATCCTGGCCGACCAGGCCACGCGCCTGGCTCATGGCGAACAGGCCCAGCAGCAGGCGCGTCTGGCGGCCCAGGGCCGGCAGGCCGATCAGCTGCCGGCGCTGCAGATCAGCCAGGCACGCCTGCAGGAAGGCCTGAGCCTGGCCCAGCTGTTACTGGAGAACGGCCTGGTCAGCTCGCTGAGCGCCGCCCGACGCCTGGCCCAGGGCGGCGGCATCCGCCTGCGCGACACGCGCGTGACGGATGTTGACACGCCCCTGCCGGCGAACCTCGATGGTTACTCACTGAGTCTGGGCAAGAAACGCCACTGGCAGTTGCAGCTGCGCTAAGCCAAGGCAACCACAGACACCGCCTAGCGTGTCACCTGGCCAAGGACGGCCTCCAGGCGTGGTCCCAGCGGGCGATCGGCAAACCAGCGGCGATAGCTGTGCTGAAAGCGCCCGTCACGGTACAGCGTATGCAGCGCCTGCTGCCAGCGGGCTACCAGGGCCGTATCGGTCTGCGGCGAGAAGGCCAGGTAGGACTCATGTTCCATGAAGCAGTGCTGTTGCTGCACGTCTTCCATGCGCAGGTTGCGCAGACCCAGCAACTGCGGCACGGCGATATCGCTGGCGACGATCAGGTCACCGCGCCCCAGGGCGAACATGTGCATCATCTTGTCCTGGGATGCAACGGTGAACAGGTTGTCGAAACCCTGAGCCAGCAGGTAGTCGGTGCTGTACCACTGGCGCGGCAGGGCCAGCCGACGCAGGCGCCGGGCATCCTCCAGGCTGTCGATCCGCAGGTTGTCGACGCGCCGCGAATAGAAACAGGTGCGCGCCTGCATCAACGGCCCAACCCACTGAAACAGGCTTTCTCGTTCGGGCGTGCGCGCCGTGGAAAACAGCCCCACCCCGGCCTCTCGCTGGGCCCGGCTATAGCCGCGGGTCCATGGCTCCATGCGAATTTCCGCGCGGTCACCGGCCTGTGCCGCCAGCAGGCGCACCAGTTCTACACTGAAGCCACTGGGCTGGCCGGCACGGGTAAAGTTCAGCGGTGGATTTTCCTCACTCAGCAGCAGCACGTCCGCTGCCTGCAGCACAGGCGCGAACAGCAGCAACAGAAGGCAGCGCAAAGCAGCCATGACGACTCCACGAGCAGGATCAACAGCCGGTTATTTTGCCATGGACAGCAGTATAGAAGCCTGGCCGACAACGCAATTCTTGCCAGCAAACTGCCAGCAGTCTTGCCGCCCGGCTTCACACACGGGATCATGCCACCAGCCTACCCGTCAACCGAGTTCCCCATGTCTGCGCCACGCTCTTCCGAACAGAACAACCCGCTGGTCGACCTGCTGATCAGCATCGTCATCCCCTCGCTGATTCTCATGAAGCTGAGCAGCCCGGAACGCCTCGGTGCCGACGGCGCACTGCTCCTCGCGCTAGCCTTTCCCTTCGGCTGGGGCGCACTGGACTTGTGGCGCAAGCGTCGCTTCAACTTCATTGCCCTGCTCGGCCTGGTCAGCGTCTTGCTCACCGGCGGTATCGGCCTGCTGCAACTGGACAGCCAGTGGCTGGCCGTCAAGGAAGCCGCCGTGCCGGCGATCATCGGTATCGCCGTGCTGCTCTCCACGCGCACCCGCTATCCGCTGATCCGTACCCTGCTGTTCAACGACAAGCTGCTGGATGTCGTACGCATCGAAGCCATCCTCGAACAGCGCGGCCTGCGCCTGCGCTTCGAGCAACGCCTGCAGCAGGCCACCTACCTGCTCAGCGGTACGTTTTTCTTTTCCGCGGCCATGAACTACATCCTGGCGCGCTGGCTGGTCACCAGCCCGGCCGGCAGCGAAGCCTTCAATGCCGAACTGGGGCGCATGACCCTGCTCAGCTACCCGATGATCGCCCTGCCCTCGATGGTCATGCTGATCGGCGTGTTTTATTACCTGTGGCGTACCCTGCGTGGTCTGACCGGGCTGAGCCTGGAAGAAATGCTCGCCGAACAGCACCGCGACAAGTCCTGAGCCAGCCACTACACTGCGCGGCTTTTTCCGCAGGAGCCGCGCATGTCACGCCCTCTTCCCGCCCGTGCGCTGGGCATCGACTTCGGCACGTCCAATTCCAGCGTGGGCTGGCAAGGCCCGCAGACCAGCCGCCTGTTGCCGCTGGAAGGCGACAAATGCAGCCTGCCTTCGGTGATCTTCTTCAACAACGAAGAACGTCGTCCGGCCTATGGCCGGCAGGCCCTCGACGAATACCTGGACGGTTATGAAGGGCGCCTGCTGCGCTCGCTGAAGAGTCTGCTCGGCTCCAAACTACTGGCCAGCGAAACCACGTTGCTGGGCAGTGCCATGCCGTTTCGCCAGGTGCTTGGGCTGTTCCTCGGTGAACTCAAGCGCCGCGCCGAACAGGCCGCCGGACGCAGCTTCACTGAGGTGGTGCTGGGACGCCCGGTGTTCTTCGTCGACGATGATCCACAGGCCGACCGTGAGGCCGCCGATACCCTGCAGGACGTCGCCCGGCAACTGGGCTTTCGCGAGGTCAGTTTCCAGTATGAGCCGATTGCCGCGGCCTTCGACTACGAGTGCCAGATCAGCCGTGAGGAGCTGGTGCTGATCGTCGATATCGGTGGCGGCACGTCGGACTTTTCCCTGCTCCGCCTGTCGCCGGCCCGCCGCCAGGACAGCTGCCGGGACAGCGATATCCTGGCCAGCGATGGCCTGCATATCGGCGGGACGGACTTCGACAAGCAACTGTCACTGGCCGGCGTGATGCCGCTGTTCGGCTACGGCAGCCGCATGCACAGCGCCGCGCTGATGCCGACGCATTACCACCTGAACCTGGCCACCTGGCACACCATCAACGCGCTCTACACGCAGAAAACCCGCCTGGCCCTGCAAAGCCTGCGCTACGACTGCCAGCAACCGCAGGGCATCGACCGCCTGCTGCGCCTGCTGGAGCGCCGCGAAGGCCACTGGCTGGCCCTGCAGGTGGAAGCACGCAAGATCGACCTGGGGCACAGTGCGCAGCAGGTCATCGCGCTTGGGCAGATCGAAGAGGGGCTGCAGGCCGAGCTGAGCCGCGCGTTGTTCGAGCAGGCCATCGAAGCACCGCTGCAGCGCATTGCCAACACCGTGCAGGGCTTGCTGGCCAGCGCCGGGGTACGCGCCGAGCAGGTCGATACCCTGCTGTTCACCGGCGGTTCCAGTGCCGTACCGGCGCTGCGTGCTCGGGTTGCCGCCCTGCTGCCGGGCGCCCGGCAGGTCGAGGGCGACCGCTTTGGCGGCATCGGCAGCGGCCTGGCCATCGAAGCGGCGCGCCGCTACGGCTGCAGCGCCGCCTGAGGCGGCAGGCGATAACGCCAGATGCGCCGCAATACGGTCGCCAGTTGCCCGGCAAAGCTGCCGCTGTTGTAGAGCTGCCCATAGCGCAGGGCAATCGCCCGCACGTCCACGGCCATCTCGGCATAGCGACGTGCCGGCAGGTCGGGGAACAGGTGATGCTCGATCTGGTGGCTGAGGTTGCCGGTCAGGATATGCAACAGGCGCCCCCCTTCCAGGTTGCTGGAACCACGCAACTGGCGCAGGTACCAGTGGCCGCGGCTCTCGCCGAGCACCGATTCCTTGCTGAACACGGCCGCCTTCTCGGTGAAATGCCCGCAGAAGATCACTGCGAAGGTCCACAGGTTACGCAACAGGTTGGCCAGCAGGTTGCCGGCCAGCACGGCCAGCGCATTGGCGCCGAGCAACAGGGCCAGCACGGGGAACAGCAGGTAGTCCTTACCCCACTGGCGCAGCAACTTGGCATTGAACTGACGCAGCAGCGGGCGCAGTTCAGCGGCGCTGAGACGCCCCTTGAAATACTGGTCCAGGCGCAGGTGCTGGATCGCCACCGCATACTGGAAGAGCAGCGCCTGCAGGGTCACCCACAGCGGTTGCCAGCGATAGAAGGGCTTCCAGCGCTGCTCGGGAAACAGGCGAACCACGCCGTAACCGACGTCGTCGTCCATACCCACCACATTGGTCCAGGTGTGATGCACATGGTTATGGGTATGCCGCCAGAAATCGCTGGGACCGACAATATCCCACTCGTAGTCGCGCCCGCTCAGTTCCGGGTCATTCATCCAGTCGTACTGGCCATGCATGACGTTATGGCCCAGCTCCATGTTCTCGAGGATCTTGCCCAGCGCCAGCAACAGGCTGCCGAGCAGCCAGGTCGGCGGGAACCAGCCAAACATCAGCAGCAGGCGACCGCTCCAGCAACAGGCACGCACAGCCGCGCGCACCCGGCGGATATAGCGAGCATCCTCGCTACCCAGGCTGGCCAGGGTACGCTGGCGCAGGGCATCCAGCTCCGCGGCAAAGGCCTGCAATTCGACTTCGTTCAGTTCACGGTCTTCACGGTTACTCACAGATCGATCTCCACATCACCCAGCGGCACGCTGACGCACAGGCGCACGGCCTGCCCCGGTTCATCACTGACCAAGCCGCTGCGCAGGTCGCGCACCCGGCCGCTGAGCAGCTGGCAGGTGCAGCGGGTGCAAATGCCCTGACGGCAGCCATGCATCGGGCGCAGGCCCTGAGCCTCGGCCTGCTCCAGCAGGTTGTGCGCCGTGTCGCCCTGGCAGGCCGCGCCGCTGCGACGAAACGCCAGACGCACGCTGGTCTGTTCCCTGGCGTCGACAGGTGCCGGGCTGAAGGCCTCGCTCTGCAGGCTGGCGGGCGTCTCGCCGCCCTGCCACCAGCGCTGCACGGCGGCCACAAAGCCATGCGGCCCACAGGCCAGTGCCTGCTCGGCTGCCCGCTCCGGCACATGCGCAGGGCAGAAACGCCCGCTCAGCTCGTCGCCCTGCGCCGCCTGCCCGGTCAATGACCAGCGCACCTGCAGGTTGGCATGGCGCTGCATCAGCGCCTGCAGTTCCTCGGCAAAGGCACGCTGGCCGCGCTCGCGCACGTAGTGCAGCAAGGTCACCGGCGCGCTGTAGCCGCTGGCCAGGGCCTGGCGCAGCAAGCCGAGCAAGGGCGTGATCCCGCTGCCGGCAGCCAGCAGCAGCACGCCCTGCGCCTGCGACGGCCAGCGCAGCGAACCGCTGGCCTGGCTCAGCTCAACGCGCTCGCCAATGCCCAGGTGATCCTGCAGCAGGCCGGACAGGCGCCCATCCGCCTGACGCTTGATGGCCAGTTCAATGCGCCCGTGGCCATCCACCGCAGTCAGGCTGTAGCAACGCGACAGGCGCACGCCATCCACTTCACGAAACAGCTGCACATGCTGGCCTGGCCGCCAGTCGCAGGCATTGCCATTGCACTGCAGGGTCAGCGCCAACATGTCATCGGACACCCAGCGACGCGCCAGCAAGCGGGCATAGACACGGTTAAGACTGAGCAACGGGTGCAGACGTTGCAGCCAATAATCGCAGTCGGCTTCGCGTAGCCAGGCTCGCGCCGCCAGGCGCCGCCAGGGCATCAACAGAGGATTGAGTGGCCGCACGGCGGCCAGGGGTAACAAGGGCATCTCACACATCCAGTGAACAAGTGTTCACTAAATTGACAGATGACCACAAATCAGTCAACACTTGTGCACCCAGTCGTTCACGCCCCGGCCGTTCGACGTCACTGCAGGGCTTTTGCTAAAGTCCCCGCCTCTCGCCAAGGATGCCGGACAGCATGTCTTCTCCCCGCGCCGAACAGAAACAGCAAACCCGCCAGGCCCTCATGGAGGCGGCCCTCAGCCTGATGCACAGCGGGCGCGGCTTCGGCAGCCTGAGCCTGCGCGAAGTCACGCGCCTGGCCGGCGTGGTGCCGACCGCCTTCTACCGGCACTTCAGCGATATGGATGAGCTGGGCCTGGCACTGGTCGCCGAAGTGGGCCAGACCTTCCGCGCCACCCTGCGCGAAGTGCGACGCAACGAATTCGAACTGGGCGGCCTGATCGAAGCCAGCACGCGCATCTTTCTCGATGCGGTACAGGCCAACCACAACCAGTTCCTGTTCCTCGCCCGCGAGCAATACGGTGGCTCGCAAGCCGTGCGCCAGGCACTGGGCGAGTTACGCCAGTTGATCACCGACGACCTGGCCGCCGACCTGCGCCTGATGAACCGCCTGCCCCAACTGGACGATGCGGCATTGGGCGTATTGTCCGACCTGGTCGTGAAGACCGTGTTTGCCACACTGCCCGAACTGATCGACCCACCCGCTGCCAATCTACCCCCCCACCTGCAACCTGAAGCAAAGATCACCCAGCAGCTGCGCTTCATCATGATCGGCGGCAAGCACTGGCAAGGACTGGGCAAAGGCAGTCAATCGACGCCATAGAAAAAGGCCACGGGCCCGCACTGGGCCTGCCTGCTAGTCTGAATCCCGTCACATCCCGTGATGGTTCAGGAGTGCCTGCCATGTCCATCCAGCAACTGCTCGACCTGCTCGCCGACTACGCCGCCGCGCACAGCTAACAGACCGTTGAAACACCTCGCTGAGACCGGCAAGACAAGGCGAAAACCGCCGCTACGCAGCGCAACGAGTAAGAACCGCAGCGTGGGCGTGGTGAGTCAAAAGCGCAGCTCAGGTTTGCTAGATGAGCATTTGAAGTGCTTCGCTCGCGCCTTCACGGCCACTTAGAGCCGGTTCAGCCTTCGCCTGTGAGGCCGTTTCAACGCAGCATGGCCAACGCACAGAGGCATGGAGGCAGGAGGCAGGGCGACGCAGGCAGGCAAAGCCTGCGGTAGTCGCTCAGCGGCCGGCTAAATCGCCAGGCGACCAACGGCCGTTACAACGCTCTTGGTTAACGGCCGGCAACCGTCTATCCTGCGCGACTTTTTTCGCCCGGGAACGCCCATGAGCACATCCATGCTTTGCTTGTTGAACAGCGCCAGCCCGGTCCGCCCCGCCTACCGGGCAACTGCCCTGCAACTGGCCGACGCCCTCCACCAGCGCAACCTAGGGCTGATTTATGATGGCAGCCACGACAGCCTCGGCGCGCTGGTGGCCGAGCACCTGCTCGCCATGGGCGGCCAGGTTCTGGCGCTGCTGGGCAGCAGCCAGGCACAACCCAGCCCCAGCGCAGGCCTGAGCAGCGAGCGCTGTACGGATCGCCAGCAGCGCAAGGCACGCCTACTGCAACTGGCCGATGCATTCATTGCCCTGCCCGGCGGCAACCGCGGTTTGCAAGAGGTCATCGAAGTATGGGCCTGGGCCAAGCTGGGCCAGCATCACAAGCCGCTGGGACTACTCGACGGCAATGGTTTCTACAGCCAGTTGGGCGGCTTCTCGCGCAGCGCCGCCAGCGCTCGCCAATCGGGCGAAGCGCCCGCACTCCTGCAGATCGACAGCGATGCCGAGCTGCTCCTCGGACGCCTGCAGGAAGCCTGCAGCGCTCTGCCCGACTGCTCACCAGCCCTGCACAGAGCACGCACAATGGTGCAACACCCTCTACACTGAGGCTGTCATCCGGCAGTGGCGATCAGCCACTGCGGCTGCGCCGACCTGTGAGGGAACATCATGCCGCGTTGCCTGCACCTGCTGGGCCTTGCTGCCCTGCTGCTGAGCTTACCTGCCCTGGCGACGCCCCCTTTGCGCCTCCTCAGCTGGCCAGGCTATGCCGACGAAGACCTGGTCGCCGCCTTCGAGCAACGTTACCAGCACCCGGTGGAAGTCACCCTGGTACACAGCGACGAACAACTGCGCCGTCAGTTCAACCGCCAGCAGGGCCGCTATTTCGACCTGATCGCGGCCAACACTGCCGAACTGCAAGCCCTGCATGCCCAGCAGCGTCTACTGGCCCTGCCGCTGCAACAGTTGCCCAACCGCCTGCGCCAGCAACGGCGTTTCCGTGATCTGCAGACACTGCCTGGCATCAGCGCCGATGGCCAGGTGTATGCCATCCCCTACGCCTACGCCGAAATGGGCCTGATCTATGACCGCCAGCAGTTGTCACAAGCACCGCAGTCGATTGCCAGCCTATGGGACCCGGCGCTGCACGGACGGGTGCTGATCTACGATGGCGGCAGCCACAATTTCGCCCTGGCCGCACTGCGCCAGGGGCTGCCGCCCTTTGACCTTCCCGCCCAGGCGCTCAGCGAACTCGCGCGCGACCTGCAGGCACTGCGCCGTAACAGCCTGACCTTCTACCGCGGCCCGGAAGAATCGGCAGAACTGTTCATCAGCCAGGGCGCCGCGTTGATGTTTGCCAACTACGGCCAGCAGCAGGTCAAGTTGCTTCGCGATGCCGGCGCCGACATCGGCTACAGCATTCCTCGTGAAGGCGCCCTGGCCTGGCTCGACTGCTGGGCAATCAACCAGGCCAGCCAGCAGGTTGAGCTGGCCCTGCGCTGGATCGACTACAGCCTTGAGCCACCCGTCAGCCAGGCGCTCAGCGAGCGCCACGGGCTGGGCAGCACCCTGGAGGGTGCCGCTGACGCCCTGCCCGCCCAGGCTCGCCTGCACTGGCTGCAGCCCGTCGAGAACGAGCAGCGGCGTAGCCAGTTGTGGCAAGCCATTCGCAGCGGCAAACGACAACTGCCTGGCGAATGATCATGCCGCTGTCCATCGCCACCCGCCTGAGTCTGTTGCTGCTTGCCTTCGCCCTGTTGCTGGCGGCCAGCATCGGCTATTACGCCTGGAGTCAGAGCCGCGACGCACTGCTGCACGCTGCCCGCGAAGAGCTGTTGGGCGCCAACCGGGTTCTGGCGCTCAACCTCAGTGAAAGTCTCAATCAATCGGCCCGCCATGTGCAGTTACTGGCAGCCCTGCCCAATACGCGCATGGCTCTGGCCAGCCATGAGCCGCAACTGGCCGCTGCCGCACGCAACCGCCAGGCCCAGGCCTTTGCCCAACTCCTGCACTTTCATCCCCAGTACAGCCAGTTGCGCCTGATCAGCCTCGAGCAGTTCGGCCTGGAACGTATTCGCGTGGAGCGTGCCAATGGGCATATCCGCCGCCTGCGCAGTGGCCAGCTGGAAGAAAAGGGGCATTTTCCCTACGTCTATCTGACCCGCCAGTTGCACGCCGGCCAAGTGCGTTTTTCACCGATCAACATCAACGACGAACAAGGCTCAAGCGACCTCGAACAACGCCCCAACCTGCGCATCGCCACCCCCGTGGTGGACAGTTATCAGCAGACCCTCGGCGTGCTGGTACTGAATATCGACCTGGAGCGCCTGTTCAACCAACTGCGCAATAACCTGCCGTCTCACTACCGACTGTTCCTGGCCAACGCGGAAGGCGACTTCCTGCTGCATCCAGACCCCCAGCAGGCCTTTGCCTTCGAACGCGGCCAACGCAGCCTGCTCCAGGCACAATTTCCTGCCCTGGCCGGCCTGCTCGATGAAGACAGCGCGCCGCGCGTCGCGGACCTCGGCCGACAGGCCAGCGCAGAGCATCTGGTTGGTGCCTTCAGCCGGGTCAGCCTGGACAGCGACCAGGGCACCCGCGTGCTGATTCTTGGCCTGGCCGTGGAGCACAGCCACGTGGTGGCGGGCGCCAATCGCCTGGCAGGCCAGATGCTGCAACTGGGGTTGTTGTTAAGCCTACTGGCCGCCCTGCTGGCACTCTGGCTGGGGCGCGCCTTCAGTGCCCCCTTGCGGGCCATGGTCAAGGAAATCCAGCACTTCTCGGAGCATCGGCAGATCGGCACATTGCCACTGCAGCGCGAGGACGAACTGGGCCTGCTGGCACGCAGTATCTATCAGCAACAAAGTCAGATTCTCGAGCAGATCCAGCAACTGCACGACAGCCACCAGGCCGCCGAACACCTCGCCCACCATGACCCACTGACTGGGCTGGGCAACCGGCTACTGTTCATCGACCGCCTGCAACACGCCATCAGCAATGCCCGGCGCAGCGGCAAGCGCCTGGCGCTGGTATTCGTCGACCTGGACTACTTCAAGGAAATCAACGACAGCCACGGGCACGCCATGGGCGATGCGGTACTGCGCCAGGTCGCCAACCTGTTGCGAGGCGCCACCCGCGCCGGGGATACCGTGGCACGCCTGGGTGGCGATGAATTCGTGATTCTCTACGATGGCCTGGATACGCACAGCGACCTGCCGCAGATCGCCGGCAAGCTACTGGCGCGCTTCCAGAATCGCCTGCTGATCGATGGCCAGGAAATCCATATCCAGGCCAGCATGGGCATCAGCCGTTTCCCGGAAGACGGCCAGGACAGCGTCAGCCTGCTACAGCATGCCGACCGCGCCATGTATCAGGCCAAGCGCGACGGTCGCAACCGTATCCGCTTTAGCAACGAACACGGCTGAGCATCACTCAGCGCGGCGTAGCAGCGGGGCGCCGCGCCGGCTTGCCGCCCTTGCCTTTGCCCTTGCCTGCCGACTGCCCCTTGGCGAAAGCCGCCGCCTTGGCCTGCTCACGCTTATCCCAGGGCTTACTGCCATCGCTGGCCCGCGGCGGCAAACCGCTGTGCTGGGTAAGCAGCGGCTTGCTCGGCCGCTCGGCAGGCGTCGAGTTCTTGCGGCGCGCGCATTGGTAGCCACCACTCAGCGCCGGCTGCTGTGCCGGAATCAGCTGATGCTTGCCGGGGCCAATCAGATCAGCGCGGCCCATGGCCTTGAGCGCCTCGCGCAGCAAGGGCCAGTTGTTGGGATCGTGATAGCGCAGGAAGGCCTTGTGCAGGCGGCGCTGCCGCTCGCCCTTGATGGTTTCCACGCTCTCGCTCTTGTAGGTCACCTTGCGCAACGGGTTCTTGCCGGAGTGGTACATGGCAGTTGCCGAAGCCATCGGCGAGGGATAGAACGCCTGCACCTGGTCGGCGCGGAAGCCGTTGCGCTTGAGCCACAAGGCGAGGTTCATCATGTCCTCGTCGGTGGTTCCCGGGTGCGCGGCAATGAAGTAGGGGATCAGGTACTGCTCCTTGCCCGCTTCTTTCGAGAACTTCTCGAACATCTGCTTGAAGCGATCATAGGTGCCGATGCCCGGCTTCATCATCTTCGACAGCGGCCCCTGCTCGGTGTGCTCCGGGGCGATCTTCAGGTAGCCGCCAACATGGTGGGTAACCAGCTCGCGTACGTATTCCGGCGACTCAACAGCCAGGTCATAGCGCAGCCCGGACGCAATCAGGATTTTCTTCACCCCGGGCAGCGCACGTGCGCTGCGATACAGCTGGATCAAGGCCGAGTGGTCGGTATTGAGGTTTTCGCAGATACCCGGATAGACGCAGGAGGGCTTGCGGCAGGCCGCCTCGATCTCGCGGCTTTTGCAGGCAATGCGGTACATGTTGGCGGTCGGTCCGCCCAGGTCGGAGATCACCCCGGTAAAGCCGGGCACCTTGTCGCGGATCTCCTCGATCTCGCGAATGATCGACTCGTGGGAGCGACTCTGGATGATGCGACCCTCGTGCTCGGTGATCGAACAGAAGGTACAGCCGCCAAAACAGCCACGCATGATGTTGATCGAGAAGCGGATCATCTCGTAGGCGGGGATTTTCGCCTGGCCATATACCGGGTGCGGCACACGGGTATAGGGCAGGCCGAACACGTAGTCCATTTCCTCGGTGCTCAGCGGGATGGGTGGCGGGTTGAGCCAGACATCCTGATTGCCATGGCGCTGCACCAAGGCTCGCGCATTGCCCGGATTGGTCTCCAGGTGCAGCACACGGTTGGCATGCGCATAGAGCACCGGATCGCTCTTGACCTTCTCGTAGGCCGGAATACGGATCACCGTGCGCGAACGGTCCAGCTTCGGACTGGGCAGGATCTCCACCACACGTGCCGCCTGCGGATCATCCTCGGCACTGCCCTTGGCCTGTTCCAGCGCGCAGGACTGCAGGTCCTGGGTGCTCACATAGGGGTTGATGATCTTGTCGACCTTGCCGGGGCGGTCGATACGCGTGGAGTCGATCTCGAACCACCCCTCCGGCGTGCTGCGCCGCACAAAGGCTGTACCACGGATATCGGTCATCGCCTGGATGGACTCACCGGCGGCCAGGCGATGGGCGACCTCGACCACCGCGCGCTCGGCATTGCCGTACAGCAGCAGGTCAGCCTTGGCGTCCATGAGAATCGAATGGCGTACCTTGTCCTGCCAGTAGTCATAGTGGGCAATCCGCCGCAGCGAAGCCTCGATGCCACCGATGATGACCGGCACGCCCTTGTAAGCCTCCCGGCAACGCTGGCTGTAGACCATGCAGGCACGATCCGGGCGCTTGCCTCCCTCGCCGTTGGGGGTATAGGCATCATCCGAGCGAATCTTGCGGTCGGCGGTGTAGCGATTGATCATCGAGTCCATGTTGCCGGCGGCAACGGCAAACATCAGGTTCGGCCGGCCCAGCGCCATGAAGGCATCCTTGGACTGCCAGTCTGGCTGGCTGATGATGCCAACGCGAAAGCCCTGCTCTTCCAGCAGCCGGCCAATCACCGCCATGCCGAAGGACGGATGATCGACGTAGGCATCACCGGTAACGATGATGATGTCGCAGCTATCCCAGCCCAGCACATCCATCTCGGCGCGACTCATCGGCAGCACCGGCGCCGGGCCAAAACACTCGGCCCAGTATTTGGGGTAGTCGAACAGGGGCTTGGCGGCGTGCATGGCGATAACCGGGAACAGACGGGAAAAAGGCCGCGGAATATAGCACAAAAAATAGGCAGGATACCCGAGCAAAGCAGTCCGGCATTCACCAGGGCGCATGGCCAGCGCTACAGGCGCCTGACTATACTGGCAATCCTGACCCACCCGCCAAACCATGGAGCCTGGATGCCCCGCCTGCTTTACCTGCTCGGACTGCTCTGGCTGAGCCTCAACCTGCCCGCCCAAGCCCATAGCCTGCAACGTGCCGACAGCGGCAAGTGGCTGGTGGAAGGCATTGAACTGCTGGAAGACCCGAGCGGCCAGTGGCAACTGGCAGACATCCTGCAGCGCGAGCAACAGAAGGCTTTTCGCCCAGCAAATGGCCGCAGCACCGCGGGCATGAGTCGCTCTGCCTGGTGGCTGCGCGTGCCCTTGCAGCGCAGCGCAAGCGCGCCTAACGACTGGCTACTGGAAGTTGCTGCCGTATCCCAACTGGATATCCAGTTGTACCGCCCGAGCAGCATGGGCTGGCAGCGCATCCAGTCGGGAGAAATCAGCGACTTTGCCAGTGGCCGTGAGATCGCCTACCGCCATCCGGTATTTCACCTACCCGCGCTGGGCGAGCAACCTATCCATGTGTACCTGCGCCTGTACGACCCGGCGGGTAACAGCTTTCCACTACGCCTTTGGCAGGCCGATGATCTGCAACAGCACATACAGACGGAAAACCTGCTGTTCGGCATGATCTTTGGCGGCCTGGTGGCCTTGCTGCTGTACAACCTGATCCTCTTGCTCAGCCTGCGTGACGATGCCTATTTCTGGTATGTGCTGAGTACCACCTGCGTGCTACTGGTGATTCTCGGCGGCACCGGCTACGGCTTTCAGTACCTATGGCCAAACCAGCCACTCTCACCCTGGCTGGACCGGGTTGGCGCGCCGGCGCTCTGGGGGCTATGCGTCTGTCGTTTCAGTCAGCGCCTACTGCAAAGCCGCCGCTATCTGCCGCGCCTACACCGCGGCTTGAACCTCCTGCTGCTGGGCAACCTGGTAATCCTGCTGGCTAACCTGGCCGGCTGGCGAGCATTGGCTGCTACCGGACTGGGCGTAGCCGCCCTGCTCGGCATACCGCTCATGCTGTGCAGTGCCTGGCAGCGCTGGCGGCAGGGCTATCGCCCGGCGCTGTTCTTTCTGCTCGGTCATGGGCTGATCTTTACCGTGGCCTGCCTGATGATGTTGCGCAGCCTGGGCCTGCTGGATCCCGCGTGGCTCAACACCTTCCTCTTTCCAGCCTCGGCGGCGACAGAAACCGTGCTGTTTTCCTTTGCCCTGGCCTACCGCATTCAGCTGCTGCGCCAGGAAAAGGCCGCAGCGCTGGAACTCGCCAATCAGGAAAAGAGTGCACGCCTGCAGCACTTGCAGAACTACACCCTCAATCTGCAGGCAGCCGTGGACGAACGCACCCACGCCCTGGCTGCCGCCAACCAGCAACTGCGTGAACGCGAACAGGCACTGCAGCACGCTGCCTTCCATGACCCACTGACCGGCCTGGCCAACCGCCGCCTGTTTCTGCAGCACGCCGCCGGCAGCCTGGCCGAAGCGCAGCGTCTGGGGCAATCGGTAGCCTTGCTGCTGATCGACCTGGATCACTTCAAACCAGTGAATGACCGACACGGACACAGCGCCGGTGACTGGCTACTCGGCGCACTTGGCCAACGCCTGCAGCAAAGGCTACGCGGGCATGACCTGCTGGCCCGCCTGGGTGGCGACGAGTTCGCCGTACTGCTGCGTGCCGCACAGGATGTCCGCGAGCAGGCGCTGCAGGTTGCCCTGCGCATTCAGGACGCGCTGGGCGAGCCCTATGTTTACCAACAGCAGACACTCCACATCGGCTGCAGCATCGGCATCGCCCTCTACCCTGAACATGCCCGCCATCTGGAAGCCCTCTACCAGGCCGCAGACGACGCGCTCTACCAGGCCAAGGCAGATGGCCGTGGCGCCATCGTAGTGTGCCCGCACGCCAGCCCAGAGCCAGTCAATAGCGACGCGGCACCCGTGCGGTGACCCGGGTCAGCAATTCATAGCCAAGGGTGCCGGCAGCCCGCGCCACCTCATCCACCGGCAGGCGCTGTCCCCACAACTCGACCTCGCTGCCCAGCTGCACACTTGGCAATACACCGACATCCACACACAGCATGTCCATCGACACCCGCCCGGCAAGCGGCACACGCTGCCCCTGCAACCACACCGGGGTACCGCTGGGCGCATGCCGCGGATAACCGTCGGCATAGCCGCAACTGACCGTGGCTATGCGCGTGTCATGCGTCGCCTGCCAGCTGCCGCCGTAGCCCACCGTTTCGCCGGCCTGCACTTCGCGCAAGGCAATCACCTCGGCACGCAGACTCATCGCCGGGCGCAAGCCCAGCTCGCCGGCCGACAGTTCGGCAAACGGGCTGGCCCCGTAAAGCATGATGCCCGGCCGCAGCCAGTCCATGTGCGCGGCAGGAATCATCAGCACCGCGGCCGAGTTGGCCAGCGAGCGCTGGGCAAAGGGCAGGTCCAGCACATCCAGGAAGCGCTCCAGCTGCAGCTCGGTGAGGCTGTTGCCACGCTCGTCGGCGCAAGCGAAGTGGCTGATCAGGTTGAGCTCGCTGACCTGGCTGGCCGCCTGCAGGCGGGCATGCCAGTGGCGCAACGCCGCCTCACCAAAGCCCAGGCGTTGCATCCCGCTGTCCAGTTTCAGCCAGACCCGCAACGGCGCCGGCAAGACACTGGCCAGCAGTCCCTCGGCCTGCTCGGCGCTGTGCAATACGACATCCACGCCCAACTCGGCCGCCCGCTGGTATTCGGCAACGGCAAAACAGCCTTCGAGTAGTAGCAGACGCGCCTGGCTCGCCACCCGGCGCACCCGTTCGGCCTCCTCGAGGCAGGCCACGGCAAAACCATCGGCGTCAGACAGGGCGGCCACCACCGGCTCCAGGCCGTGACCATAGGCATCTGCCTTGACCACCGCCAGGGCCTGGCGGCCCGGGGCGCACTGGCGGGCCAGCGCATAGTTGTGGGTAATCGCGGCAAGATCGATATGAGCGACCAGCGGGCGCATAGCAGACTCCAGCACTACACAGACAACCCGGCAGGCCGGGTCAGGCGGCAGGCCGCACGGCCTGCGCAACAAGGGAGGGGTTATTCGTCTTCGAAGGTGTACATGCCCGGCGCCAGGTTCTCGAAGCGCGTGTACTTGCCGAGAAAGGCCAGGCGTACGGTACCGATCGGGCCATTACGCTGTTTGCCGATGATGATTTCCGCCACGCCCTTGTACTCGGTCTCCGGGTGATAGACCTCGTCGCGGTAGACGAACATGATGATGTCGGCATCCTGCTCGATGGCCCCGGACTCACGCAGGTCGGAGTTGACCGGGCGCTTGTTGGGGCGCTGCTCCAGCGAGCGGTTGAGCTGCGACAGCGCCACCACCGGGCAATTGAATTCCTTGGCCAGGGCTTTCAGCGAGCGGGAGATTTCGGAAATCTCGTTGACCCGGCTATCGCCACTCGAGCCAGGAATCTGCATCAGCTGCAGGTAGTCGACCATGATCAGGGCAATTTCGCCGTGCTCACGCGCTACCCGGCGGGTTCGTGCGCGCATTTCCGATGGCGAGATGCCGGCCGTATCGTCGATGAACAGCTTGCGCTCGTTGAGCAGGTTGACCGCAGAGGTCAGGCGCGGCCAGTCCTCGTCATCCAGCTTGCCAGTACGCACCTTGGTCTGGTCGATCCGCCCGAGGGACGACAGCATACGCATGACGATCGAGTCAGAGGGCATCTCCAACGAGTACACCAGTACGACCTTGTCGGTACGCAGCACGGCATTCTCTACCAGGTTCATGGCAAAGGTGGTCTTACCCATCGACGGACGACCGGCCACGATGATCAGGTCGGCAGGCTGCAGGCCGCTGGTCTTCTCGTCCAGGTCGGTGAAGCCGGTGGAAATGCCGGTAAGCCCTTCATTGGTATTGAACAGCGTATCAATGCGGTCGATGGTCTTGACCAGGATATCGTTGATACCCACCGGCCCACCGGTTTTTGGCCGTGCTTCGGCAATCTCGAAAATCTTGCGTTCGGCATCATCGAGAATCTCCGCGCCACTGCGCCCTTCGGGGGCGTAGGCACTGTCGGCGATCTCGTTGCTGATGCTGATCAGCTGGCGCAGTGTCGCGCGCTCGCGAACGATCTGCGCGTAGGCCTTGATATTGGCCACCGACGGCGTATTACGCGCCAGTTCAGCCAGGTAGACCAGGCCGCCGGCCTGAGCCAGCTGCCCCTCCTTGTCCAGCTGCTCGGACAAGGTAACCACGTCGAACGGCTGGTTACGTTCGGCCAGGCGAAAAATCGCGCGGAAGATCAGGCGATGGTCATGCCGATAGAAATCATTGTCGGACACCTGATCAAGCACCCGCTCCCAGGCGTTGTTGTCGAGCATCAGACCGCCCAGCACAGCCTGCTCGGCCTCGATCGAATGAGGCGGCACCTTGAGCGCAGCAGTTTGCAGATCGTATTGCTGGGGGACGGAAATATCGTTCATCGGCGGACGACTATGCACTCGGCAAAAAAACAAAAGGCACGCCCTGCAAGCAGGGCGTGCCCGATGTTAACCGTCTGGGCAACCAGTGCCTAGGCGGTCAGCACACCTTAGGCGGCGACTACGATCAGCTTGACCGCAGCTTCGACGTCGCTGTGCAGGTGCAGAGCAACTTCGAATTCGCCAGTGTGGCGGATGGTACCGTTGGGCAGGCGCACTTCAGCCTTGCTGACCGGCACACCAGCGGAGGTCAGGGCATCAGCGATGTCATGAGTACCGATGGAACCGAACAGCTTGCCCTCATCGCCGGCGACGGCGGTGATGGTGACTTCCAGCTCATTGAGCTGGGCAGCACGGGCTTCGGCAGTCGCCTTCTTCTCGGCAGCAGCCTTTTCCAGCTCGGCGCGGCGTGCTTCGAAAGCAGCAACGTTGGCCGGGGTGGCAGCAGTAGCCTTGCCCTGCGGCAGCAGGTAGTTACGGCCGTAGCCAGCCTTGACATTTACCTTGTCGCCCAGGTTGCCCAGGTTGGCGACTTTTTCCAGCAGGATGACTTCCATTTGGGTCTTACCTCTTAACTTTTAACCTTCACCGTTCGCGGCGTCGTCCGGCTTATGTCGCTGACGCCCACGAAAATCAAACAGACTGTCGACAATGGCCAAGACCATCAGCAACGGATAAATCAGCTGCAGGAACAGCAGCAACGACACATACAGGCCAACCAGCCAGAACCCGGCCAGACGCTTCTGCGCCACCAGGCCATGCAGCAATGCCACACCAGCCAAGGCCAGCGGCACTGTACACAGCGGCACCAGCATGGCCAGCTGCGGTGCCACATTGGGCACCAGCAACAACGCCAGCAGCAGGCCAAAAGCCGGCAGCGGCGACAGCCGCAAGGCATGGAACTCGCCGGCAAAACCGCCGGGGTTGTACAACGCCGCTTGCCAGTAACGCGCCAACATCAGGCTGAGCAGGCTGAGCAACTGCAACAGGGCCGCCATCAGGCCGGTGAGCACCGGCACCACCAGGCTGTCCATGCGCGCGCGCTCGGCCTCCGGCCACTGCTGGAGAATCTCGCCCATCTGCTGCTGCATGAGCGTATTCAGCTCCTGCGCCAGCCGGGCAATCGACTCCTGGAACTGCTCGCCCAGCACCAGGGCAAACAACAGCCCCAACGGCACACTGGCCAGCAGTACCGCTACCCAGGACTGTGTGCGGCGCAACAACTGCGCCAGAGACAGCGTCCCGAGCAACACCAGCAAGGTGCGCGGTTCCGCGAAATACCACCAGGCCAAGGCCGGCAGTACCGCCCATACCACTATCGTTACCGCATCCTGCATACCCCGGCGCAACAACACCAGGGCACTCGCCGCAGCACTCAGCCAGAACAACAAAGGCAGAGCTGCCGCCGCAGCCACCACAAGGGTGGCCTGCATACGTCCGCGCATGATGAACTCAGCGATGGCGCGCATGCGATCTATCCATTAACTCGTTGTCGACCGCCCGGTTTCAACGGCCGTGGCTGTCGGTGTAGGGCAGCAGGGCCAGGTAGCGGGCGCGCTTGATAGCGGTACCCAGCTGACGCTGATACTTGGCTTTGGTCCCGGTGATACGGCTCGGAACAATCTTGCCGGTTTCGGAAATGTAGGCCTTCAGGGTGTTGAGATCCTTGTAATCGATCTCTTTGACGTTTTCTGCGGTGAAGCGGCAGAACTTACGACGACGGAAGAAACGTGCCATGAGATTGGCTCCTCAATAGATCCGTGGATTACTCGTCAGCGTTGTCGCTGTTGTCGCCATCGTCGCCATCGGCGGAGTCGGCTTCAACACGATCACGGCGCTCGCGGCGCTCGCTGCGGTTTTCTTCGGCCTTGAGCATCTCGGACTGGCCGGTTACGGCTTCGTCACGACGGATGACCAGGTTACGGATGACCGCGTCGTTGTAGCGGAAGTTGTCTTCCAGCTCGGCAAGCGCCTTGGCGCTGCACTCGACGTTGAGCATCACGTAGTGAGCCTTGTGCACGTTGTTGATGGCATAAGCCAGCTGACGACGGCCCCAGTCTTCCAGGCGGTGAACCTTGCCACCATCTTCTTCGATCAGCTTGGTGTAACGCTCGACCATGCCGCCGACTTGTTCACTCTGATCCGGGTGGACCAGGAAAACGATTTCGTAATGACGCATAAATGCTCCTTACGGGTTGTAGCCTGCCAGATAATCCGGTCAGGCAAGGAGTGAATGACTCTTGTGAGCTTGCCGCCAGGCAGGTGCAAGAACACCTACCCAAACGGCAAGGGGCGAGATTGTACGGGCAGGACAGACGCGCCGCAAGCGGCGGGCGCTCAGCGGCGCTGACGCAGTGCCTCGAACAGGCACACCCCGGCAGCCACCGAAACATTCAGGCTGCTCACGCTGCCCGCCATGGGCAACTTGACCAGAAAGTCGCAGTGCTCGCGAGTCAGCCGCCGCATGCCCTTGCCCTCGGCGCCCATGACCAGCACCAGCGGCCCGCGCAGATCCTGCTGGTATATCTCCTGATCGGCTTCACCCGCCGTGCCGACCACCCACAAGCCGCGCTTCTGCAGTTTTTCCAGCGTCCGCGCGAGGTTAGTCACCGCAACCAGCGGCATGACCTCGGCCGCGCCGCAAGCCACCTTGCGCACCGTGGCATTCAGCGTGGCCGACTTGTCCTTGGGCACGACCACCGCCAAGGCACCCGCCGCATCAGCCGTACGCAGACAGGCACCGAGATTGTGCGGATCGGTCACCCCATCCAGCACCAACAGCAACGGCACACCTTCATGGCGATCCAGCAATTCCTCAAGCATCGCCTCGCCCCATACCTGACTGGGACTAACCTCCGCCACGACCCCCTGATGCACCCCCTCGGCCCACTCGTCGAGCTCACGACGCTCGCGCTGCCCGACACTGATGCGCTGCTGCGTCGCCAGCTCAACCAACGTCTGCACCCGCGGATCCTGACGCCCCTCGGCCAGCCACAACTGCTTGACGCGGCGTGGGTGATGGCGCAGCAAGGCCTCCACGGCGTGCACGCCGTATACCTGCTCCAACTGACTCATGACTTCGCCTTACGCTTACGCGCCTTGCCGGGCGCCGCCGCGCCGTCCCGCTTGCCAGCCGAGGACTTGGCCTTGCCTTTGCCTTTACCAGACGACTTGCTGGCAGACCTGGTCTCATCTGCAGACTTCTGCTTGCTGGCACGACCTTTCGCCGGCGCAGCTGACGGAGCGGAAGAGCGCCCCGCCGCACTGCGCGAGCCACCCGCAGCCTGACGCGCACGCACCGCGACCGGCTGCTCCTGCGCCAGCTCGAAATCGATCTTGCGCTCATCCAGATCAACACGCATGACCTTCACCGACACGCTGTCGCCAAGTCGGAAGCTGCGCCCACTGCGCTCACCGGCCAGGCGATGATGTACCGGATCGAAGTGATAGTAGTCACCCGGCAAGGCCGTGACGTGCACCAAGCCCTCGACATAGATGTCACGCAACTCGACGAACAGGCCAAAGCCGGTCACCGCGGTAATCACCCCGGCAAAGGTTTCGCCCACGCGATCCTGCATGAACTCGCACTTCAGCCAGTTGACCACATCACGCGTGGCCTCATCGGCGCGCCGCTCGGTCAGCGAGCACTGCTCGCCGAGCTGCTCCAGAGCCGCCTCGTCGTACGGATAGATACGCGCCTTGGGCATGCTCGCGGCGCCCGCCCGCAACACATGCGGGGTGTCCAGCTTCGAGCGAATCACGCTGCGAATCGCCCGATGCACCAGCAGGTCCGGGTAACGGCGAATCGGCGAAGTGAAGTGGGTATAGGCTTCGTAGTTGAGGCCAAAGTGCCCCTGATTGTCGACGCTGTACACCGCCTGACTGAGCGAGCGCAGCATCACCGTCTGGATCAGGTGGAAATCCGCACGCCCCTGAATCGACTGCAAGAACTTCTGATAATCCTTCGGCGTAGGGCCTTCCTTGCCCTTGTGCAGGCTCAGGCCCAGCTCACCGAGAAACGCCTTGAGCTTTTCCACGCGCTCGGCAGGCGGACTGTCATGCACACGGTACAGCGACGGCAGCTCATGTTTCTGCATGAACTGCGCAGTCGCCACGTTGGCGGCCAGCATGCACTCCTCGATGAGCTTGTGCGCATCGTTGCGCTGGGTCGGACGAATCTCCGCGATCTTGCGGTCAGCACCAAAGACGATGCGCGTCTCCTGGGTCTCGAAGTCAATCGCCCCGCGCTCGTGACGAGCCGCCAGCAGCACCTGATACAAGGCATACAGCTGCTTGAGATGCGGCACGACCTGCGCATACTCCTGACGCAAGGCCTTGCCTTCGGCGCTCTTCGGATGCTCCAGCATGCTACTGACCTTGTTGTAGGTCAGCCGCGCATGCGAGTGGATAACCGCCTCGCAAAAGCGATAGTCGACCAGCTTGCCGGCCTTGGAGATGCTCATCTCGCAAACCAATGCCAGGCGATCGACCTGCGGATTCAGCGAGCACAAACCATTCGACAGTTCTTCAGGCAACATCGGCACCACCCGTTCAGGGAAGTACACGGAATTGCCGCGCTGCCGGGCTTCTTCGTCCAGTGGCGAGCCCACCTTGACGTAATGCGATACATCGGCAATCGCCACGTACAATTTCCAGCCACCGGAGAACAGCTTCCAGCGACTGGTGTTGCGCTCGCAATACACCGCGTCGTCGAAATCCCGGGCATCCTCGCCGTCGATGGTGACAAAGGGCAGATGGCGCAGGTCGACACGCTTCTCTTTGTCTTTCTCCTCGACCTGCGGCCTGAGCTTGCGAGCTTCGCGAACGACCTCCTGCGGCCAGACATGCGGAATGTCATAGCTGCGCAGCGCCACATCAATCTCCATGCCCGGCGCCATGTAGTTGCCGATCACCTCGATCACATCACCCTGCGGCTGGAAACGCGCGGTCGGCCAGTGAGTGATGCGAATCTCGACGAACTGGCCGATGCGTGCGCCGCCGTTACGCCCCGGAGTAACCAGCACCTCCTGCTGGATCTTCGGATTATCCGCCTCGACGAAACCAATGCCGGCTTCCTCGAAATAACGCCCGACGATGCTTTCGTGGGCGCGCTGGATCACCTCGACAATGGCGCCCTCGCGGCGCCCCCGCCGATCCAGGCCGGAGACCCGCGCCAGGGCACGATCACCATCGAACACCAGGCGCATTTGCGCCGGCCCGAGGAACAGGTCATCACTGCCGTCATCCGGCACCAGGAAGCCGAAGCCGTCACGATGACCGCTAACCCGACCACAGACCAGATCAAGCTTATCCACCGGGGCATAGGTGCCACGCCGGGTATAGATCAGTTGACCATCGCGCTCCATGGCCCGCAGCCGACGACGCAAGGCCTCGGCCTGTTCGTCATCGTGCAGGCCGAACTCTTCCAGGAGTTGCTCCCGGGTCGCGGGTGCACCGCGCTCATCCAGGCGCTTGAGAATCAGCTCACGGCTGGGAATAGGGTTTTCATACTTTTCCGCCTCGCGGGCGGCCTCGGGATCGAGGGTTTGCCAATCGGCCATTAGAGAGGTGTCACCTGTATTCATGAAAGGCATCTGTGCCTTGGTGCGTATTGAAGCGCGAAACGCCCCCGGCGGTCATTGCGCCAGGCAATAATTTTTTCAGCGTCAGGGGTTTACAAGGAAAAACCCGAGCCGTATAGTTCGCGCCCACAGCGTCACTGCGACGTTGTAACCCGGAAAGAATACAGCAATACGACGTTATTGATGCATTCAATCCCGTGCCCAGGTGGCGGAATTGGTAGACGCGCTGGTTTCAGGTATCAGTGGTGGCAACACCGTGGAAGTTCGAGTCTTCTCCTGGGCACCAATTTCAAACGAATCGAATCCCAATTATTCGATTTGTGTATAAAAAGGATGGCAAGGTTCCTTTTTCGCTTGCGAAGCAAACCTTGTAAGTCGATGAGCAATCATCGCGCTGTGCCCAGGTGGCGGAATTGGTAGACGCGCTGGTTTCAGGTATCAGTGGTGGCAACACCGTGGAAGTTCGAGTCTTCTCCTGGGCACCAATATTCAAGTAAAAAACCCGCCTCTGGCGGGTTTTTTATTGCCTGCATGCTCATGCCTTGAATTGGCCAAGACTGCCTTGCAGCTGCCTGGCCAGCTCGGCGAGCATGCGCCCACTGGCCGCGGCCTGGGCAACGGCTTCAGCCGCTCGCTGCGCCTCCTGATGAATCACCTCAACACGGCCACCCACCGCCAGCACACCCTCGCCCTGCTGCCGGGCCGCACTGGCTGCGGCCTCGATCGCGCCATGCACCTCATCGACTGCACGCTGAATGGACTGCTGCAGACGCTCGCTGTCGCGCAACGCCTGTACACCCTGTTCTCCCTGCGCGCCGGCCTCGCCAATAGCCGCCACCGCATCCCGCGCACCCTGCTGCAAGCTGACGATATGCTGCTGAATATCGCCGGTAGATTGCTGCGTCTTGCTCGCCAGCGCACGCACCTCGTCCGCCACTACCGCAAAACCACGCCCACTTTCCCCTGCCCGAGCCGCTTCGATCGCCGCATTAAGCGCTAGCAGATTGGTCTGCTCGGCAATGCCATGAATGACGTGCAGCACCGTCTCGATCTGCTCGCTCTGCCGCGCCAAGCGCTCAATGACCACAGCCCCCTGCTCGACGCGTGTTACCAGCGCCTCGATCAGAGCCCCGACACGCTGGGCAATCTGGGCATTCTCGTGCGCCAACTGGCGAATCGCCCCGACCTGCTGCTGCGCGTCGCCCATCAACCGACTTTGCAGCGCCGCCTCTTCGCCCACCCCAGCCAGCGCCTGGCGACTGGCCGCCACCTCCTCACTCTGACGCCGGGTTGCCGCCTCGGCCACCGCCGAGCGCTGCCCCAGGTCGATGATCTCGCTGGCCGTTCGCCCCGCCACCTCGCCCGCTTCGCGCACGATTGGCTGCAGCTTGGCCACGAAACGATTGACCGCCGCGGCCATTTCGCCCACTTCATCCTGCCCCTGCAGAGCAATCCGCCGCGTCAGATCCCCCTCGCCAGCCGCCAAGTCATCCAGCGCAGCAATCAACAGGCGCAGCTTGCTGACCACCCGCCAGCCCAGCACGATCAAGACACTGAACAACAGCAGCCCGCCCACCAGTAACAGCCCTGCCGCCACCCGCCAGCGTAGCGCTGCAGCCGCCTCCTGTACGGTCTGGCGACTGCCCTCGGTCATATTCACCGCCGTATCGCGCGCGGCCTGCAGGCGTGCTGCCAGGGTCGCCGCACTGTCCGCAGCGGCGCCACTCAACCCACTGCTGACCAGCTCACCACTGCCCTCGATCAGGCTGGCAAAGCGCTGGTCAAGCGCTTCCAGCGAGTCATCCACATTGGCCGTGGACACCCCAACCAACACCTTACCAATCACCGTCCCCAACGGACTGATCTCGGCCTGAGCGAGGTAGATGGATTTATCCTGGGCCGCCGCCTGCAACACCTTGTCCAAGGGCGAGCGCCCCTCGCCCTTGTCCAGCAGGGTCTGCACCCGATAGTCCTGGCGATTCAAATGACGCGTCAGACGCTGCCCCTGTGCATCCAGGTAGACCACGAAAACTACGGCCGAATTGCGCTGGGCCATGCGTACTAGCTCGGTCAGCGCCGGCACATCGTTATCCCAGATCGCCTTGGGAGCCACTGCCGCCAGCAACTGCGCGATATCGTCCGCCGACTGCTGCAAGCCCCCTTCCAGAAGCAGCCGAAGCTGCTGCTGTTCTGCGCCCAGCCGGGTTGACAGCCCTTCCGCCAGACGCCCCTGTGTCTTGCCGGCCAGTGCCTGCAGGCCTGTCTGCACCTCGCCACTGGCCTGTTCCAGAGCTGACGACAGTGCTGCACTGTCCTGCTGCAAGCGTTGCGCCAACTGTTTCTCCAGCGCCCCCACGGTCACCCGCGCCAGCAACAAGGCCACCAACAGTTGCGCCAGCAGAGCCAGCAGCAGCGTGACCAGCACCGGCAACAGCAGACGGCTGCGCAACAGGGAAAACAGACTGATCACAACGACCTCCTCGGCACTTCGGCCAACACAACCCGCAGCGGCTGCAAAGGGTTAACGGCAGATAGTCTCTTCGGTATAGCCAGAAACCTGACTTTTTGCCGCACATAAAAAAACCGGGGGCACCCATCACTGGATGCCCCCGGCTATACACCGCGAATCAGGCGTAGGGATGACGCAGCACGATGGTCTCGTTGCGATCCGGGCCCGTGGAAATGATATCGATCGGCGCTCCGACCAGCGTTTCGATACGCTGGATGTAATTGCGCGCGGCCTGCGGCAGATCCTCCAGGCGCTGGGCGCCCAGGGTCGACTCGCTCCAGCCGGGCATCTCCTCGTACACCGGTTGCAGGCCGATATAGCTGTCGGCATCGGTCGGCGCATCGACCAACAGCTGGCCATTGGCATCCTGGTAGCCGGTGCAGATACGGATGCTGTCGAGGCCATCCAGCACATCCAGCTTGGTCAGGCACAGCCCGGAGATGCTGTTGATCTCAATGGCACGCCGCAGGATGACCGCGTCGAACCAGCCACAACGACGCGCGCGCCCCGTGGTGGAGCCGAACTCATGCCCTTGCTTGGCCAGGTAGGCGCCCGTTTCGTCAAACAGCTCGGTGGGGAAAGGCCCGGAGCCTACGCGCGTGGTATAGGCCTTGGTAATACCGAGGATGTAGTCGAGGTAGAGCGGACCAAAGCCCGAACCGGTGGCGGTGCCGCCGGCCGTAGTGCTGGAGCTGGTGACATAGGGATAGGTGCCATGGTCGATATCCAGCAGCGAACCCTGCGCCCCCTCGAACATGATGTAGGCCCCCTGACGGCGCAGCTCATGCAGGCGTGCCGTGACGTCGGTTACCAGCGGACGCAGCATCTCGGCGTATTCCATGCACTCGTCGAGTGTCTTCTGGAAATCGACAGCCGGCTCCTTGTAGTAGTTCTGCAGAACAAAGTTGTGGTAGTCGAGCAGCTCGCCGAGCTTGGCGGCAAAACGCTCGCGGTGGAACAGATCGGCAATGCGCAGACCACGGCGCGCCACCTTGTCTTCATAGGCCGGACCAATACCACGCCCGGTAGTACCGATCTTCGCATCGCCACGCGCTTTCTCGCGCGCCTGGTCCAGCGCCACGTGGTAAGGCAGGATCAGCGTGCAGGACGGACTGACGCGCAGACGCTCGCGCACCGGCACACCCTTCTCTTCCAGCTTGACCATCTCACGCAGCAGGGCGTCGGGGGCAACCACCACGCCGTTGCCGATCAGGCATTCGACGTTGTCGCGCAGGATGCCCGAAGGAATCAGGTGCAGCACGGTCTTCTCGCCATCGATGACCAGGGTATGCCCTGCATTGTGACCACCCTGATAGCGCACCACCGCAGCAGCCTGGTCGGTCAGCAGGTCGACGATCTTGCCTTTGCCCTCATCACCCCACTGGGTGCCCAGGACAACCACATTCTTACCCATAACGCTTACCTCTTTGCGAAAACGAAACGCCGGCCGCTGCCGACGCAAAACGATTCATGCCGTTAGCGACAACAGCTGCCAGCGCCCATCCAGCCATTCCAGACGCTGACTGCAACCGGCAGCCCGAGCTGCCTGCAAGTCCTGACCGGGCAGTGCCTGCAGCACCTGGCGGCCCTCCTGACGCAGGCGCTGGACCGCCTGCCACAGGTACAGATCATGGTTGTCCGGCGCCCAGATGGCGCCGACCGCCGGGGCCTCACGGAACTGGCCAAGCGAGACCAGGGTCTTCAGGTCCGTGGAAAAACCGGTTGCCGGACGGGCACGCCCGAAATCGGCACCAATGTCATCATAGCGACCGCCCTGGGCAATCGACTGCCCGACACCCGGCACGAAGGCGGCAAACACCACCCCTGTGTGGTAGTGGTAACCACGCAGTTCCGCCAGGTCGAAATACAGCGGCAGCTCGGGGAAACGCAGTTCAAGAGCGTCCGCGACAGCCACCAGCTCATCCAGCGCCTGCTGTACCGCAGGCGGCGCAGCCACCAGACAGGCCTGGGCCAGATCCAAAACATCGCGCTCACCGGACAGATCGACCAGCGCACGCAACATCGACGCCAGCTCACCCGGCAGACTGGCAGTCAGTTCGACCACTTCATCGATAGCCTTGCGTTGCAGCGCATCAAACAAACGCTGCTCCACTTCGCCGGTCACGCCGGCAGCCTCGCAAAGGCCGCGGTAGATACCGACATGGCCAAGGTCCATGTGCACATCCGCCACCTGGGCCAGGCTCAGGGTATCCAGCATCAGGCTGATGACTTCGATATCGCTGGCTGGGCTGGCATCGCCATACAGTTCGGCACCCAACTGGATGGGACTGCGCGATGTAGCCAGGGCACGCGGCTTGGCATGCACCACGCTACCGGCATAGCACAGCCGGCTGGGCCCCTCACGGCGCAGGGTATGCGCGTCGATACGCGCCACCTGCGGCGTAATATCTGCACGCAGGCCCATCTGCCGGCCAGACAGCGGGTCGGTCACCTTGAACGTGCGCAGGTCAAGATCCTGCCCAGCGCCCGTGAGCAAGGACTCCAGGTATTCGATGTGCGGGGTGATCACCAGCTCGTAGCCCCAGCGCTGGAACAGATCCAGCACCTGGCGGCGCGCCGCCTCGATGCACGCCGCTTGCGGCGGCAATACTTCTTCGATGCCATCTGGCAGAAGCCAGCGGTCTACCGTTGCCATGTTGCCATTCCCCTCTCAGCCGGTCGGCAAGCCTTCAGTGAAGCCAATACAGCAGGGCCGTGCCCAGCAGCATGCTGGCCAGCCCGATCAGGCGCAGCTGGCGTTCGGATAATTCGGCCAGCGCCAGCATGGCGGCGCGCCAACGCCCTGGATAGAGGAAAGGCAGGATACCTTCCAGCACCAGTAGCAGTGATAACGCGATGCCCAGTTCCTGCCACATCATTGCCGTAGACGCAAAAAAGCCGGGGTTATCCCGGCTGCCGCATGATAACACGCTAAAAGCTGCAAACCACAAGCCTCAGGCGGTCAGCCGGCAACACCCGTGCCGACTGACCGCCTGAGATCCTCAAGGCTTGGCGTTGCGCAAGTAGCGGAAGAAGTCGTTGTCCGGATCCAGCACCAGCACATCGCTCTTGCTGGCGAAGCTCTCGCGATAGGCCTGCAGGCTGCGATAGAAGGCGTAGAACTCGCGGTCCTGATTGTAGGCGCGGGCATAGATCTCGGCGGCCTTGGCGTCCCCGTCACCACGGGTTTCCTCGGCTTCGCGGTAGGCTTCGGCAATCAGCACGCGGCGCTGGCGGTCCGCATCGGCACGAATCCCCTCGGCCTGTTCGGCGCCCTTGGCGCGATGCTCACGCGCCTCGCGCTCACGCTCGGTACTCATCCGCTCGAAGACGCTGCGGTTCACCTCGCGCGGCAGGTCGATACGCTTGACGCGCACATCCACCACTTCGATACCCAGCTCCTGGCTGGCCATGCGATTGAGCGAACGGGTGATGTCGGCCATCAGCTCGTCACGCTTACCCGAGACCACCTCATGCAGAGTGCGCTTACCAAATTGGTCACGCAGACCGGCCTCGAGACGGCGCGAGAGACGCTCATCAGCCACCTGCTTGAGGCCCGAAGTCGCGGTATAGAAGCGCTCGGCATCCGCCACCCGCCACTTGGCATAGGCATCAACCATCACCGCCTTTTTCTCCAGGGTGAGGAAACGCGAAGTCTGCGAATCGAGCGTCAGCAAGCGTGCATCGAACTTGCGCACCTGATTCATCACCGGCACGCGAATATGCAGACCCGGCTGAACATCGGCCACTTCCACCTTACCGAAGCGCAGCAAAACGGCACGCTCGGTTTGCGAAACGATATAGAAGCTGTTCCAGGCGAGGATCACCAGCAGTACGCCGGTGAGCAGGCCAATCAGTGTCTTGTTACTCATCAGCGACCCTCCCGTGCACGCACATCACGCGACTGCAGATCATTGGCGATGCGCGCCCCCAGATCGGACGAACTACCACCCACGGCGGCACGCGGTGCTGCCGTGCCATCACGCGGCGCAACCATCTTGTCCAGCGGCAGGTAAAGCAGATTGTTCTGCCCCTTATCGCCAGTCACCAGCACCTTGCTGGTATTGCTGAAGACTTCCTGCATGGCTTCCAGGTACAGACGCTCACGCGTTACCTCGGGCGCCTTACGGTATTCGGTCAGCAGCTTACTGAAGCGCTCCGCCTCACCCTGGGCACGGGCAATCACTTCATCACGGTAGCCATTGGCATCCTCGATGATGCGCTGCGCCTGGCCGCGCGCCTCGGGCACCACGCCGTTGGCGTAGGCTTCCGCCTGGTTCTTGGCACGCTGCTCATCTTCGCGCGCACGGATCACGTCATCGAAGGCTTCCTGCACCTCGCGCGGCGCTGCCGCACTCTGCACGTTGACCTGGGTAACACTGATACCGGTGCGGTAGTTATCCAGGAACCGCTGCAGCCGCTCCTTGACCTCACTGGCCATCAGCTCACGACCTTCGGTCAGCACCTGATCCATGGCCGTGGAGCCAACCACATGGCGCAGAGCGCTATCGGTCGCATGCTGCAGACTGACTTCCGGCTGATCGACATTCAGCACGAAATCCTGCAGGTTGCTGATGCGATACTGCACGGTCAGCGGCACCTCGATGATGTTCTCATCCTCGGTGAGCATCTGCCCCTGGGCGCTGTAGGCGCGCTCGCGGGTAACGTTTTCCTGGAATTTGCGATCAATCGGCGGGAAATAGATATTCAGGCCCGGACCAACGGTTTCGTAGTACTTGCCAAAACGCAGCACCACAGCCTGTTCCTGCTCATCGACCACATACACCGCGCTGTACAGCCAAAGTGCTGCCAACACCGCCAACGCGATACCGATCAACCCCAGGCCACCGGCCGCCGAACCATTGCCGCTTCCCGAGGACTTCTTGCCGCCAAAGATGCCATTGAGGCTGTCCTGCAGCTTACGCAGGGCCTCATCAAGATCCGGCGGCCCCTGGCGTCCACCGCCCTTGCGACCACCCCAGGGATCCTGATTGTTCGAGTTGCCACCCGGCTCATTCCAAGCCATAGCGCTCTCCAGACTAAAAATGCCAAAACGCGCCCATTAGCGCGCCGCCCATGCTACCGAAAGCGCGAGGATGACGGGGAAATGCCATCGCCACGCATTATTGCAAAGTATGTTGCGCAATGAATTCCTGCGGCTGCAGTCCTTCACGACTGACCAGCCGATTCAGCTCGGCACGCGGCAAGCGCAGCTGCAGCAGGATATCCCCCTGCTCGTCATGCGCTTCGCCTTGCACGGCACCGGCGGCAAACAACTGGGCGCGCAGGCGCCCCAAACGCTGCGGCAGGCGCAGGGTAGCCGCGAACAGGTCTTCACCGAGCAGCTCGGCAATCGCCTGGCGCAACAGTTCCAAGCCCCGCCCGTCGCGCGCCGAGAGCCATACGCGCTGTGGCTTGCCGGCGGCATCGCGCTGGATATGCGGTTCGATACCTTCCAACAGGTCCAGCTTGTTGTACACCTCAAGCAACGGCACTTCGCTGGCGCCAATCTCTCCCAGCACCGCCAGCACTTGCTCGATCTGCAACTGCCGCTCGGGTTCGTGCGCGTCAATCACGTGCAGCAGCAGATCGGCGTTGCTCGACTCTTCCAGGGTGGCCCGGAAAGCCTCGACCAGCTTGTGCGGCAAGTGCCGGATGAAACCTACCGTATCGGCGAGGATGATTGGCCCAAGGTCATCCAACGGCAGGCGGCGCAGGGTAGGGTCGAGCGTGGCGAACAGCTGATCGGCGGCATATACCTCGGACGTCGTCAGGGCATTGAACAACGTCGACTTGCCGGCATTGGTATACCCCACCAGCGACACCGCCGGAATCTCCGCCCTACGCCGACCACGACGCGCCTGCTCACGCTGGCTACGCACCTTTTCCAGACGTTGGCGAATCTGCCGAATGCGCACGCGCAGCAGGCGGCGGTCGGTTTCCAGCTGGGTCTCCCCAGGGCCACGCAGACCAATACCACCTTTCTGGCGCTCCAAATGCGTCCAGCCGCGCACCAGGCGCGTACTCATGTGCTCCAACTGGGCCAGCTCGACCTGCAGTTTTCCTTCATGGGTACGCGCGCGCTGGGCGAAGATGTCGAGAATCAGCCCGGTACGATCCAGCACGCGACACTCGAACGCTCGCTCCAAGTTACGTTCCTGACTGGGTGTCAGGCTGTAATTGAAGATGACCAGTTCGGCCTCGCAGGCCTTGACCAGCTGCGCCAGCTCATCAACCTTGCCGCTGCCGATCAGATAGCGCGCCGTCAGTTGCTGGCGGGGCACGCTGACAAAGGCTGCCATTTGTGCACCGGCCGAACGCGCCAGCTCCTGAAACTCTTCGGGATCCTCGCGCACCGCCGGCTCTTGGCCTTCCAGATGCACCAGAACGGCGCGTTCTCCCCCGCCGTGGCGCTCAAAGAACAATGCAGAACTCCGACTTAGACGTCATCCGCCTCGCCTGCCTGTTCGCTGGCCGGCAAACGCACCGGACGGCTTGGCACCACGGTGGAGATGGCGTGCTTGTAGACCATCTGGCTGACAGTATTCTTCAGCAGGATGACGAACTGATCAAAAGACTCGATCTGCCCCTGCAGCTTGATGCCATTGACCAGATAGATGGAAACCGGGACGCGTTCCTTACGCAGGGTGTTCAGATAAGGGTCTTGTAGCGAATGCCCTTTTGACATGTGCCGCACTCCTTCAGGGATGAATCGTTATAGTTGTGAAAAACAAATCGCCACATATCCCTTAGGATAGACGGCTTCGGGAAATTCTCAGGCCAATATGGCGGCCGCTTGCAGGTATTTCAAGGCGCGCTCGACATTATCCTCGGCCTGGCTATCCAGCCAGTGCAACGGCGTCTGCCAGCCACGTAACCAGGTAAATTGGCGTTTGGCCAACTGGCGTGTCGCCGCCACACCGCGCTCGACCATGCTGTGACGTTCGATGTTGCCATCCAGGTACTCCCAGACCTGGCGATAGCCTACCGCACGCATGGATGGCAAACCGAGATGCAGATCGCCACGCGCACGCAGGGCTTCGACCTCGCTAATCAGCCCCTGTTCCAGCATCAGTTCAAAGCGCAGGGCAATACGTTCGTGCAATATCTGACGCTGCGCCGGGGCAATCGCCAACTGCGCGACAGTATAAGGCAAAAGCCCCTGGCTACCGCGCGCCTGCTGGCGCAGACGGTGCTCGCTCATGGTCAGCCCACTCAGCCGGTAGACCTCCAGGGCTCGCACCAGACGCTGTGGGTCATTGGGATGAATACGCTGCGCGGACTGTGGATCCACCCTGCGCAACTCCTCATGCAGCGCGGCATAGCCTTCGGCCGCCGCCCAGGCCTCCAGCTCCGCGCGCAGCACGGCATCCGCTGCCGGCATTTCCGCCAGCCCTTCCAGTAACGCCTTGAAATACAGCATGGTGCCGCCTACCAGCAACGGGATACGCCCCGCGGCGCTGATCCGTGCCATCGCCTGCAGGGCGTCCGCACAGAACTCGGCGGCCGAGTAACTCTCCAGCGGATCGCGAATATCCACCAGATGATGGGGGAACTCGGCCAGCAACTGGGCATCCGGCTTGGCCGTACCGATATCCATACCCCGGTAGATCAGCGCCGAGTCGACACTGATCAGTTCACATGGCAGGCGCTGCGCCAGCGCCACAGCCAGGTCAGTCTTGCCAGCGGCTGTTGGCCCCATGAGAAATATGGCAGGAGGAAGACTAGGCATCGGCACGCTCGCAGGCAACGGAAAGGGCAGGACGCGCTTCAGCGGCCGCGCAGGAACAGCTTGTCGAGGTCATCCATGGCCAACTGCGTCCAGGTCGGCCGGCCGTGGTTGCACTGGCCACTACGCTCGGTCTGCTCCATATCACGCAGCAAGCCATTCATCTCCGGCACACTCAGACGCCGATTGGCACGCACCGCGCCATGACAGGCCATGGTGCCCAGCAACTCGTTGAGGTGCGCCTGGATACGATCACTGCTGCCATATTCCAACAAGTCCGCCAGAACATCACGCACCAACTGGCCAGCCTGGGCCTGCTTGAGCAGCACTGGAATCTGTCGAATGGCCAGGCTTTCCGGACCGAGACGCTGCAGCTCGAAGCCCAGGCGAGCGAACCACTGGGCATGCTCTTCGGCACAATCCGCCTCACGCTGGCTCAACGCCAGAGACTCGGGCACCAGCAGCGGCTGGCCTTTCAGGCCTTCGCTGGCCATGGCCGCTTTGAGGCGCTCATACATGATCCGCTCATGGGCGGCATGCATGTCCACCAGCACCAGTCCCTGGGCATTTTCCGCGAGGATATAAATCCCCTTGAGCTGAGCCAAGGCATAGCCCAGCGGCGGAATATCCGCCTGGGCGACCGGCAACTCGGTGCTGGACGCCTGCTCCTGATAAAACTCGCGGTATACGCCCTGCTGGTCGGCCAGCGGCACGCCAGGCGAGCGCGGTGGCATATAGCCGGACGATGCAGGTGCAACAACAGTGCTGGCCTCATAGGCCGGCAAGCCGGCGCCGGACTGGGCAGCCAGGCTCATCTCGCCCTGCGGACCGAACTCGCCCGCCTGCAGACCACTGGCACGCGGTATCTCAGGCAGCGCGGCAGGCGCCGCCAACTGATCCTGCGGGCGAACCTCCGCCAGCGCTCGATGCAGGGTGCCGTAAAGGAAGTCATGCACCATGCGACTGTCACGGAAGCGCACTTCATGCTTGGTCGGGTGGACATTGACGTCCACCACGGCCGGTTCGACCTCGAAAAACAGCACGAACGCCGGATGTCGGCCGTTATACAAGACATCACGGAAAGCCTGGCGCACCGCATGCGCCACCAGCTTGTCGCGCACCATGCGGCCATTCACGTAGAAGTACTGCAAATCCGCCTGGCTGCGCGAAAAGGTTGGCAAACCCACCCAGCCCCATAGCCGCAGGCCACTGCGTTCCACCTCGATAGGCAATGCCTGCTCCAGGAATGCCGGGCCACAGACATTAGCCACACGACGCGCACGGCTCAGCGGATCATCCGCGGCATGCAGGGCTAGCACCGTCTTGCCGTTGTGGCGCAGATTGAAGGCCACATCGAAACGGGCCAGGGCCAGACGACGAATCACCTCCTGCAGGTGATCAAACTCGGTTTTCTCCGCACGCAGGAACTTGCGCCGCGCTGGCGTATTGAAGAACAGGTCGCGAACCTCCACCGAGGTGCCCTGGGGATGCGCTGCCGGTTGGACGCGCGCTTCCATTTCCCGGCCTTCGCTTTCCACCTGCCAGGCCTGCTCCGCACCTGCAGCCCGCGAGGTCAGCGTCAAACGCGACACCGAGCTGATCGAAGCCAACGCCTCACCGCGAAAGCCCAGGCTGAGCACCCGCTCCAGATCCTCCAGGTCACGGATCTTGCTGGTGGCGTGCCGCGCCAGAGCCAGCGGCAGATCCTGCATATCGATACCGCGACCGTCATCGCGGACCTTGAGCAGTTTCACGCCGCCCTGCTCGACCTCCACATCAATGCGTCGCGCACCAGCATCCAGGCTGTTTTCCAGCAGCTCTTTGGCAACCGAAGCCGGGCGCTCAACCACTTCACCGGCGGCGATCTGATTGGCCAGTCGCGGACTGAGCAGGGCAATCCGCGAAGGCGGCGTCGGAATATCTAGCTCGCTCATGGCTGTACCGCCACGGTGGTTTGCGGAATCTGCAGCACCTGGCCGACCTTGATAGTGTCGCCGCGCAGATTGTTGGCCGAGCGCAGCGCCACGAGACTGACCTGGTAACGCTGGGCGACCAGCGCCAAACTGTCCCCTGCCGCCACCACATGCTCACGCGGCCCCTGGGCGATGATCTTGCCCGAATCACGGAGCCAGGCGATGTAGGTGCCGGCCGGCGGATTTTCATGGAAGAACTGGCGAATACCCGTGCGAATCGAATTGGCCAGGGCCTGCTGATGAGCGGCGGTGGACAGCTTGCGAGCCTCGCCAGGATTGGAGATAAACCCGGTCTCCACGAGGATGGACGGAATATCCGGCGACTTCAGCACCATGAAGCCCGCCTGTTCGACGCGCTTCTTGTGCAAGGGCGTGACCCGCCCCATGTTGCTCAACACCTTTTGCCCGACATTCAGGCTCGACGACAGCGAGGCGGTCATCGACAGGTCGAGCAACACGCCGGCCAGCATACGATCCTTGTCATCCAGACTGACGCTGCCTACCCCACCGATCAGGTCGGAACGGTTTTCGCTATCGGCCAACCAGCGCGCGGTTTCCGAGGTGGCACCCCGATCAGACAATGCATACACCGAGCCGCCGAACGCCGAGGAGCGCGGCGCGGCGTCGGCATGAATGGACACAAACAGATCAGCCCCTTTCTTGCGGGCAATCTCGGTACGTCGGCGCAGCGGAATGAAATAATCGCCGGTACGCACCAATTCGCCACGGAAGCCCTTCTCCTGGCTGAGCTGGCGCTGCAACTCGCGGGCAATGGCCAGGGTCACATGCTTCTCATAGAGTTTTTTGTCCGGGCCGATGGCCCCAGGGTCCTCGCCGCCATGGCCGGCATCGATGGCGATGATGATGTCGCGCTTGCCACCCGGCGGCGGCGGAAGGCGCGCCGGCGCCTGCGTAGGCGTGACGGGCAGGCTGGGCTGCACGGGGGGCACGTTACTCGGCGCTTCGCCATCAAACAGATCGACGACCAAGCGATGCCCGTATTGCTGATTGGGTTCCAGTGTGAAGCTCTTCGGTGTAACCCGCGCACTGAGGTCAAGCACCATGCGCAACTCACCGGGCGCGCGTTGCGCAGCGCGCACGGCGCGGATCGGCGTATTGCTCAGATTGAGCTGTTCAAGGGCCATCTGCAGTTGCGCACCACTGACATCAATGACGATGCGTTCGGGTGCAGCCAGGGTGAATACGCTGTGTTTCACCGGACCACTCAGGTCAAACACCAGGCGTGTGTTGTCCGGCGCACGCCACAGGCGCACACCGCGGATATCCGTGGCAGCCAGCACTGACCCGGCGACACTCAGCAAACACAGGCCCAGCACAGCCAACGGTACGCGCCAGCGCATACAGTTCCCCTCGTTTATAAGTCTTGACCCGCGCGCAGCTGCTCGCACCAACGCTGCGCGCGCGGGGTGCGAGCCTGCAGGTGCAGGCAACGGCCCTCGCCGCTGGGCGCAATGGTAATGTCCAGCTCAGCGCTTGGCAAAACACCTGCGCCGCGTTCCGGCCACTCGATCAAACACAAGGCATCCTCGGCGAAATAGTCGCGAATCCCCAGAAACTCCAGCTCCTCGGGATCAGCCAGACGATACAGATCGAAGTGATAGGCCTGACCGTCGGCCAACTCATAGGGCTCGACCAGGGTAAAGGTCGGACTCTTCACCGCGCCCTGATGCCCCAGACCGCGCAACAGGCCTCGCGACAGCGTGGTCTTGCCGGCCCCCAGATCACCGCGCAGATAGATCACGCCATGCCCACCACATACCTGCCCCAGGCGTGCACCAAAGGCCTGCATGGCTTCTTCGCCATGTATCTCCATGCTCAGTTGCAACATGGGCTGTGCTCCTCCAGCAACTCACGAATCACTCCGACCAGCTCACTGGCCAGCAGGCCTCGCCCGGCCTGCCCCAGGCGCTCACCGGCACGCGCATGCAGCCAGACCGCCAGCTCGCTGGCCGGCAACGCCGCCAGCCCCTGAGCCAACAAGGCACCGATCAGACCGGCCAAGACATCGCCCAACCCCGGCCCGGCCATCGCCGGATGGCCATGCTCACAGAGACGCAGGGTATGTCCATCCGTCACCAGACTACCGGCGCCCTTGAGTACCACCACGGCCTGGTAGCGTTGCGCCAGACGCAGGGCCGCTGCCGGCCGGTCATCCTGCACCTCGGCCAGACTGCAACCCAGCAGGCGCGCCGCCTCTCCCGGATGGGGCGTGAGTACTGCACCGGCGCGGATCTGCACCCGCCCCGCCGCCAGCAGGTTCAAGGCATCGGCATCCCAGACCTGCGCGCCCTCGAACTGCGCGGCCGCCGTCAGCAGGCTGCGCCCCCAGGCGCCCTGACCCAGGCCGGGGCCGACCACCAGCACATCATGCCCCGGCAGCAGCGCCAGCAACTGCCCACTCGACAGCAGCCCGCGCACCATCAGCTCGGGACAACGCGCGAGCGCGCCCGCCACATGCTCTTCCCGCGTCGCCAGGCTGACCATACCGGCACCTCCGCGCAAACCACTCTGCGCCGCCAGCAGCGCCGCACCGCCATAGCCACGTTCTCCGCCAACCACCAGCAGACGTCCGCAACGCCCCTTGTGCGTGGTGCGCGGACGCGCCGGCAAACGCTGCAGGTTGCCTGCCGTCAGGCGCTGCGCCATGGCAGGCGCCGCTGCGCAGAGCGCCGCATCAGCCTGCAGATCGGCAAAACACAGTTCACCCACCTGATCAGGGCCCGCCCCGGTGAACAGGCCCAGCTTGAGAGCTATAAAGGTAACCGTCAGATCGGCGCGCACCGCCGCACCCCATAGCCGGCCAGTGTCGGCACACAGCCCGCTGGGGATATCCAGCGCCAGACACGGCAGGCCGCTCGCATTGATCCGCGCCACTGCCGAGGCATAAGGTTCGCGCAGCTCGCCCGCAAGCCCGGTGCCGAGCATGGCATCGACCAGCAGACCGTCCAGCACGGCCTCGGCGTGCCAGGGCTGCACCTGCAGACCCTGCGCGCAGGCCTCGGCGTACGCCTGCGCCGCCGCATCGCGCAACCTGGCAGGATCAGCCAGGCTATACACCTGCACATCCCAGCCGGCTCGCCGGGCGAGAACCGCCAGCAGGTAACCGTCACCCGCATTATTGCCAGGCCCGGCCAGCACACAGAGTTTGCGCAGCTGCGGCCAGCGGCGGCGCAAGGCACGCCAAGCGGCCTGAGCCGCCCGCTGCATGAGCACAGCGCCCGGCGTGCCGGCAGCCATCAAGCGGGCATCCAGCGCGCGAACCTGTGCCGCGTCGTGCAACGACAACGGCCAGGACGAAGGGTATTCGGACATGGGTACTCCTGCGGCAACTCTGGCAAAATTATACCCCGCTTCCCCTGCACGCTGGCCTGCCATGCCTACATCGCCACTCGACCTAGCCACCCTGGCTGCCTCCATCAAGGAATGGGCCCGTGAACTGGGCTTCCAGCAGGCCGGCATCTGTGAGCCGCAACTGGACGAACAGGAGGCACACCTGCAACGCTGGCTGGATGCCGGCTACCACGGCGAGATGGACTACATGGCCGCGCACGGCAGCAAGCGCAGTCGCCCCGCCGAACTGGTGCCCGGCACGCTGCGGGTCATTTCCCTGCGCATGGACTACCTGCCTGGCGACACGCGAATGAGCCAGCGCCTGGCCCAGCCGGAACAAGCCTATGTCTCGCGCTATGCGCTGGGCCGTGACTATCACAAGCTGATCCGCAAACGCCTGCAGCAACTGGCCGAACGCATCCAGCAGGCCATCGGCCCCTTCGGCTTCCGTGCCTTCGTCGACAGCGCGCCGGTGCTGGAGCGCGCCATCGCCCGCCAGGCCGGCCTCGGCTGGGTAGGCAAGCATAGCCTGATCCTCAACCGCCGCGCCGGCAGCTGGTTCTTCCTCGGCGAGCTGTTCGTCGATGTGCCCCTGCCGGTCGACGCCCCGCTGGATAGCGAACACTGCGGGCGCTGCACCGCGTGCCTGGACATTTGCCCGACCCAGGCCTTCGTAGCGCCCTATGTGCTGGATGCACGGCGCTGTATTTCCTACCTGACCATCGAGCTGAAAGGCCCTATCCCCGAAGCGCTGCGGCCGCTGATCGGCAACCGGGTGTTCGGTTGCGACGACTGCCAGATCGTCTGTCCGTGGAACCGCTTCGCCCGCCCCAGCGAGCAAAGCGACTTCCAGCCGCGCCACGGACTGGACAACAGCAGCCTGGCGGAGCTGTTTCTATGGAGCGAGGAAGAATTTCTGCAGCGCACCGAAGGCTCGCCACTGCGGCGCGCCGGCTATCAGCGCTGGTTGCGCAACCTGGCCGTAGGGCTCGGCAACGCCCCCTCGACCATCCCTGTACTGCAGGCCCTGCGCGCCCGTCAGGACGACCCCAGCGAACTGGTCCGCGAGCACGTCGCCTGGGCGCTGCGCCAGCACGCCGAACGCGACGCCCAGTAAGCCACTGGCCGCCTGGCCTTCAGCGCAGAGGCCGCGTGACCCACCTACAGCTTGAGCAGGTGGCGACGATAATGCTGCAGCTCGGCAATCGACTCGCGGATGTCATCCAGCGCCTGGTGCGTACCGCGCTTCTGGAAGCTTTCCTTGACCTGCGGCGCCCAGCGCTCGGCGAGAATCTTCAGGGTTGAGACATCCAGGTTGCGATAGTGGAAATAGCCCTCCAGAGTCGGCATGTAACGCACCAGAAAACGCCGATCCTGACCGATGCTGTTGCCGCAGATTGGTGATTTGCCGCGCGGCACCCACTGTTCGAGGAACGCCAGGGTCTGCGCCTCCGCTGCAGCCATGTCGGTGCGGCTGTCACGCACCCGCTGGGTCAGCCCGCTCTCGCCATGCGTACGGGTGTTCCATTCATCCATACCCGCCAGCACGGCATCGGGGTGATGAATGGCGATCACCGGCCCCTCGGCCAGCACATGCAGATCACTGTCGGTAATGATCGTGGCCATTTCCAGAATGACATCGCGCTCCGGCTCCAGGCCGGTCATTTCCAGGTCGATCCAGATGAGATTCTGCGGGTCTTGCATAGCCAAAGGCTCCTGACAGGCGGTGGGAAACGCTGATCGGGCAATCAGCGCAAGCTGCTACGCGGGTAGCCAGCCAAGGCTGGTCAAAACAGCCGAGTGCGCAGTGTAGCAATTAGCACTGTGTTTAACGGGCCTGAGCAAAGACCCGCCTGCTCACGGCATGCGCCACACCAGCAGGGCACCAGCCCGCCAATCGTGCAACTCGATGCGCTGCGTAGGCGCCACGCCAGGAATGGCAAAACTGTTGCTGACCAGCAAGCTGCCATGCCCCATCTCGGCCTGTGCTTTGTCCCACACACGCGGCATGGGTGCGGGCGAGAGAAAGCAGTAGACCAGCGCGTAGGGCGCCAAGTCGACCTGCCACAGACTGCCATAGCGCACTCGGCAGTTAGCCAGCGGCAGGCTGCGCAACCAACCGAGCAGAAACACCAACGGCGCACTTTCCACACCATGAAACTGCCGTTGCGGATTGGCGCGTGCCAGTCGGGTAAGACTGCCTGCCAGGCCGCTGCCCAAGTCGATAAAGGCCGCATCGTCGGGCAACGGGTCAAGCAACTGCTGCAAGGCCCGCTCCGCCGGCGCACTGCTCAGATAGAGCGGCACCCGCTCGCCCAGACTGTTCCAGTTGGCCAGTAGCAGCAGAGCGAACATCGACGCCGGCAGCCAGGCCGGCCAGTCCAGCTGCTGACCCAGCACGACCGCCGGCATGAATAACAGACTGATGGGCAGCCACCAGCGCGGCAAGCCCAGCAGATGCCCCGTCACAGCAGCCAGCCCGCCCTGTAGCCCGGCCAGGGCCAGGCCAGTCAGCGGCCACCCCGTCAGTCGCCAGACAACCGGCAACACCGCCCAGGCCAGCAACCCGGCCAGCACCTGCAGCAGCAGCGCCAGCACGGCTGGATAACGCCTTAGCCAAGCCACAGCCCATTTCCTCGCAGCCCCCGATGACGCGCAGTGTAGCGGCGCGGCGCGCCCGACGCGCGTGCTAAACTCGCGCATCCTTCAACCTGCGGACCCCCCATGGCCAAACGCCAACTCAGTCGCCGGCAAAGCTGGCGCATCGAAAAAATCCAGGAAGAACGCAGCGCCCGCGCCGCCAAGCGTGAGTCCCGCGCCCTGGAGGAACTGCAAGGCGGCGACCTCGGCGAGGAGCAGAACGGCCTGGTCATCGCCCATTTTGGCGTACTGATTGAAGTCGAAGCGCTGGATGGCGAGCAGGCAGGCCAGGTATTCCGCTGCAACCGGCGCAGCAACCTGCCGGCACTGGTTACCGGCGACCGCGTCGTGTGGCGCCCCGGCAACCAGCAGAACGGGGTGATCGTTGCACTCCTGCCGCGCCACTCCGAGCTATGCCGGCCCGACATGCGTGGCCAACTCAAGCCGGTTGCAGCCAACATCGATCAGATCGTCATCGTGTTCGCCCCGCTGCCGCATCCACACGCCAACCTGATCGACCGCTACCTGATTGCCGCCGAGCATGCCGGTATTCGGCCGCTGCTGCTGCTCAACAAGGCCGACCTGCTGGACGAACACAACAGCGCGCACATCGACCGTCTGCTGGCCACCTACCGGCAACTCGACTATCCGCTGCTGGAAGTCTCGGCACAGGATGGCGCCGGCATGGACGAACTGCGGCAACGCCTGGATGATCGTGTCAGCGTATTTGTCGGTCAGTCGGGGGTGGGCAAGTCATCGCTGGTCAACGGTCTGCTGCCGGGCATCGACACGCGGGTCGGAGCACTCTCCGAGCAGACCGGCAAGGGCACGCACACCACCACCACGGCACGCCTGTTTCACTTCCCCAATGGCGGAGAGCTGGTCGACTCGCCCGGCATCCGCGAGTTTGGCCTCGGCCATGTCAGCCGACAAACCATCGAGGAAGGCTTCATCGAGTTCCGCCCGCTGCTCGGGCACTGCCGCTTCCGTGACTGCAAACATGACCGCGAACCCGGCTGTGCCCTGCTCGCTGCACTGGCAGACGGGCGCATCCAGGAACAACGCATGCACAGCTACCGGCACATCATCGCCAGCCTGCCGCAAGACAGCTACTGACGCGGCTCGCCCATTTGCAACACGCCCTCTTCGAAGATATTCAGGCGCTCACGCAGCTGCCCGGCCGGTAGCGGCTCGGGCGGCGTATCTGTCGCAGGAGAAGCGGCGGACGGCGCATCCGACGCTTCGTCATTTTGCTCGCTCTCGATGGTGCGCTGAGCCTTCTTGGTCAGCACCACGATGTCGATACGCCGGTTCACAGGATTGAAAGGATCTTCGCGATCAAACAATGCCGAAGAGGCGTACCCCACGACACGCGCTACCTGTTCCTCCGGGTACCCCCCAAACACCAGGGTACGACGGGCAGCATTGGCACGATTCGAAGACAACTCCCAGTTACCAAAGCCACCCGCACCGGCAAAGGGTTTGGCATCGGTATGCCCGCTAATGCTGACCTTGTTCGGCACCCCCTTGATGGTGTCGGCCATGATCAGCAGGATATCTTCGAAGTACGGCTGCAACTGAGCGCTACCGAGGTTGAACATCGGCCGGTTATCGGCATCCATGATCTGTATGCGCAACCCGTCCTGGGTAATCTCGAAGAGAATCTGATCCTTGAACTTCTGCAGCTCGGGGTTTTCCTCAACCTTGTTCTGCAGCTCCTGGAGCAGCATCTCCAGGCGCTCGCGCTCGACCTTCTCGGCCAGGTTCTCCGCGACATCCGGACTGATCTTGACCTGCTCAGGCGGATTGACCTCGGTTTCCCCTTCAGGATTGATGTGTAACTCGTCGGCGTCGGTACGCCCCTGGGAATCCGGATTGAGCGTGCGATCCGGCGCCACGGTAGGCGTACCCCCCAGGTCGATGACATAGGGGCTGGCACTTTCGGTAAAGCCGATAGGGTCCTGAAAGTAACCAGAAATGGCTTTTTTCTGCTCCGGCGTAGCCGAGGTCATCAGCCACATCACCAGGAAGAACGCCATCATCGCCGTGGCAAAGTCAGCAAAGGCAATCTTCCAGGCCCCGCCATGATGGCCACCGGCAACCTTCTTGATGCGCTTGACGATAATCGGCTGATTGTTTTCCACGATTCAGGCCTGTTCAGCTGCCACGCATGGCCTGTTCCAGCTCGCTGAAGCTGGGACGATGTGCCGGATAGAGCACCTTGCGACCAAACTCCACGGCCAGAGTGGGTGGCATCCCGGACGCCGAAGCCACCAGCGCGGCCTTGATGGCCTCGTAGACGTTCAGCTCTTCCTTGGCATCATGCTCCAGCGCATTGGAGAGCGGCGCAAAGAAACCATAAGAGGCCAGGATGCCGAGGAAGGTACCCACCAGTGCAGTACCCACTTTCTCGCCAATCTGCGCGTTATCCGCCGTGGCAAGAATGGACATGGTAATCACGATACCCAGCACCGCCGCCACGATACCCATCGCCGGCATGCCATCGGCCACCTTGGCCACCGCATGGGCGGGGTGCTCAAGGTCTTCCTTGAGGCTGGCCAGCTCCATGTCGAACAAGCCCTCCAGCTCATGGGGCGCCATGTTGCCCGAGGACATGATGCGCAGGTAATCGCAGATATAGGCGGTCATGCGCTGATCCTTGAGGATCGCCGGGTACTTGGTAAAGATCGGGCTGGACGCAGGCTCCTCGACATCCGCCTCGATGGCCATCATGCCTTCACGACGACTCTTGTTGAGAATCTCATAGATCAGCTTGAGCACCTCCAGATAGAAGGTGTGGGTAAAGCGCGAACCGAACATGCTCAGCGACTTTTTGAACACATGCATGAAGGCGCTGGCCGGGTTGGCCTGCAGGAAAGCCCCCAAGGCGGCGCCGCCGATGATCATCACCTCGAAGGGATGCACCAGCGCCATGATTTTGCCCCCGGAAAGCACGAAGCCCCCCAGCACGCAACCGAAAACGACGAGAATGCCGACTATTTTGATCATCTGGACACTTGCACGAGCGATGGGAAGGGTGTTTGCAACAAGCCCTTCTATTTATCGGAACATATACGCCAGACTATAGCCCCCGAAGGCGAAATGCCAGTTGGACTGCATGCCCATGACGTCTGCCCCGCCCCTGCCCCGCAGCATCGAAGGCTGGATCAAGCACCTTGATCCGGTGCGCCTGCCAATTGCCCGCGAGCAACATCTGCGCATCAGTCGTGCACTGGCTGACAGCCGCCTGTCATTACGCGACATCGCCTTGCAAATGCAGGACTGCCCGGCCATTGCCCTGAGCCTGCTGCGCGAAGCCAACCGCCCACGCAGCCCTCTGCACAGTCCGGCAGAAAGCCTGGAAGTCGCGCTTACCCGACTGGGCATCGGTCGTTGCGAGCAACTGCTCGGCCAACTCCCCCAGGCGGAGAGCAGCCGAATCCCTCCGCCACTGCGGCAACTGGAGCTGATCAGCCTGCATGCCATGCAACAGGCCAACGGACTGTTCGCCCATCGCCTGGCCCGCCTCTGGCAGGAAGTGCACTGGGGCAGCCTGCTGTTCCTCGCGCCCCTGTGGCCGCTGCTTGCCGCCCATCCGACACTGTTCCTGGCGTGGGAACAACGCGTACTGGCTGCCGGTGAACCTGCCCGACAGGTCGAGCAGGAGCTGCTTGGCGTGCCCCTGCTGCAGCTCTGCCAGGCACTGGTCGAACACTGGCGCCTGCCACAGTGGATCATCGATGGTTATCGCCTGCTCAACAGCGACAAGCGCCTGCTCGTCAAAGCACTACATATTGCCCGCGACCAGGAACACCCACTCCAGCAGCAACACCAACTGGATGCCGATCCTGCCCTGCGTCGCTGGCTGGGGCAGCCTGCACACAGCCTGCTACTGGCCAATGGCCTGGCCGTAGCCGCTCACCACAGCTGGAGCACTCCGCACAGCCTACGCTGGCAGCGTCTGGCCGGGCTGTATCTGCAGCAACCCCTGGAACTGCTGCAACAGCAGGTTCACCAGCACGCCGTGAGCAGTGCGCGACTGCATGCTCAAGCCGATCTCTGGCACCCGGCCGAAGCCCTGCTCTGGCCATGGGACTGCCAGCGCCTGCACGTTGTGCGCAAGGACAGCCACGCACAGGCAACTGCACCTGCGAGCAGCCGTCTGCACGAGGACTGGAAACCACTCTGCACGGAGTTGCTCAAACAGCCCAGCCCGTTCGACAATCTATTGCAGCTGACCAGCCACGCCTGCCGCGCGCTACGCGCCTGCGGCCTGCAGCGCATCCTGCTGCTGCTTGCCGATCGCCAGCATACCCGCCTCGTCGCCCAGCAAAGCAGTGGGCTCAGCGGCCTGAAGGCGGGGTTCAGCCTGGACCCCGCCAGTAGCCAGATCCTCAAGCGACTGCTGCAGAAACCGGCCCAGCTGCGCCTGGAGCCCGCCAATCAGGCGCAATATTCCGCGTTACTACCCGGCAACCTGAAAGCCCTGTTCCCCAGCGAACACCTGCTGCTGCGTTCGCTGGCCAGCCAGGAGCGCGTAGTCATGCTGCTGGTCTGCGACCAGCAGGGCATGCCCTTCAGCAGCGAACAACTGCATGCCTTTGGCAAAACCGTGCAATGTATCGAGCGCGCCCTGGACAACTTCAGCCGCCGCGCACGCTGATGCTTTCCGCTACAATCGCTGCACCCTCAAGCCCTGGAGCCCCGGCATGCGCGCCTTTTCCTCCCTGCCCCTGGTGATCGAGCCGGTCGACCTGGCTGAGCGCCTGCACGCCCCCGAACTGATCCTCGTTGACCTGCGCAGCCTGGAGCAGTATCGCGCCGGGCATATCCCCGGCGCCCGGCACGTTGACAGCAAGCGCACCCAGCGCAGCGCCAGCCCAACGCCGGGCCTGCTGCCCGAACTCGACGCCTTGCAGCAACTGTTCGCCGAGTTGGGGCACCGCGAAGAAGCCGTTTACGTGGTGTATGACGATGAAGGTGGCGGCTGGTCGGGACGCTTCATCTGGTTGCTCGACTGCATCGGACATAGCCGTTATCACTACCTCAATGGCGGCTGGCTGGCCTGGAATGCCGAGCAGCGGCCACAAAGCCAGGAAGAGCCGCCTCTCGGCCAGGGCGAACTGCAACTGACGCTCAACGACGCACCGACCGCCAGCCGCGAATACCTGCAGCAACGCCTGGGCGCCAATGACCTGGCAATCTGGGATGCCCGCTCAGCGGCCGAATTCAGCGGTGCAAAGGTGCTCGCGGCGCGGGGTGGACACATCCCCGGCGCCATCAACCTGGAGTGGACTACCGGCATGGATACGCAGCGCCAACTGCGCATCCGCCAGGATATCGGCGCCTTACTGGCGACCCACGGCATTACTGCCGATAAGGAAGTCATCACCCACTGCCAGACTCACCGCCGCTCCGGCTTCACCTACCTGGTCGCCAAGGCGCTTGGTTACCCGCGTGTCAAAGCCTATGCCGGCTCCTGGTCGGAATGGGGCAACCTGCCCGACACGCCCTGCGAACTCTGAAGGATCATCATGAAAGAACGTCTGTTCATCATCAGCCAGTACCTGCTGCCCCACCACCTGCTCTCGCGCCTGGTCGGCTGCCTGGCCGAATGCCGCGTGCGCTGGGTGAAAAACGCCTTTACCCGCTGGTTCGCCCAGCGCTATCAGATCGACATGAGCGAAGCGCAGGTCGAGGCACTGGATGGCTATGAGCATTTCAACGCTTTCTTCACGCGTGCCCTCAAACCCGGCGCCCGCCCACTGGACAGTGCAACGGACAGCGTACTGTGCCCTGCCGACGGCGCCATCAGCCAGCTTGGCCGTATCGAGCACGGTCGCATCTTCCAGGCCAAGGGACACAGCTTCAGTGCCGTGGAATTGCTGGGCGGCGATGTGCAGCGTGCCGCCCCCTTCCTCGGCGGGCAGTTTGCGACGGTCTACCTGTCGCCGCGCGACTACCACCGGGTGCACATGCCGCTGAGCGGCACACTGCGGGAAATGGTCTACATCCCTGGCCGCCTGTTCTCGGTCAACCAGAGCACGGCAGAAAATGTCCCTGAACTGTTTGCCCGTAACGAGCGCGTCGCCTGTATCTTCGACACCGAATGCGGGCCGATGGCCGTGGTATTGGTCGGCGCCATGATCGTTGCCAGTATCGAGACCGTCTGGGCCGGCCTGGTTACCCCGCCGCGCCGCCAACTGAAGACGCAGCGTTATGACGAAGCCGCACGCGCGCCCATTCAGCTGGAAAAGGGTGCAGAGCTCGGCCGTTTCAAACTGGGCTCGACCGCTATCGTGCTGTTCGGCCCGCAACAGGTGCAATGGCTCGACGAGCTCGCCGCCAACAGCCCGGTGCGCATGGGGCAGGCTTTGGCCAAGCAGGTCGCACAAACGCACACCGAAGCCGCGCAGAGCGAGGCAGCAGCACCGACAAACTGCTAGAGTGCAAGAAAACACTGGCGGCGGCGGCGTCTTGAGCGCTGACCACCGCACACCGGATCATGGAGTCACGGCAAGCAATGGATAGTCCTCGCCCCCAGCTGCGTCTTCGGGTGCCTACACCCGATCGACACAACCTGAGCTTCTGCGACGGTTCGCTACGCGATCTGCGTCGCTGGGTGGCCGGCCTGCCCAAGGCCAACATCGGTGAAACCGCACGCCAGCTGTATCAGGCCCTGGTGGAACTCAACCAGCTGCAGTGCGCCAGCGAACAGCGCCTGCAAATGCTTGAGCTGCTGCGTCCGGAAATTCATTTCGTCTGTCAGCATCTGGAACGCCATTTCATCGGCCAGGCCATCGTGCTTGACGAGCGTCCGCGCAAGGTTGCCAACCTCTGCCAGGCCCTGCAAAACCACCTGGCCATCGGCTACAAACTGATTGTCAGCCAGGCGCTTCAGGAACCCAGCAACCGACAGCGCGACAATCACCTACTGATTGCCCTGCAACGCGCCATCCGCAGCCTGACCGCCCCGCTGGTGCGCGCCAGCCAGCTTTACTGCCCGGTGCCGGAAGGCCTGTGGCTGGAGCTGCACCAGCTGTACCAGATCGCCAGCCAGGCTCAACTGGCCGAGCAGCCGGTCAGCGATGGTCTGGCACGCCATGGCAACGCCATGAGCTGCGCACAGAGTTACCTGGTTGCCTTGCTGCTCGGCTGCGCACGCACCAATCAGATGCGCCAGAGCGGCATTGCCCGACTCGCTGAAATCCTCGAAGCCTGGAGCCTGCTGGCACGCCTGCTGCCTGCCAGCGACAGCGCCAGCCTATTCGCCATTGCACCACAACAGGATGGCCCGCCGCGTTTCAAGTCGCTCTTTGGTAGTGCCGAGCAGCAACACATGCTTGGCCTGGATACCCATCCACTGGCTGACAGCATCAAGGAATACCTGCTGCTGCCCGAGGAAGAACGGCAAGGCTCGCGCCTACTGGTTCCCGCGCACTTCAGCGTGGACATGTTGCAACACCTGGCCGCCGCATGGGGCGATATTGCCGAACGCACCTTCCAGCGCAACCAGGGCCAGGGGCAACTGACCCTGTGTATCGGCATGAGCGCTTTGCACTACTACCTGGGCGAGCGCAAGACCCTGGCACAGCAGCTCAAGCGTCCGGAAGTCCCCAAGCAGGCGGTGTTCGCCAGCGATGCCGGCGCCGCCCAGGATATATGGGGCAACGCCTTTGATGCACAACCCGGCATGCGCTGGGACGCCGGGCTGGATATGGAAGAGATTCAGTACAAGCCTGCTGCAGAGAGCGAAGAGACTGGCTTGGGGAGCGACGCCGACAGCGACGAATATCCCGTGCATGAACTGCCTATCGTTAACCACAGCCCCGGCGGCTATTGCCTGAGCTGGCCACGCGAGGTTCCCAGCCAGCTGCAGACCGGCGAGCTGCTCGGCATACAGGACATGCCAGGACGCGCCTGGACCGTGGCCGTGGTGCGCTGGATTCGCCAGGTGCGCGGTGGTGGCACGCAGATGGGTATCGAGCTGATCGCCCCGCAGGCGCAACCCTGCGGCCTGCAACTGATCCGCAAGCAGGAACAAAACAGCCAGTACCTGCGCGCCCTGCTACTGCCGGAAATTCGCGTGATCTCCCGCCCCGCCAGCCTGATTACGCCGCGCTTACCGTTTCAGGAAGGGAGCAAGGTACAGCTCAACCTGCAGGGCGAAGAGCACCGTGCAACGCTTGGCAGACGCCTGTGTGCCACCGGCAGTTTCAGCCAGTTCCAGTACCGTCTGACCGATGCCGCCGACCACCCGGAAGGGAAGCCGGTCACAAGCGGGAAAGCCTCCGGGGTCAGTCTGGAGGAAGACTTTGACTCCCTCTGGAAGTCGCTGTAGATTCGCCAAACCCTTATTTTTCCAGCTTTTTAGCGCCTTTAGTGCGCAAATAGACCTGCCATGGCCATTGCAAAAAAAACCATCCGCCTGCTGATTCTCGAAGACTCGCAGAACGAAGCAGAGCGTTTGGTCAGCCTGTTTCGCAATGCCGGGCATGCCACCCGAGTGCATCGCCTGACGTCCAGTGACGATTTGGCCGAAGCCCTGCAACAGAGCTGGGATCTGCTGATTGCCGCACCTTACAGCGAGCACCTGGACCCGCACGAAGCACTCAACGCCATTCGCCGGCAGGCCAAGGACATCCCCTTTATTCAGCTGGTCGTGGACAACGATCCGGACAACATTACCGAAGCCTTGCAACTGGGCGCCCAGGATGCCCTGCCAGCGGGAGAGGACGAACGTCTGCTGCTGGTGGCCAAGCGCGAGCTGAGCAACCTTGAAGAACGTCGCGCCAGACGCAGTGCGGAAGTGGCCTTGCGCGAAGCAGAAAAGCGCTGCCAGCTGTTGCTCGACAGCTCGGTAGACGCCATCGCCTACGTACATGACGGCATGCACATCTACGCCAACCGTGCCTACGTGGAGATGTTCGGCTACGCCGATGGCGAGGAACTGGAAGGCATGCCAATGATCGATCTGATTGCCGGCAGCGATCAGGGTGCCTTCAAGGACTTTCTCAAGAGCTACCGTAGCGGTGAGGAGAGTGCCGAGCTCAGCTGCCAGGGAGCACACATCGACGGCAGCCAGTTCAGTATCCGCATGAGCTTCTCGCCGGCCACCTACGATGGCGAACCCTGCATCCAGGTGGTACTGCGCGCTGAAAGCAGCAATGCCGAGCTGGAAGAAAAACTCCGCGAAATCAGTAGCCAGGACCTGGTCACCGGTCTGTACAACCGCCCACACTTCCTCGAACTGATGGATGCGGCAGTAGAACGCGCCGTCAGCCAGGGACAAAGCGCTACGCTGGCCTATATTCGCCTGGATCGCTACGCCAGCCTGCTTGCCGAGGTAGGCATTGCCGGCATCGACCTGCTGCTGGCCGACCTCGCCCACCTGCTGCGCGAACACTTTGCCAGCGACGCCCAACTGGCACGTTTTGGCGATGATATCTTCAGCGTACTACTGCCCGGGCAACATCCAGAACAGGCACACGCTGCGCTTCAGGCTCTCCTGAAGAAAGTCGAAGCGCATCTTTTCGAAGTCAGCGGACGCACCGCACAAACCACCCTGAGCATCGGCGTGGCCGGGCTCAATGAAAAAACCGCACGCGCCCAGGACATTGTCGATCGCGCCCATCGCTGCGCCGACGAGTTGCGCGACGGCAATGGCATCAAGCTCTACGATCCGGCTGAAGAACTGGCCGCTGCCGCCAGCCGCGGCAACATCCAGGCCATGCTGCAACAAGCCCTGGAGACCAACGGCTTCCGCCTGCTGTTCCAGCCGATCATCAGCCTGCGTGGCGACAACGAAGAGCACTACGAAGTGCTGCTGCGCCTGCACAACGCACAGGGCGAGGAAGTCCCGCCCGCCGAGTTCCTCGCCGCCGCCATGGAGCTGGGGCTGGCAGAGAAAATCGACCGTTGGGTGATCCTCAACTCCATCAAGCTGCTTGCCGAGCACCGCAACAAGGGCCACAACACCCGACTGTTCGTGCACCTGACAGCCAGTAGCGTGCAGGATCCGACCCTACTGCCTTGGCTGAGCGTGGCCACCAAGGCAGCCCGCCTGCCGGCCGACGCCCTGGTCCTGCAGCTCGCCGAGCCGGATGCCATTGCCTACCTGCGCCAGGCCAAGGCACTGACCCAGGGCTTGGCGCAACTGCACTGCAAAGTCGCACTGAGCCAGTTCGGCTGTGCCATCAACCCGTTCAACAGCCTTAAGCACCTGCATGTCGACTTCGTGAAGATCGACAACTCCTTCAGCCATGACCTGGCCAACCCGGAAAACCAGGAAGCCCTGAAGACCCTACTGGCCAGCCTGCATGCCCAGGCCAAGTTGACCATCGTACCCTGCGTGGAAAGCGCCTCGGTGCTCGCCACGCTGTGGCAGGCCGGTGTCAACTACATCCAGGGCTACTACTTGCAAGGTCCCAGCCAGTCGATGGATTACGACTTTTCTTCCGGCGACGAGTGATTGCGCCTAGGCTTCCGCCTCACTGATCAACCAGTCCAGACGCCAGGTTGCCTGGCTTTGCGCCAGCTGCTCAGCCAACCAGGGCAGCAGCTCACGCAGGCTGTCTTCCAGCCCCCAGGGCGGATTGGCAATCGCCAGCCCTGAACCGTTCAGGCCCAACGCATTGTCGGCCGGATGCACCATGAGCTCGGCACGCAGCAACTTCGGCGCCGCACTGGCAGCCAGCGCCTGGTAGAAACTGCGCAACTGCCGCTCATCCTTGATCGGATACCAGATCACGACAATGGCCTGGCGCATGCGACCCAGCGCGTCATTCAGCGCCTTTACACAACGCTGCAGTTCATCGACCTGCTCAAAAGGCGGATCAATCAGCAGCAGCACGCGTTTTTCCGCTGTCGGCAGCAGGGCCCGCGGCACATGCCAACCGTCACCGCGATGCACCGCTACGCGCCGATCCTCGGCCATATTGGCTTTGAGCAGCGCGCCATCTTCCGGGTGTTTTTCATTGCAGTGCAGACGGTCTTGCGGGCGACTCAGGCGGCGCGCCAACTCCGGCGATCCCGGGTAGTAACGCAAGCGGCCATCAGCATTCAGCGCCCGCACTACCTGCAGATAATTCATCAGCGCTTCCGGAAGCGCCGGCTGCTCCCACAGCCTACCGATACCTTCGCGCCACTCGCCAGTACGGCTGGCCTGGTCGCCCAGCAGGTCATACAACCCCACACCAGCATGACTGTCCAGATAGGCATAGGGCGCATCCTTTTTGGCCAGCAGGGCCAGGATGCGCGCGATACACAGATGCTTGAGCACGTCGGCATGGTTGCCGGCGTGAAAGGCGTGACGGTAGTTCATGGGGCTCTCCGAAGCGAGCGGCAAGTTTACCCGCTGCACCGGTTTTACGCGCGCCCCAACGTACAGGGCAGGCTGCCGCCATCAGCTGCTTGATTGAGGCAAGCGCCCCATTTCGGCACCTGTCGCACGCTGGCAATACGGTACAAGGCTTGCCCCGAGCAGTCTTGCTGCGCAAGTCTGTAGGGCAAGAGCCAGGCATGCGCTGGCCAGCCGTGGTCTTGTGCGAGTCACGGCTACCGACCTTCCACCCGCGAAAATGGAGCACTCATGCTGATCGACGACCTGCTTGGCTGCGAACTGCCCCTGATCCAGGCGCCGATGGCCGGCGCGCAGGATCATCGCCTGGCCGCCGCCGTGTGCCAGGCCGGCGGCCTCGGCTCACTGCCCTGCGCCATGCTCACGCCCGCCGCCTTGCGTCAGGAACTGCAAGCGATGCGCGCACTGACCGCACGCCCGTTCAACCTCAACTTCTTCAGCCACGCCCTGCCAGAACCGGACGCCGCCCGCGAGGCTGGCTGGCGGGACACGCTGGCACCTTACTATGACGAGCTGGGCGTGGACCGGACGTGCATTGCGGGTGGGCCTGGACGTCTGCCCTTCAATGACGAAACGGCCGAATTGGTAGCCGAGTTCCGCCCGGCGGTGGTGAGCTTCCACTTTGGCCTGCCGGATGAAACCTTGCTGCAGCGAGTCCGCAACAGTGGCGCGAAGATTCTCTGCACGGCCACCACCCTGGAAGAAGCGCTGTGGCTACAGGAACGCGGTGTCGATGCGGTGATTGCCCAGGGGCTGGAGGCCGGCGGGCATCGCGGGCACTTTATGGATTTTGACCTGAGCCGCCAGCTCGGCACCTTCGCCCTGCTGCCGCAACTGGTCGATGCCCTCGCGGTGCCAGTGATCGCCGCCGGCGGTATCAGCGATGCGCGTGGCGTAGCGGCTGCCATGACCCTCGGTGCGGCAGGCGTGCAAGTGGGCAGTGCTTACTTGCTGTGCCCGGAAGCCACTACCAGCGTCGTGCACCGCACCGCCCTGCACAGTCCGAATGCACGTCACACGGCGCTAACCAACCTGTTCAGCGGGCGTCCGGCGCGGGGCATCGTCAATCGCCTGATGCGCGAACTGGGTCCGCTCAGCACGCAGGCGCCGGCCTTCCCGCTGGCCAGCGCGGCCATCGCGCCCTTGCGGGCAGCCGCCGAGGCACAGGGCAGCGGGGATTTCTCACCCCTATGGGCCGGACAGAACATCGCCAACTGCCAGCCCATGCCGGCCGCAGAACTGACTCATGCGCTGGCTCAGGGCTTCATTGCAGATCGAGGTTCGCCCACCGATGGCTGATGTGGTGCTTTATCACCACAACTGATGATGCTGGGCAGCCGGGGCAGCGACTGCCTAGACTCGAACCCTCATCTGGAGGCCCGTTCCATGTCCGAAACTCTGCTCAGCTCCCGCAACCTGGCATTCGAACTCTATGAAGTACTCGACGCCGAAGCCCTGACCCAACGCGAACGTTTCGCCGAGCACAACCGCGAAACCTTCGACGCCGCCATCGCCACCGCCCGCGGTATCGCCGAGGAACTGTTCGCCACGCACAACCGCAAGAACGACGAGCATGAGCCGCAATATGTCGACGGTGGCGCAGTGCTGATCCCCGAGGTCGAGCCGGCCCTGCGCGCCTTCCACGAGGCGGGCTTTCTCAACGCCACCCGCGACTTCGAGCAGGGCGGCATGCAGCTGCCCAACCTGCTGTCGCAGGCCTGCTTCGCCCACTTCCAGTCGGCCAACATCGCCACCAGCTCCTACTCGATGCTGACCATGGGCGTGGCCAACCTGATCGAAGCCTTCGGCAATGACGAGCAGAAACGCAAATACCTGCAGCCGATTATCGACGGCCGCTTCTTCGGCACCATGGCGCTGACCGAGCCGCACGCCGGCTCTTCCCTGTCGGATATCCGCACCAAGGCCGAGCCGCACGCCGACGGCAGTTACCGCATCAAAGGCAACAAGATCTTCATCTCCGGCGGCGACCAGCCGATCTCCGAGAACATCGTGCACATGGTGCTGGCCAGGCTGCCGGACGCACCGCCCGGAGTGAAGGGCATCAGTCTGTTTATCGTGCCGAAGTTCCTGGTCAACGAAGACGGCAGCCTGGGCAAGCGCAACGATGCCCTGCTGGCCGGCCTGTTCCACAAGATGGGCTGGCGCGGCACCACGTCCACGGCGCTGAACTTCGGCGATAACGACGACTGTGTCGGCTATCTGGTGGGCAAGCCGCACCACGGCCTGTCCTACATGTTCCAGATGATGAACGAGGCACGCATCGGCGTCGGCATGGGCGCCATCATGCTTGGCTACGCCGGCTACCTGTACTCGCTGGACTACGCGCGCAACCGCCCACAGGGCCGCCCTGCCGACGGCAAGGACCCGAGCAGCCCACAGGTGGCAATCATCGAACACGCCGACGTACGGCGCATGCTGCTGACCCAGAAGGCCTACGTCGAGGGTGCCTTCGACCTCGGTCTGTACGCCGCGCGGCTGTTCGACGACACCCAGACCCTGGCAACCGCCGAGGAGCGCCAGAGCGCCCTGGAGCTGCTCGACCTGCTTACCCCGATCGTCAAATCCTGGCCCTCGGAGTTCTGCCTCAAGGCCAACGAACTGGCCATCCAGATCCTCGGCGGACACGGCTATACCCGCGAGTATCCGGTTGAACAGTACTACCGTGACAACCGCCTGAACCCAATCCACGAGGGCACCCACGGTATTCAGTCGCTCGACCTGCTCGGGCGCAAGGTCTCGATGAACAAAGGGGCCGCGCTCAAGCAACTGATGGCACTGATCCAGGCCACCTGCCAACAGGCCAGTCAGTTCGAGACGCTGACGCACCTGCGCCAACCCCTCGAACAGCTGGTACAGCGCCTGGGCAGCGTGACCCTGGCCCTGCTCGGCGACCTCATGGCCGGCAAGGTCGAACAGGGCCTGGCCAACTCGGCTTTGTATCTGAACGTGTTCGGCCATGCGGTGATTGGCTGGCGTTGGCTGGAGCAGGCGATCCGTGCCGAGCAGGGCCGCTTGCGCAGCCTCGACAACGCCGAGGAATGCGCCTTCTATCAAGGCAAGCTGCAGGCTGCAGGCTATTTCCTGACCTGGGAAGTGCCCGCCTGTCAGCATGCCCTGAACCTGCTGGAAGCCCGCGACGCGACCTGCCTGGCCATGCAGCCGGACTGGTTCTGAAGACAGCAGGCGCCAGCTGGGCCGCCTGTGACACTTTGACAGCCCGCGCCGGCAGCCCGCAGAATCGAAACAGGCGCCCCCTGCGGCGCCCTGTTTCCTGCCTGTCGGAGTAGCCCTTGGACGCCATCACCATCAACAGCCTGTTGCTGATTGGAGCATTGCTCGTTGGCGCCAGCATCCTGTTGAGTTCGGTCAGTACGCGCCTGGGCATACCGATCCTGGTGATATTTCTCGGCGTTGGCATGCTGGCCGGCACCGATGGCGTAGGCGGCATTGTTTTTGACAACTATGCGCTGGCCTATCTGGTCGGCAATCTGGCGCTGGCCGTCATCCTCCTTGACGGCGGCCTGCGCACCCAGGTCAAGAGCTTTCGCGTGGCCCTCTGGCCGTCCCTGTCGTTGGCCACCCTGGGCGTGCTGCTGACCTCCGGGCTGACCGGCCTGGCAGCCACCTGGCTATTCGACCTGCACTGGCTGGAAGGCCTGCTGATCGGCGCCATCGTCGGCTCGACCGATGCCGCTGCGGTATTCTCTCTACTGGGTGGCCAGGGGCTTAACCAGCGAGTCAGCGCCACTCTGGAAATCGAATCAGGTAGCAACGACCCCATGGCGGTATTCCTCACCGTCACCCTGATTGCCATGCTGGCCAGCGGCCAGGATCACTTCGACCTGAGCGTCGCCGCCCAGCTGCTCTGGCAATTCGGCCTTGGCGCAGCGCTCGGCCTGGGCGGCGGCTGGCTACTCCTGCAACTGGTCAATCGCCTAAGCCTGGCCAGTGGCCTCTATCCTCTACTCACCGTCAGCGGCGGCCTGGCCCTGTTCGCCATCACCAACGCGCTCGGCGGCAGTGGCTTCCTGGCCATCTACCTGTGCGGGCTGCTGCTCGGCAACCTGCCTATCCGTTCACGCCATGGCATCCTGCATATGCTCGATGGCCTGGCCTGGCTGGCGCAGATCGGCATGTTCCTAGTGCTAGGACTGCTGGTGACGCCGCACGAGTTGCTGCCGATCGCCTTGCCAGCGCTGGCCCTGGCGCTGTGGATGATTCTGGTGGCGCGCCCACTTTCGGTCTTCCTCGGCCTGCTGCCATTCCGCGCCTTCCACGACCGTGAAAAGGCCTTTATCGCCTGGGTAGGCCTGCGCGGCGCGGTCCCCATCATCCTTGCCGTATTCCCGCTGATGGCCGGCCTGGAGAACGCCCAGTTGTTCTTCAACCTGGCGTTCTTCATCGTACTGGTCTCCCTCTTGCTGCAAGGTACCAGCCTGCCTTGGGTGGCACGCCTGGCCAGGGTCACCGTCCCCCCCGAGCCAGCGCCCATCTCGCGCGCGGGACTGGAGGTACACCCCACCAGCCAGTGGGAACTGTTTATCTACCGCCTCGGCGCGGAGAAGTGGTGTATTGGCGCGCCCCTGCGTGCCTTGAAGATGCCCGAAGGCACCCGTGTCGCTGCGCTGTTTCGCCAGCGCCAATTGCTCCACCCATCCGGCAGTACCACCCTGGAGGCCGGCGACGTACTCTGCGTGGTCGGCCATGAACACGACCTGCCGGCACTGGGCAAACTGTTCAGCCAGCCACCCAAGCGCGGCCAGGACCTGCGCTTCTTTGGCGACTTCATTCTCGAAGGCGAAGCCGAACTTGGCGCAATTGCCAAGCTGTATGGCCTGCCCCTGGGTGAAGAAGAGGCTCAGCAGAGCCTGGCCAACTTCATGCTCGGGCAAATTGGCGGCGCCCCGGTGATCGGCGACCAAATCGAGTGGCAGGGTCTGACCTGGACGGTCGCGCAACTGGAAGGCAACCGAATAGCCAAGATCGGCGTACGTTTTCCGGAAGGCCGCAGCGGGCCCGGTCTGTTCCTGTGAGCCAGGCGCAGCCTGCGCCATCAGCAGGCTGCTAGACTAGCGCCTTCGTTGTTACTGCCATGAGCGTTGTCATGTCCCCGCTGCGTGCCTTGCTATATCCCCTGTTGCTCTGTGTTTCCCTGCTGGCTCATGGTGTGCCCAGCAGCGACCAGGTACAAGCCAGCCTCAACGGCTTGGCCGAACGCAAGCTGGCCGAAGCCGAAGAGGCTGCCGTCAAGGCCACCCTGGAGCAAACCCTGGCCTTCCTGCGTCAGCGAGACAACAGCGACAGCCAGCTCAAGGCATTGCGCCAGCAACTCGAGCAGGCACCACGCCAGGTCACCCAGAACCAGCGCGAGCTGGCCCAACTCAAGCAGCTGACGCCCAGCGACCTGGCCAGCCAGTCACGCAATCGTTCGGTGGAGCAGCTCGAACAACTGCTGGGGGAACGCAACAAACAACTGAGCGAGTGGCAACAGGCACTGGGTGAAAGCAACAGTCAGCTGATCGCCGCACAGACCCGACCAGAGCGCACCCAGGCGCAGATCAGCAGCAACCAGACGCGCAGCCAGCAAATCAGCAACCAGCTGAAGAGCAACCGCGACGGCAATCGCCCGCTGAGCAGCGAACGACGCGACCTGCTGCAGGCCGAGCTGGCGGCCCTGGACAGCGACAACCTGCTGCTGCGCGAGAGCCTTGCCGGCAACAACCAGCTGCTGGAGCTGGCCAGCAGCCGCCGCGACCTGCTCAACCTGCGCATCGGTCGCCTGGAAAGCGACATTCTCACCCTCCAGGAACTGATCAGCGACAAGCGTCGCGCGCAATCCGAGCAAACCGTCGCCGAGCTGGGCGGCCAGGCCCAGAACGATGGCGGCAACAGCCTGCTGCAGGAAGAAAGCCTGCTCAACCAGAAATATTCCGAGCAATTGCTCAAGACTACCGACCGGCTCAACAGCCTGACCACGCAAAACCTGCAGGTACGCCAGCAACTGGACAACCTCAGCCAGGCCGAGCAGGCCCTGGAAGAACAGATCAACGTGCTGCGTGGCAGCCTGCTGCTGTCGAAGATTCTCTACCAGCAGAAGCTCGAACTGCCGCGCCTGAACCTCAAGGGCAATCTCACCGATGAGATTGCCGACCTGCGCCTGCGTCAGTTCGAACTGGGCCAGCAACGCGCCCTGCTCAGCAATGTCCCCCAATACATTGAGCGCCGCCTGGGCAGCCACGCCAGCGACGCCGAGCTGCACAGCCAGTTGAGCAGCCTGGCCCAGGCACGCAGTGAGTTGCTGGAACGCCTAGATCGTGAGCTGAACGCCCTGCTCAACGTCAGCATTACCCTGCAGCTGAACCAGAAGCAGCTGCAAAGTACGGCCAATGCGCTACGCCAGACCCTCGACGAGCAGATGTTCTGGATTCCCAGCAATCGCCCGCTGGACCTGGCCTGGCTGCAGAGCTGGCCCCAGCTGCTCCAGCAGCAACTACTCGGTATTCCCTGGCAAAGTACCCTGGAAGAACTCTGGCGCGGCCTAGGCAGTCGCCCCTGGCTGTTCATTCCGGTTTTCCTGCTCGCCCTGGGTCTGTTCTGGCATCGCCAGCGCATCAAGGATCGCCTGCAGGCACTTGATCAGGATATCGGCCACTACAAACGCGACAGCCAACTGCATACCCCACAGGCCTTGCTGCTCAACCTGCTGCTGGCACTGCCGGTCAGCCTGCTACTGCTGCTTGGCGGCCTCGCCCTGGAATTCGATGCCCGCGGCCAGAACGTCTACCTGGCCCCGGCACTGCTGGAAATCGCCCAGGCCTGGCTGGTCCTCTACTGCAGCTTCCGTATTCTGCGCCCGCATGGCATTGCCGAGCGACACTTCCACTGGGACCAACAGCTGACACGCTTCCTGTTCGTGCAGATCCGCCGTCTTGGCTTGGTAGTGATACCGCTGGTCGCCGTAGTGACCATTGCCGAAAACCATCCTTCGGCCTTCGATGAAGATGCCCTGGGCATGGCCATCGTATTGATCGGCTACAGCCTGATGACCTGGCTGCTGGCCCGCCTGCTGCTTTCGGCCGAGGCACGCGAACATGCCTCGCCGCTGCGCCTGCTGCTCGGCCTGGGCATCACCCTGCTGCCGCTGGGGCTGATCATCGCCGTGGGCTTCGGTTATTACTACACCGCCCTGAAGCTCACCGACCGCCTTATCGACACCCTCTACCTGCTGCTGCTCTGGGTCGTGGTGGAAGCCAGTTTCGTCCGTGGACTGTCGGTAGCCGCCCGCCGCCTGGCTTATCAGCGCGCACTGAGCAAGCGGCAGAGTACGGCCAAGGACAGTGAAAGCGGCGAGGCCATCGAAGAACCCAGCCTGGATATCGAGCAGGTCAACCAGCAATCTCTGCGCCTGATCCGCCTGACCCTGCTGGGCGTGTTCGGCGTGGCGTTGTACTGGGTCTGGGCCGATCTGTTGACGGTGTTTACCTACCTCAACCAGATCACCCTGTACCAGTACACCAGCGGCAGCGGAGAAACGGCGACCCTGGTGCCCCTGAGCCTGGGTGACCTGATCGGCGCCATCGTCATTGTCATGCTCACCGTGGTGCTGGCACGCAACCTGCCGGGCCTTCTGGAAGTCCTGGTGCTTTCACGCCTGCGTCTCGCCCAGGGCAGTGCCTATGCCACCACGGCCCTGCTCTCCTATCTGATCGTCGGCCTAGGCAGCGTAGTTACCCTGTCTACCCTGGGGGTCAGCTGGGACAAGCTGCAATGGCTGGTCGCGGCCCTGTCGGTAGGTATCGGTTTCGGCATGCAGGAAATCTTCGCCAACTTCATTTCCGGGCTGATCATCCTCTTCGAGCGCCCGGTGCGCATTGGCGACGTGGTAACCATTGGCAACCTGTCCGGCACGGTCAGCCGCATTCGCATCCGCGCCACCACCATCACCGACTTCGACCGCAAAGAAATCATCGTCCCCAACAAGACCTTCATCACCGGGCAACTGGTCAACTGGTCGCTCAGCGACACCGTCACCCGCGTCACCATTCGCGTGGGGGTCGGCTACGGCTCCGACCTGGAACTGGTGCGACGCCTGCTGCTGCAGATCGCCCAGCACAATCCTCGCGTGCTGCGCGAACCCAACCCGATGGTGTATTTCCTCAACTTCGGCGAAAGCACCCTGGACCACGAGTTGCGCATCCATGTCCGAGAGCTGGGCGACCGCAACCCGGCCATCGACGAGATCAACCGGGAAATCGATCGCCAGTTCAAGGAGCACGGCATCGAAATTGCCTTCCGCCAGCTCGACGTATTCATCAAGAACGTCAGCGGCCAGCAGTTGCACATCAGCGAAGGCCCAGGCCACTGAGTCACAGGCTACAGGCCTACGTTTATTCCTAGTAAGCTACTCGGAAATAAACGGAGGCCTGCATGGTGGCACTCGACGCGCTGCACTTCGACAACCGCTTCGCCCGGCTCGGCGATGACTTTTCCACAGCCGTACTGCCGCAGCCCATTGAGCAGCCACAGTTGCTGATCAGCAGTCCGGCGGCGATGGCCCTGCTCGACCTCGACCCAGCGCATGTCGATCCGCAACAGCTGACCCGCCTGAGCGCCGGGCACAGCCTGTGGGCCGCCGCCGAGCCACGCGCCATGGTCTATTCCGGCCACCAGTTCGGCGTCTACAACCCGCGCCTGGGCGACGGCCGCGGGCTGCTGCTCGGCGAAGTGATCAACAGCGCGGGCGAGCATTGGGATCTGCACCTGAAAGGCGCCGGCCTGACCCCCTACTCACGCATGGGCGATGGCCGCGCAGTGCTGCGCAGCTCGATCCGCGAGTTCCTGGCCAGCGAATACCTGCACGCACTGGGCATTCCCACCTCGCGGGCGCTGTGCGTGACCGGCTCGCAGACCCCGGTCTGGCGCGAGCGGGAAGAGCGTGCCGCCATGCTCATGCGCCTGGCACCCAGCCATATCCGCTTCGGGCACTTCGAGTATTTCTACTACACCGGTCAGCACGCTCAGCTGCGCCAGCTGGGCGAGCACCTGCTGGCCAGCCATTTCACACCCTGCCTGGCGGCCGAACAGCCCTGGGCGGCGCTGTTTGCCGAGATCGTGGAACGTACCGCGCAGCTCATCGCCCGTTGGCAGGCGTATGGCTTCTGTCATGGCGTGATGAACACCGACAACATGTCGATCCTCGGCATCACCTTCGACTTCGGCCCCTATGCCTTTCTCGATGACTTCGATGCCAGCTATGTGTGCAACCATTCCGACCACCAGGGCCGCTACAGCTATCGCAATCAGGTACCAATCGCCCACTGGAACCTCAGCGCCCTGGCCCAGGCGCTGACCCCGCAGGTCAGTGTCGAACAGCTGCGCCACAGCCTCGAACAGTTCCTGCCCAGCTACCAGCAGCACTACCTGGAGCTGATGCGCCAGCGCCTGGGCCTGCAGCATGCCGAGGCCGGCGACCAAGCGCTGATCGACGACCTGCTGGCCCTGCTGCAACGCAGCGCCACGGACTACCCCCTGTTCTTCCAGCAGCTCGGCGCAGATAACCCGGCCGTAGCCCTGCGCCAGCTACGCGACGAGCAGCTCGACCTGGCCGGCTTCGATCGCTGGTCTCGCGACTACCTGCTGCGTCTGGAGCGGCAAGGAGGCAACCCCGCCGAGCGCCAGCAGCGCATGCAAGCCGTCAATCCGCGCTACATACTGCGTAATTACCTGGCCCAGCAGGCCATCAGCGCTGCCGAGCAGGGCGACCTGGCCCCACTGCATGAACTACACAAGGTGCTTAGCCAGCCTTTTGCCGAGCAGCCCGCTTTTACCCAGTACGCTGCACGTCCGCCCAGCTGGGGCAAGCATCTGGAAATCAGTTGCTCCTCCTGAGCATTGCTTTGCTTCTTTTAGGCATATAAACCTGCTCAAACATTCTTAGACACTCTAAGCAGCAGGCCTTATCTTCTGCGCCTGCTCGACAGCCCCTGGCTGCTCGATACCTCACACGAGATTCGTTGCAAGGATTTCCCCGATGTCCTGGGACTCACTGCCGCTGCTGTTTGTCGCCGGCCTGCTGCTGTGGGTGCTGTACGCTTTCGTGCGCGAGAAGTGGAGCCCGGACATCGTGGTAGCGGTTGCCGTCGCCGCCCTGCTGGTCAGCCAGTTGCTGACCCCAGGCGAAGTGCTCAGCGTACTCAGCAACTCCGCCCCCATCACCATTGCCTGCATGTTCGTGCTGTCTGCCGCGCTTGAACGCACCGGCTGCATCGATGCCTTGGGCAACTGGCTGGGCGATCTGGTGGGCACCAGCCCGGTGCGTGTGCTCACCGGGCTGACGCTGACCGCGCTGGTAATTTCCGCCTGCCTGAACAACACCCCAGTCGTGGCCATTCTCACCCCGGTGGCCATCGCCCTGGCCCGGCGTGCCGGTACGTTGCCATCCAAGCTGCTGATTCCGCTGTCCTACGCCACCATCCTCGGCGGTACCCTGACCATGATCGGTACGTCCACCAACATTCTGGTGGACGGTGTGGCCCGTAAGGCTGGCCTGGAACCCTTCGGCATCTTCGAGATCACCGGGGCCGGCCTGATCATGGCTGCTGCCGGTATGTTCTACCTGCTAACCATCGGCCATCGCCTGCTACCGGAACGCGAGACGCTCTCCAAGCAACTGCGCCCGGACCTCGCCCGGACCTTCATGAGCGAGCTACTGGTGCCGCATGATTCGCCGATGATCGGCAAGACCCTCAGCGAGGCCAATCTGAACGGCGGTAGTGGCTTGCAGGTACTGAAGATATTCCGCGAACAGGAAGAACTCACCGAACCAGGCCATGACACCGTGCTGGCTGCGGGTGATCAACTGGTAATCCATGGCCAGGTCAAGGATGTGGTGGAGCTGCGCGGCAGCGGGCACCTGACCTTCAATCGCGGCGAAGCCTTCGAGACCATTTCCAGCCATGACGTTATCCTCGCTGAGGCCATCGTCGGACGTAATTCGCGCTACAGCCACCGTCCGATGCGCGACCTTGACCTCACTGCACGCTACGGCATCGCCGTACTGGCCGTGCATCGCCAGGATGAAAATGTCTCCGGCAACCTGGATGACTTCCAGTTGCAGTTCGGCGACGTCATGCTGGTCGAAGGCACCCCGGCGCAGATCAAGCGTTTCGCCGACAACGGCGAACTGATCAGTCTGAACGCCGTGCAGGAGCGCGCCTTCCGCCGCGACAAGGCGCCGATCGCCATCATCGCCACCCTGGCGGTGATGTTGCTGGCGGCACTTGGGGTCATGCCCATCGAAGGCCTGGCAATCATCGGTGCCGCGAGCGTGCTGGCCACCCGCTGCCTGGATGTGGAAGATGCCTACAAGGCAGTGGACTGGAAGATCCTCAGCCTGATCTTCGGCATGCTGGCCATCAGCATCGCCATGGACAAGGTCGGCCTGGTCAAGCTGCTGGTGGAGAACGTCATGGGCTGGCTGCCCTGGGCCGGCCCGCTACTGATGCTCAGCCTGATCTACCTGCTGACCTCCGTGCTCACCGAAATGCTCTCCAATAACGCCGTGGCGGTGCTGGTCACCCCCATCGCCATCGGCCTGGCCCAGCACATGGGCGTCGACCCGCGGGCTTTCGTTGTCGCCGTGATGTTCGCCGCCAGCGCCAGCTTCGCCACGCCGATTGGCTACCAGACCAATACCTTCGTGTATAACGCCGGCGGCTACCGCTTTACCGACTTCATGAAGGTGGGCATCCCGCTCAACCTGCTGCTGTGGCTGGTGGCCAGCCTGGTCATTCCCTGGTTCTTCCCGCTCACGCCGCTCTGAGTAACACGTCGCCAGGCGACTTTGTTGCCACAGGTCATTGACCTGCGGGCCCTGCCCTCGCCATCCTGCGGGTCTTTTTCCGACCCAGCAGGAACGCGCCCATGAAACTGGAAACCCTGGCCATCCACGCCGGCTACAGCCCCGACCCGACCACCAAGGCTGTCGCCGTACCGATCTACCAGACCACCTCGTTTGCCTTTGACGACACCCAGCATGGCGCCGACCTGTTCGACCTCAAGGTTGCCGGCAACATCTACTCACGAATCATGAATCCGACCAACGCGGTGCTCGAGGAGCGCGTCACCGCGCTGGAAGGTGGCGTTGGCGCGCTGGCCGTGGCCTCAGGCATGGCGGCCATCACCTACGCCATCCAGACCATCGCCGAAGCCGGCGACAACATCGTCTCGGTGGCCAAGCTGTATGGCGGCACCTACAACCTGTTTGCCCACACCCTGCCGCGCCAGGGCATCGAAGTGCGCTTCGCCGCGCATGACGACATCGCCGCGCTGGAAGCACTGATCGACGACAAGACCCGCGCGGTGTTCTGCGAATCGATCGGCAACCCGGCCGGCAACATTGTCGACCTGCAGGCACTGGCCGATGCCGCCCACCGCCATGGCGTGCCGCTGATCGTCGATAACACCGTGGCCACACCGATGCTCTGCCGGCCCTTCGAGCACGGTGCCGATATCGTGGTACACGCGCTGACCAAGTACATGGGCGGTCACGGCACCACCCTCGGCGGCATCGTGGTCGATTCCGGCAAGTTCCCCTGGGCGCAGCACAAGGCGCGCTTCCCCCTGCTCAATACCCCGGACGTGTCCTACCACGGCGTGACCTACACCGAGGCGTTCGGCCCGGCCGCATTCATCGGCCGCTGCCGCGTGGTGCCGCTGCGCAACATGGGCGCAGCCCTATCGCCATTCAACGCCTTCCTCATCCTGCAGGGTCTGGAAACCCTGGCCCTGCGCATGGAACGGCACTGCGAGAACGCTCTCAAGGTCGCCGCCTACCTGAAAAACCACCCACAGGTAGCCTGGGTCAAGTATGCCGGCCTGGCCGATCATCCCGAGCATGCCCTGGCGCAGCGCTACATGGCAGGCAAGCCGGCGTCGATCCTCTGCTTCGGCATCCAGGGTGGCAAGGAAGCCGGTGCCCGCTTCATCGACGCCCTGCAACTGGTGGTACGCCTGGTCAATATCGGTGACGCCAAGTCGCTGGCCTGCCACCCGGCAACCACCACCCATCGTCAGCTCAATGACGAGGAACTGGCCAAGGCCGGGGTTTCCCAGGACCTGATCCGCCTGTCGATCGGCATCGAGCATATCGACGACATCCTCGCCGACCTGACCCAGGCCCTTGAAGCTGCCAAGGGCTGATCCGCCCCTTGATATCGCCGTTCGCGCCTCCAGATTGGTCACTACACCCCCTGGAGGCGCGTATGAGCGAACCCCTGCTGATCCCCTGCCCGGCCTGCAATGGCCTGAACCGCATTCCCGCCGAACGACTGGGCGACGCCGCGCGCTGCGGCCGCTGCAAAGCCGAGGTGCTGCCCGCCAGGCCCTTTGCACTTAGCCAGGCCAGCTTCGCCGCACAGAACAAGGGCGACCTGCCGCTGTTGATCGATGTCTGGGCCAGCTGGTGCGGACCGTGTCGCAGCTTTGCAGCGATCTTCGAACACGCTGCAGAGCAACTACAGGGGCGCTGTCGCCTGGCCAAGCTGGACAGCGAAGCCAATCCGCAGCTCTCCGCGGAAATGGGCATTCGCTCGATTCCGACCCTGATCCTCCTCAAAGGCGGCCGCGAAGTGGCGCGCCAGAGCGGTGCTCTGCCCTTGCCGCAACTACTCGGCTGGTTGCGCCAACAGGGCATCTGAGCGTTTCGGTCACTCAGGACGGCAAAACGGGTCATTCCCTGCGGCAATCTGTGCCCTTAGTCTGGCCCGACCACCCTCCGCACGGAGTCCGTCCTGCCATGCCCTTGCCCAGCCAACTGGTGCGCCAGCTCACCGAGGAACACATTGCCTTCATCCAGCGTTCGGGGCTTAAAGCCGAGGTAGTCGAACCCGGCCATGTGCGCCTGCGTATGCCACTGGCCGGCAACCAGAACCACCTTGGCAGCCTATATGCCGGCGCGCTGTTTACCCTGGCCGAAGTCCCGGGCGGCGCGCTGTTTCTCAGCAGCTTCGACAGCCAGCGCTTCATTCCGCTGGTCAAGGCCTTCAATCTGCGCTTCCTGCGCCCGGCACTGAGCGACATCACGGTGGAGGCTCGCCTGGATGCCGAACAGATCGCCGCGCTGCAGGACACCGCCGAACGGCTCGGCAAGGCAGAGTTCAGCCTGGCCCTGCAGCTACAGGACAACCAGGGCCAGGTGGTCGCCCTTAGCGAAGGCCTGTACCAGATACGCAAACGCTGAAGAGGATTGCCGCAAGAGCGGACAAATCATCTAGACTCGGGGCTCTCGCGCAGGTAGCAGCGGCACGCAATGGAGGCCCCATGTTCAAGCACATACTCATCGCTCACGATCTCAGCCAGCAAGCCGATGTCGCCCTGCGTCGCGCCGCGCAACTGGCCGAACAGCATCAGGCGCGCCTGACCCTGTTGCACGTCGCCGAAGGGCAACACAGCAGCGCCAGCCTCAAGGAACTGCAGCAGGCTACCGAGCAGGTGCTCGGCGAACGCCTGAGCAGCTACAGCCACTGTCCGGCACAGGTGCTGATCCGCCAGGGCAAAGCCTCGGACGTCTTGCTACAGGCCCTGACGGAAGAGGACTACGACCTGCTGGTGGTCGGCAGCCACCACAAGAACAAACCGGAGCTATTCACCGGCACCAACCTGGAACGCATCGCCCGCCACTGCCAGGTGCCGCTGTTGCTGGCCTGTGGCCAGGATAGCCGGGCCTACCAGCAGGCCGTACTGGCCATCGACTCTTCGCTGTGCGCCTGCAAAGCCCTGGCCTGTGCCTACCAGTTGCTGCCGAGCACTGCCCAGCTGCACGCAGTGAACATCTTCAGCCAGCCGGCCAAGCAAAGCGCCAGCAAGGCCGCGGCCCAATTGGAAATCCAACAGGCGCTGATCGGCCAACTGGTTGACGATGAATGCAGCCAATTGCCCAGCGATGGCCCCAGCGTCAGCCACGAAGTTGTCCCTGGCACCCTGGCCGGCAGCCTCGACCAACTGATTCGCCAACGCCGCCCGCAACTGCTGGCGCTCGGCCAACACAGCCGCAGCGTACTGGTCAACGCGCTACTCGGCAGCCTGCCCGCGCACTATCTGCGCCAGGCGCCCTGCGACGTGCTGCTGGTCAAATAGTGCTCAATCGCCTGTGTAGCCTCGCACTGCTGCTCCTGCTCGGCCTGGTCAGCGCCGGCCAATGGCATCTGCTAGAAACTCTGCACGCCGAGCCACTGCGCTTTGCCAACCCCGGCCAGCTCAGCCCGCTGCACCAGTTCACGCTGGTCAGTCACGGGCAATTGCTGGCTACTGGCAATCTGTTGCTGGCCCTGGCCCTGCTCGCCAGCTGGGCTCACCAGCTGTATCGCCCGGCACGCAGGCGCTGGCTAGGGTACCTCAACAGCCTGCATGCGCTTTACCAGCTCTTCCTCGCGGTCATTGTCGGCACCTCCGTGAACACCATCCTGCAGGCGGTGGCCGGACAGCCACAGGCCCCGTTCAGTGCCGAGCTGTGGCTGAGCCTGTACGGTATCCCCGGATTACTCGCGGCGTTACTGTTTCTCTTCGGCCCCGGCCTGCTGCAGCTCGGTCTGGGCCTGCTGCAGCAACAACGCGCCCCGGCTTAACGCCCGCCATCAAGCAGGTCGTGCAACTCGACGAACTGCTGACTGAGCTTGTGGCGTGGTTCCAGGTAGATCAAAGGCTTGCAGGCCTGGTGTGACTCGCGCATTTTCACCGAACTCATCAGGTTGACCGGCAGCACCGGCATGCCTTCGGCGATCAGTTCGTCGAGCAACTGCTGCGGCAACGCGGCACGCGGCTGGAACTGATTGACCACGATGCCTTCAACCTGCAATTCCTCGTTATGGTCGTCGCGCAGCTCGGCAATTTCCTGGAGCAGACCATACAGGGCCTGGCGCGAGAAACTGTCGCAATCGAAGGGAATCAGTACGCGATCTGCCGCGATCAACGCGGAAACCGTATAGAAGTTCAAGGCCGGCGGCGTATCCAGGTAGATACGCTCGTAGTCATCGCCCAGTTCATCGAGCAACTTGCGCAGGCGATTGATCTTGTGTTTCTGCTCCAGCTTGGGCTGCAGGTCAGCCAGTTCGGCCGTCGCGGTGATCACGTGCAGGTTGTCAAAGGGCGTTTCGTAGATGTCGACCTTGCCTTTTTTGGCAAAAGGTCCGCCGGACAGGGTCTGCTTGAAGAAGTCGGCAATCCCTACGGGAATCTCGTCACCCGCCAGGCCCGTGAGGTAATGACTGGAGTTGGCCTGCGCATCGAGATCGATAAGCAGGGTACGATAACCCTGAGAGGCGCTGACCGCCGCCAGGTTGCAGGCAATGCTGGACTTGCCTACGCCACCTTTCTGATTGAATACCACGCGACGCATCTGACACCTCCCTGATGATGGATGCGTCGATTCTATGCAAAGGCTGGCGGCACGGCGAGCACCAATACCGTTCCGACCGGCAAGCGGCTGGCGTCTGCGCTGCAGAGCGACCAGCGCGCACTGCCAGATGGCTCAATGGTACTGCGCAGACAGCTCGTGCACGGCCTCGAAGAAGGCGCGGGCGTGCTGCGGATCGACCTCCGGGGTGATGCCGTGCCCCAGATTGAACACATGCCCGCTGCCTTGCCCATAGGCGGCGAGAATACGCCCCACCTCACCACGAATCACCTCGGGCTGTGCATAGAGCACGCTGGGGTCCATATTGCCCTGCAGGGCGACCTTGTCACCGACCCGCGCCCGGGCACTGCCAATATCGCAGGTCCAGTCCAGACCCAGCGCCTCGGCACCCGTGTCAGCCATCGATTCCAGCCACAGGCCGCCACCCTTGGTGAACAGGATTACCGGCACGCGACGCCCTTCATGTTCACGGATCAGTCCGTCGATGATCTGCTTCATGTAGCGCAGGGAGAACTCCTGGTAAGCCGCCGCCGACAGCGCCCCCCCCCAGGAATCGAAGATCTGCACGGCTTGCGCACCGGCAAGGATCTGCCCGTTGAGATAGGCCGTTACCGAGCGAGCCAGCTTGTCGAGCAGCGCGTGCATGGCCTGCGGGTTGTTGTAGAGCATGGCCTTGGACTTGCGGAAGTCCTTGGAGGAGCCGCCTTCGACCATGTAGGTAGCCAGCGTCCAGGGGCTGCCACTGAAGCCGATCAACGGCACCCGGCCGTTCAGCTCGCGGCGGATGGTGCGCACGGCATCCATCACATAGCCCAGGTCCTGTTCGGCATCGGGAATCGGCAAGGCCTCGATATCCGCCAGGCTCGACACCACCTTTTTGAAGCGCGGGCCTTCGCCGGTCTCAAAGTACAATCCCTGGCCCATGGCATCCGGAATGGTCAGGATGTCGGAGAAGAGAATCGCCGCATCCAGTTGCGGATAACGATCCAACGGCTGGATGGTGACCTCACAGGCCAGCTCGGGGTTCTTCATCAGGTTGACGAAATTACCTGCCTGGGCACGGGTAGCACGGTACTCCGGCAGGTAGCGACCGGCCTGGCGCATCATCCACACCGGGGTGACGTCGACGGGTTGCTTGAGCAGGGCGCGAAGGAAGCGGTCGTTTTTCAGTGCAGTCATGGCGTAGTCCGGCATCAGAAACTGGGTGGGAGGGCGACAGCCTGGCTGTCATGCCTCGCCACCTCGGGGTGTGCCGCATTGTCGCAAAGCACTGGGCAAAAGGCACGGCGCCCGGCATGCCTTTTCGCCAGGGTCTTGATCCTGCTCAAGCCTGGACACCCAATAAAAAAACGGCACGCCCCATCGGAGCGTGCCGCCATGCTTGGCCTGACGCAGGGTTACAGGCCGAGATAATCGAGGATGCCTTCGGCAGCCTGACGCCCTTCATGGATGGCGGTTACCACCAGGTCGGAGCCGCGCACCATATCGCCCCCGGCAAACACCTTGGGATTGCTGGTCTGGAACTTGTACTGACCATCCGCCGGAGCCAGTACACGGCCCTGGCTGTCGATACCGATGGCGACATCAGCGAACCAGGCAGCAGGGCTGGGACGGAAGCCGAAAGCAATCAACACCGCATCGGCCGGAATCACTTCCTCGGAACCGGGAATCGGCTCGGGGCTACGACGGCCACGGGCATCCGGTTCGCCCAGACGGGTTTCCACAACCTTGATGCCTTCCACCTTGCCGTTGCCGACAATTTCGATCGGCTGGCGGTTGAAAAGGAACTTGACCCCTTCATCCTTGGCGTTCTTCACCTCGCGACGCGAACCGGGCATGTTCTCGGCATCCCGACGGTAGGCACAGGTCACACTCTTGGCACCCTGGCGAATCGAGGTCCGGTTGCAGTCCATCGCGGTATCGCCACCGCCCAGCACCACGACCTTCTTGCCGGCCATGTCAATGAAGTCCTCTGCGGACTTTTCAAAACCCAGGTTGCGATTGACGTTGGCGATCAGGAAATCCAGCGCGTCGTAGACGCCCGGCAGATCTTCACCCGGGAAACCGCCCTTCATGTAGGTGTAGGTGCCCATACCCATGAATACGGCATCGTATTCATCCAGCAACTGCTGCATGGTCACGTCCTTGCCCACCTCGGTATTCAGGCGGAACTCGATACCCATGCCCGTGAAGACCTCACGACGCCGGCTCAGCACGTGCTTTTCCAGCTTGAACTCGGGAATCCCGAAGGTCAGCAAGCCACCAATCTCCGGATTCTTGTCGAACACCACCGGGGTGACGCCGTTGCGCGCCAGTACATCCGCACAGCCCAGGCCCGCCGGGCCGGCACCGATGACCGCAACACGCTTGCCAGTGGGCACAACCTTGGACATGTCGGGACGCCAGCCCATGGCGAAGGCCGTGTCGGTAATGTATTTCTCCACCGAACCGATGGTTACCGCACCGAAGCCATCATTGAGAGTACAGGCGCCCTCGCACAGGCGATCCTGCGGGCAGACCCGCCCACAGACTTCCGGCAGGGTATTGGTCTGGTGCGAAAGCTCTGCCGCCGCAATGATGTTGCCTTCGGAAATCAGCTTCAACCAGTTGGGAATGTAGTTGTGCACCGGGCACTTCCATTCGCAATAAGGGTTGCCACAGCCCAGGCAGCGGTGCGCCTGCTCGGCCGCCTGCAAGGGCTTGAAGCTGTCGTAGATCTCGACGAACTCTTTCTTGCGCTGGCGCAGCAATTTCTTCTTCGGGTCTTTGCGCCCGACTTCGATGAACTGGAAGTCGTTATTCAGACGTTCAGTCATAGCAAACCTCTTAGCAGCAGCTTCAAGCGCCAAGCTTCAAGCTGCAAGACAATCATCTTGGATCGACAAGCCCGCAGTTGCTGCCAACCTGCAGCCTGGGGCCTGTCGCGTACCGCTGCTTACTGCGGATTGGCCCGGGTACTGGAGAGTAGCGACTTGAGACTGGCAGCCTTCGGCTTGACCAGCCAGAAGCGCCGCAGGTAGTCATCCAGATTCTCCTGCAAATGCGTACCCCAACTGCTACCGGTTTCCGCCACATACTCGTCGAGCACCGACTGCAGATGGCTGCGATAGGCCTCCATCGCTTCACCGGTGATGCGCTGGATCTCCACCAGCTCATGATTGACCCGATCGACAAAGCTGTTGTCCTGATCCAGCACATAGGCGAAACCGCCGGTCATGCCGGAACCGAAGTTGTAGCCGGTCTTGCCCAGCACACAGACGAAGCCGCCGGTCATGTACTCGCAACAGTGGTCACCGGTACCTTCCACCACGGTATGAGCCCCCGAGTTGCGCACCGCGAAGCGCTCGCCCGCCGTACCTGCGGCGAACAGCTTGCCGCCGGTGGCGCCATACAGACAGGTGTTGCCGATGATCGCCGACTCCTGACTCTTGAACGGACTGCCCGCTGGCGGAACGATAACCAGCTTGCCGCCGGTCATGCCCTTGCCCACATAGTCGTTGGCATCACCTTCCAGGTGCAGATGCAGACCACCCGCGTTCCACACCCCGAAGCTCTGCCCGGCAGTGCCCTTGAAGCGGAAGCTGATCGGCGCCTCCGCCATGCCCTGGTTACCATGTACACGAGCAATCTCACCGGAAACACGCGCGCCAATGGAACGGTCGCAGTTGCCGATTGCCAGCTCAAAAACAGCACCCGACTTGCTATCGATAGCCGCCCGCGCCAGTTCAACCATACGCTCGGCGAGCAGCCCCTGATCGAACGGCGGGTTCCTTTCTGCCTGGCAGAACTGCGGTTTGTCCGCCGGGATCAGCTCGCTACCCAGCAGCGGGGTCAGGTCGAGATTCTGCTGCTTGCCGGTCGCACCGGGCAGCACGTCGAGCAGATCGGTCCGACCAATCAGCTCACCCAGGCTGCGCACGCCCAGACGGGCCAGCCACTCACGGGTTTCCTCGGCGATGAAGGTGAAGAAGTTCATCACCATCTCGACGGTACCGATGAAGTGGTCCTTGCGCAGTTTCTCGTTCTGCGTAGCCACGCCGGTGGCGCAGTTGTTCAGGTGGCAAATACGCAGGTACTTGCAGCCCAGAGCGATCATCGGCGCGGTACCAAAACCGAAGCTCTCCGCACCAAGAATGGCCGCTTTGATCACGTCGAGGCCGGTCTTCAGGCCGCCGTCGGTCTGCACACGCACCTTGCCGCGCAAGTCGTTGCCGCGCAGGGTCTGGTGCGCTTCGGCCAGACCCAGCTCCCACGGGCTGCCGGCGTACTTGATGGACGTCAGCGGCGAGGCGCCGGTGCCACCGTCGTAGCCGGAGATAGTAATCAGGTCGGCATAGGCCTTGGCGACACCAGCCGCGATGGTGCCCACGCCAGGCTCGGCGACCAGTTTCACGGAAACTAGCGCCTGCGGATTGACCTGCTTGAGGTCAAAAATCAGCTGAGCCAAGTCTTCGATGGAGTAGATATCGTGGTGCGGCGGCGGCGAAATCAGCGTCACGCCCGGCACCGCATAGCGCAGGCGCGCAATCAGGCCATTGACCTTGCCACCCGGCAACTGACCGCCCTCGCCAGGCTTGGCACCTTGGGCGACCTTGATCTGCAACACCTCGGCATTGACCAGATACTCGGGGGTAACACCAAAGCGACCGGTAGCCACCTGCTTGATCTTGGAGCTCTTCAGCGTGCCGTAGCGCGCCGGGTCTTCGCCACCCTCACCCGAGTTGGACCGCGCGCCCAAGCGATTCATCGCCTCGGCAATCGCTTCGTGGGCCTCAGGCGATAGCGCCCCCAGGGAAATACCCGCGGAGTCAAAGCGCTGCAAGATGGCCTGTACCGGCTCTACCTCATCCAGCGCCAAGGGTTGCGCGGCTTCCTTGACCTGCAGCAGGTCACGGAGCATCGCCACCGGACGGTTATCCACCAGCGCAGCATATTCCTTGTACTTGGCATAGCAACCCTGCTGCACGGCAGCCTGCAGGGTGTTCACCACATCCGGGTTGTAGGCGTGATATTCGCCACCATGCACGAACTTCAGCAGACCGCCCTGCTGGATCGGCTTGCGTGCAGCCCAGGCCTCACCGGCCAGCAGCAGCTGTTCGGCTTCGATATCGACAAAGCGTGCCCCCTGGATACGACTGGCCACGCCACGGAAGCACAGCGAGGTCACCTCCTCGGACAAGCCTACCGCCTCGAACAGCTGCGCGCCGCGATAGGAGCCGATCGTCGAGATCCCCATCTTCGAGAGAATCTTCAGCAAGCCCTTGGCAATGCCCTTGCGGTAGTGCTTGAAGACCTCATAGAGGTCACCCAGCACCTCACCGGTACGGATCAGATCGCCCAGCACCTCATAAGCCAGGAACGGATAGACCGCCGAGGCCCCGAAGCCCACCAGCACGGCATAGTGATGCGGGTCGCGTGCAGTGGCGGTTTCCACGAGGATATTGCAATCGCAACGCAGGCCCAGCTCAACCAGATGATGATGCACCGCGCCCACCGCCAGCGCGGCATGAATCGGCAGCTTGCCCGGCGCAATATGCCGGTCACTCAGCACCAGCAGCACCTTACCGGCACGCACGGCAGCTTCGGCTTCCGCGACCACGCGACGCACGGCAGCCTGCAAGCCTTCGCTCTGCGCATAGTTAAGGTCAATGTGTGCGCGCTCGAAGCCCGCACGATCCAGATTCATCAGCGCTCGCCACTTGGAGGGCGAAATCACCGGAGAACTGAGAATGACCCGCGCAGCATGCAACGGCGACTCTTCGAAGATATTGCGCTCGGCCCCCAGGCATACCTCGAGCGACATGACGATGGCTTCACGCAGCGGGTCGATCGGCGGATTGGTCACCTGGGCGAACTGCTGACGGAAATAGTCATAGGGCGAGCGAACTCGCTGACTGAGCACTGCCATGGGCGTATCGTCGCCCATGGAGCCCACGGCCTCCTGACCCTGCTCGGCGAGCGGACGCAGTACCTGATCACGCTCCTCGAAGGTGACCTGGAACATCTTCATGTATTGCTTGAGCTGCTCGCTGTCGTAGAAGGCCGAACCATGATCATTGTCGGCCATGGTCGCCTGGATACGCAGGGCATGCTCGCGCAGCCATTTCTTGTAGGGATGACGCGACTTCAGACGATTGTCGATGTCATCGGTAGTCAGCACCTGACCTGTTTCGGTATCCACCGCAAGAATCTGTCCAGGCCCGACGCGCCCCTTGGCCAGCACGTCTGAGGGCTGGTAATTCCACACGCCGATTTCCGAGGCCAGAGTGATGTAGCCATTCTTTGTGGTCACCCAACGCGCCGGACGCAGGCCATTGCGATCCAGCAGGCAGGCCGCATAACGCCCATCGGTCAACACCACGCCAGCCGGGCCGTCCCACGGCTCCATATGCATGGAGTTGTACTCATAAAAAGCACGCAGCTCAGGGTCCATGGTTTCGACATTCTGCCAAGCCGGCGGAATGATCATGCGCACGCCACGGAACAGATCGATACCGCCGGTCACCATCAACTCCAGCATGTTGTCCATGCTCGAAGAGTCGGAACCGACACGATTGACCAGCGGCCCCAGCTCTTCGAGGTCGGGAATCTGCTCATTGGCAAACTTCAGACGACGCGCCTGGGCCCAGTTGCGGTTGCCGGTGATGGTATTGATTTCGCCGTTGTGCGCCAGGAAGCGGAAAGGTTGCGCCAGCGGCCATTTCGGCAAGGTATTGGTCGAGAAACGCTGATGGAACACGCAAATAGCGGTTTTCAGGCGCTCGTCGCTCAAGTCTGGATAGAAGGCGGCCAGGTCGGCCGGCATCATCAGACCCTTATAAATGATGGTCTTGTGCGAGAAACTGCAAATGTAGTGATCGCTGTCGGCAGCATTGGCTACCGAAGAGCGGCGCCGCGCGCTGAACAGCTTGATGGCAAACTCTTGCTCGCTGAAACCCTCGCCGCCGATAAACACCTGCTCGATCTGCGGCAGGCGCTCCAGAGCCAGGCGCCCAAGCACGCGCGTATCGATAGGCACCTTGCGCCATCCGATCAGCTGCAGACCGGCAGCGAGGATAGCGCGGTTCATGTTTTCGCGAGCCTGCTCGGCTTTGCTGGAGTCCTGATTGAAGAACACCATGCCTACCGCGTACTGCGCCGGCAATGCGACCGAGAACTGCTCCTGAGCCACCGCACGCAGGAACTGATCAGGCTTCTGGATAAGCAGACCACAACCATCCCCCGTCTTGCCATCCGCATTGATGCCGCCGCGGTGCGTCATGCAGGTCAGCGCCTCAATGGCGGTCTGCAGCAAGTGATGACTGGCCTCACCCTGCATGTGGGCGATCAAACCAAAGCCGCAGTTATCCCTGAACTCATCAGGACGGTACAAACCTGCTTTCATAGACACCCTCACCGCAAAAACATGAACAATTACAGCAGCTTACCTTTCGCGCACAAGGAAACACCGAGTTTTCCACGGGCGAAAGGGAAGCCATTGTACATATCTGCCTGTGCGTGTCACACATTTTTGCGACTCAAACGCAAAAATATATGTCGCAATTATGAAAGAATCCGTCGCTGCACCATGTTAGAGCACTTTCGCACCAAAATGGCGCATCAATCCATTTCCTGCTGGATACTCCCGATACTACGCGGCCAAGGCTTACCCGCCTGAAGCTTTGCGGGCAACTCACGGATGGCAGCCTGCGCCGCTGTGCGACCACTGAACGCACCATATGTGACCACAAACAGCGGCTGCCCCTGATGCTGCTTGCGGAAGTAGCGATATTCGCCACCACCCTGGCGCACCAGCGCCTGCGCATTGGCCTCGGAGCGCGTACCCGCTACCTGCAACACATAGCGCCCTGCCGCCTGACTGCGATACCAGGCGCTATCCGCCAACACACCCTTAACCGAAGCAGACTGAGGCTTGCTGACTGCGGCCGGAGCAGGCTTCGCAGGCACGTTCTGTACAGGAGGGACGGGCTTCGGTGCCGGTGCCGATGCCGGCGCCGGCGCCGGCGCCGGCGCTAGTGCTGGTGCTGGTGCTGGTGCTGGTGCTGGTGCTGGTGCTGGTGCTGGTGCTGGTGCTGGCGGCAAGGCTGGCACAGCCACCACAGGTGCAATACTGGTAACCGGAGCAACAGGCTCAGCACTACCCGGCGAGACAACCTCCTCGGCTTCCGAACCCGCCGCCGCGGCAAGCGGCTGACGAATGACAGGCTGCGCTTCACCCACCAGCGGAAGCGGCAATGGCTGACGCGCACCATCGAAGGCAATTTCCGTCGACTCACCTGCCACAGGCTGCGCAGCCTTTACTACCGGCCGCACCGCCAATTCAAGGGGTCGCTCCGCCTCAACCTGCAGCGGAGCAGAGGTTTCACGCTGCATGAACCAAGCCGCCGCCATAGCGCCAGCCACCACCAGCAGCGCCAACAAGTGCTTGACAGGCCACTGTACACGCGAGGCAGTCGTCGAGCGCCGGGCCGCCAACATGCCGTCCAGCAGCTCATCCTTGGCAACCTGGTTAATACCGCCCGGCCAACCACCGGATGCACGATGGATTTCCTGCAACTGCTCTTCGTCGAATAGCTCGAGCGCCTGCCCCGCCCCCTCCAGGCGCTGCGCCAGATACTCGCAGCACTCCTCGAACGAATAAGGCTGCAAGGCTATGGCGTGATAGCGCTCTTCGCCGGCAGACAGGGAATCGAGACGCGCCAACAGGGAAGGCTCCGCAAACAGGAATAAATGCGGATGACCGTCTCGCCCCCCCTCTGCCAAAGCGAACAAAGCACGCAAAGCCGACTCATCGAGCAGCTCTGCATCATCCACTAACAGGTAAACTTCCTGGCCGGTCAAGGTAAGCTGTCCGATGCGCGCAAGCAGCATCGGCAACTCCGCCTGTTGCTCGCCAATTCCCTGCGCCACCTGACGCAACAGGGAGGCTGCATCTGGAGATGTTCGCGCCGACAACACCACACTGAGCACCGCCTGCTTATTGGTGCTGGCAACCAGTGCCTGGCGCAATAGCGTCTTGCCACTCCCCTGAGGCCCGCTCACCACCAACAACAACTGGCTATAACGCGCCAGATGATGCAACTGCCCAAGTACCGGCTTGCGTTGCGCAGGAAAGAATTTGAAGCCCGGCACTCGAGCCGCAAAGGGGTCATGACTGAGCTGGTAATGCGCGAGGAAAGCCTCGTCAGCATGCATGCTGTTCATTTAGCGTCGAATCTCTCAGAGTTGCGCGACAATAGCGGCATAGTCGGTTAGCAGTACGTCCTGCAGCAGGCTCGCCGGATAATCAGCAGTGACACAGGCCTCGCCCATTGCCTTGAGCAAAACAAGGCGCAACTGACCATCCAGCACTTTCTTATCCACAGCCATATGCTGCAAGAAATCTTCCGCCGTCATCTCGGCAGGCGGCACCACGGGCAACCCCGCCGCAAGTAACAAGCGCGCCACGCGATCACGCTCACTGGCTGTCAACCAACCCAAGCGATGTGACATCTGTGCGGCCATGAGGGTTCCAGCCGCCACGGCTTCGCCATGCAGCCACTTGCCATAGCCCATGTGGGTTTCGATGGCATGCCCGAAGGTGTGTCCAAGGTTTAGCGTGGCGCGCAATCCCGACTCACGCTCATCCGCAGCAACTACCCGGGCCTTGGCAGCACAGGACCGCTCGATAGCCTCAATGAGTGCCGCTGGCTGCAACCCACGCAGGGCAACGATGTTTTGTTCCAGCCAGTCAAGAAAAGGCGCATCGCAAATCAAGCCATACTTGATCACCTCGGCCAAACCTGCCGACAACTCACGCGCGGGAAGGGTTTGCAGGGTGGCAGCATCAATCAGCACAGCCTTGGGCTGATAGAACGCGCCGACCATATTCTTACCCAGCGGGTGATTGATGCCGGTCTTGCCACCCACCGAGGAATCAACCTGCGAGAGCAGTGTGGTCGGAACTTGGATGAAGTCGACGCCGCGCTGATAGCAAGCAGCAGCAAAACCCGTCATATCACCGACAACCCCACCGCCCAAGGCGATCAGGGTCGTGCGCCGATCATGGCGCGCCTGCAGCAAGCCATCGAAGATCCGCTGCAAGTGCTGCCAATCCTTAAACGCCTCACCATCGGGCAGAACAATAGAGATAACCGCATAGCCACCGAGCGCCTGCTGCAAACGCTCCAGATACAAAGGTGCAACCGTGCTGTTGGTTACGATGGCCACCTGCCGCCCGGCAATGTAGGGGCGCAACAGATCACCCTGCCCCAACAGATGACTGCCAATGATGATCGGATAACTACGCTCGCCGAGATCGACCTGAAGTGTACGCATGCTGCCCTCGCTAAAATGGCTATTAGGATACCGCAGAAGCGGCAGCCAATCAGCGAGGAGGAAGACTCTGCAGCTGCGCGAGAATTTCCTGAACCACCAGGCGCGGCGGCCGTTCATCGGTTTCGATGATGATATCTGCCACCTCTCGGTAAAGCGGGTCACGAATCGCCATCAATTCAGTGAGAACACGCCCAGGATTGGCCGTTCGCAACAAGGGGCGGTTACGATCACGCGAAGTGCGCTCCAACTGCTGCTCCACCGACGTGTGCAGGTAGATAACCCGGCCACCCTGGCGAATAGCCTGGCGGTTCTCGGGACGCATCACCACACCACCGCCTGTCGCCAGAACCAGGCCATCCTCCGCGCAAAGCTCAGCAATCATAGCCTGCTCGCGCTCACGAAAGCCCTGTTCCCCCTCTACATCAAAGATCCAGGGAATATCCGCCCCCGTACGCTGCTCGATTTCCTTATCGGAATCTTTGAACAGGTAACGCACTTCCTTGGCCAACAAGCGCCCGATGGTGCTTTTACCAGCACCCATCGGGCCGACCAGAATCAAATTGGCCACAAGCACTCAGCGATTCACGGCAATCGACTGACTATTCATGATGCGCGGGGTGAGGAAGACCAGCAGCTCATTCTTCTTGTCTTCCACAATGTCACGACGGAAGAGACGCCCCAAGTATGGCAGGTCGCCCAAGAAAGGCACTTTCTCCACTGATTTAGTCTGCGTACTGGAGAATACGCCACCCAAGACAATGGTCTCACCGTCATTGATCAACACCTTGGCGTTAACCTCGTTCTTCTTGATTGGCGGAACACCTTTGACTGCCTGAGAAAAGTCCGGCTCATCCTTGTTGACCTTAACTTCCATAATCACTCGATTATCTGGCGTGATTTGCGGTGTTACTTCGAGGGAAAGCGCAGCTTCCTTGAAAGCAACCGTGGTCGCACCGCTGGAGCTAGATTCTTCATAAGGGATCTCCGAGCCTTTGAGAATCTTGGCCGTCTCCTTGTCCGAAGTCACCACTTTAGGCTGAGAAATCACTTCCCCGTTACCGGTTTTTTCCATCGCCGACAACTGCAGATCAAGAATGGCATTATCGGTTACAAAGCCCAAACCAATACCAGAGGTACTGTTAGCCAAGCCCATATCGACAAACGGAACCGGTGCTACACCATCTTTAGCCGTCCAGTTACCGACAGTGTCAGTACCAGGGAGACGCAATGTAGTCACTCCATCTTTGGTTTCGACAGTTTGAGCACCGTCCTTACCGTAGAAATTCCAGTTTTTGTCACCCCAGAAAGCGCCCCCCCAACGAACACCCAGAGCCTTGTCGTAACCAACAGCCGCCTCAACAATACGCGCCTCAATCATGACTTGGCGTACCGGAATATCCAGCTGCGCGACAACGCGGCGCAATTCATCCAAGCGATCCTGCGTCTGGAATGCAATGATGCTGTTGGTGCGATCGTCCACGGTAATTGAGCCACGATCCGGAACAGCGCCATCTGCAGTGGCAACCGACTGGAACAGCTTGGCGATGTCAGAAGCTTTGGCGTAGTTAACCTGAATCAGCTCGCGACGCAGAGGGGCGAGCTCAGCAATTTGCTTCTTCGCCTCAAGCTCCTGACGCTCACGCGCGGCGATTTCTTCCGCCGGGGCAACCAACAAGACATTGCCGACCTTGCGTTTGTCGAGACCCTTGGTTTTCAGAACCAGATCCAGCGCCTGATCCCAAGGCACATTCTGCAGACGCAGCGTAATGCTGCCCTCCACAGTATCGCTGGCAACCAAGTTCAGGTCAGTGAAATCGGCGATCAACTGCAGCACCGAACGCACATCAATATCCTGGAAGTTGAGCGAAAGCTTTTCACCCGTATAGGCAAAACGCTCAGCTTTGCGCTTCTCCACTTCATCCTGGGCCAACGGCTTGACGCTGATGGTCAGACGATTGTCAGCCTGAAAAGCCAGATAATCATAAAAGCCGGTTGGCTCAATGACGATGGATACATTATCGCCGCTCACACTGGCATTGACGAAGTTAACCGGCGTTGCGAAATCCTTGACATCAAGACGCGCACGCATGGCCTCAGGCAACTGCGTTTTGGCAAATGTGACGCGAATTTTGCCACCCTGCTCCTCGATATTCGGCGTGATACTGGAGTCCGAGAGATCGATAACCAGATTGCCTTCACCCTGCTCGCCACGCTGGAAATCAATATTCCGAATTTCCTTGGCTGCGGAGGTCACTGCTTTAACGGGCGCAGTCACAACGGGCTGCGCCACCGGCGCAGCGGACGCGGCAACAGGCGCCTGGCCCGCACCAATCACCACGTAAAGGTTATTACCCTCAACACGGGTAGAGTAAGGCGTAAGCGTAGTAAGGTTAACAATCAGACGGGTGCGATCTTTAGCCTCCACTACAGTCAGGCTGCGTGCATTACCCGCACCCAGCTCACGATTCTTGATCCCCAACTTGCTGGAGACTCCAGGTAGATCCAGAGCAATTCGCGCAGGCTGCTCGATGGTATAGCCACGCGGAGCGGCGACTGGCTCATCCAGGCCAAGCTTGAGCTCGATCTTGTCACCTGGTAGCGAGGCTACGTCCAGGCTCTGAATGTTGGCCGCCAACAAGGAAGGCGCAAAGCCTGCCAGAACCGCAGCCAGACCGAGAGGGAGGAATCCGTGCTTCATCGGGCAGCCTCGACGTGAAGAGTTATCTGTGTTGTTCATCGTGCATTCGTCCTATGAGCGCTCTTTGAGCGTAAGGGAGCGCGGGCGCTCGACCCATCCGCCCTCACCGTCGGTAACAATTTCCACTACATCAATCTGCGACTCGCTGATAGCCACCACCTTGCCATGATTGGTGCCGAGATAATCACCGATCTTGACGCGATGCACGCCATCACTACCGGTAATCAACGCATAGGTACCTGCGTCGTTAGACAGCGTGCCTACCATGGTAAAGGTCTCTATATTGAAACCCTCCAGAAACTGCTTGATCCGCGTCTCGTCTGGCTTGACCACTCGATCACCAGCTTTTTGCTTAGCAGCCATGTCAATCTTGATGGGCGGCTGGAAGGGACTCCGCAAGTTGCTGGCCTGATAAGTAAAAGGCTCGTAGGCAGCAAACTTGGGCAACGGCTCGATAGCGCCCTTTGGACGAGCACGCACCTCATCCATAAAAGCATTCAAATCCGCAAAACCAGAGTGAGACTCGCAACCGGCAAGCAATGTTGCGACAGCAAGCGCAGCTAAATACTTAAAGCGGATCATTGATTAACCCCCTTATCGTTGTAGCGATAAGTTTTGGCCAAAATCCCCATCTTCAAACGTGAACTGCCCTCTGCAGCAGGAGCAATAGCGAAATCATGCAGGGTTACGATGCGCGGCAAGCTCGCCACACCGCTGACAAAAGTTGCCAAATCGTGATAGCTGCCCACCACATCAATCTGAATAGGCAACTCGATATAGAACTGCTGAGCCACCTCAGGTAACAGCTTGATTTGCTCGAAATCTAGACCACTACCCAGACCAGTACGCGTGATATCCTCGAGCAAGCCAGGCACTTCAGTATCGCTGGGAAGCTGCCTCAGCAAAGCACCAAACGACTCCTCCATTTCCACCATTTGCTCTTTATAAGCATCAAGATTGGCGGCCTGAAATGCCTTAACAGAAAACTGCTCCTTCAGGGTTTGCTCTTCCGCCACCTGTGCATCCAGCGAAACCTGCAGATCTTGCAGATGGAAGTGGTACCCGAGAAAAAGCACAACCACAAACAAAATAACAGCAAAGATGAACTTAACAGGTGCCGGCCAGACACCGATGTTATTGAGATCAAGCTCCGACAGTTCAACTTTCTTCAGCGATTCGAGACTCTTGGCAAAACTCATGGCTTAACTCCCGCCTGCTCACCTTCAACCGGCGGCCTGGTTTGCTGCACGGTCAACTGGAACACATTGGCCTGATCGACAGCCCCGGCAGTCACAGCCTTAACCTCGGTCAGGTTGGGCGCAGTCAGCCACTCGGAAGCATCCATGTTGCGCATCAGGTTCGACACACGGTTGTTGGATTCGGCAGCGCCCACTACCGCAATGGTTTGGCCGTTCATTTTCAGACTGGTGAAATACACACCATCCGGCAAGGTGCGCACCAATTGATCAAAGATTCGCCCAATGATCGGGCGATTGCCTTGCAGGTCCTGGATGATCTTCATCCGCTCCAAGAGCTGTTCCCGTCGCTGTTTCAGCTCGCTGATTTCAGCGATTCGCGCATCCAAAACCGCAATTTCCTTGCGCAGATAGTCGTTGCGAGCCTGCTGGGACTCAATGGCGCCATTGAGATACTGGTCGCCAACAAAAACCAGGCCACCAGCCACGACAAGCACGCCAGCCAAAGTAACCATGAAGCGCTGCTTACGCTCCTCGCGCAGCTGCTCACGCCAAGGGAGTAGGTTGATCCGTGCCATCAGTCAAAACTCCTCATTGCCAGGCCGCAAGCAATCATCAAAGCAGGCGCATCACTGGCGAGCGCACCCGCATTGACCTTGCCACTTAGCGCCATATCGGCAAAAGGATTGGCCACCAGCGTTGGCGTGCCGATTTTCTGCTGGATCAAACGATCCAGATCAGCAATTGACGCGGTACCGCCAGCGAGCAGGATGTAATCCACATCATTGAACTGCCCAGAGGCAAAGAAGAACTGCAGGGAGCGAGAAACCTGCTGCACTACGGCATCCTTGAAGGGTTGCAAGACCTCCGAATCATAGTCATCCGGCAAACCACCCTGCTTCTTGGCCAACCCCGCCTCTTCAACGGACAGACCATAACGACGCTGAATCTCGTCAGTCAGCTGCTTACCGCCAAACAACTGCTCGCGGGTATAAATCGTGCGACCGTTGTGCAGGACGCTCAACGTAGTCATCGTGGCGCCAATATCCACCACAGCCACGGTAAGATCATCAGAGCTGCTACTCAACTGCGATGCCAGCAAGCCATACGCCCGCTCCAGCGCATAGGCCTCCACGTCAACCACCTTGGCGGTCAATCCAGCCAGTGCAAGCGCAGCCTCGCGCACCTCGACGTTTTCCTTACGGCAAGCTGCCAGCAGCACCTCTACCCGTTCGGGGTTGCGCGCAGAAGGCCCCTGCACCTCGAAGTCGATCGCCACCTCTTCCAGTGGATAAGGAATGTACTGATCGGCTTCGATCTTCAGCTGAGTTTCCAGCTCGTCATCCGTCAGACCAGCTTCCATCTCGATGGTCTTGGTAATGACCGCCGAACCGGCAACGGCGACCGCGGCCTGCTTGACCCCGCTTTTGGCTCGCGCCACCACACGCGCAAGAGCCTGGCCGACACCTTCCAGCTCGGCAATATTCTTTTCAACAACGGCATTGGGTGGAAGAGGCTCGACGGCGTAGGCCTCTACCTTGTAGCGGCTTCCCGAGCGACTCAGTTCAAGGAGCTTGACCGAGGTCGAGCTAATGTCGATCCCCAGCAGCGTGTTCGCTTTCTTGTTGAAGAGCCCTAGCACGACGGATTTCCTATCAGCATCCGATACTTACGGACGATTTATGTTTTTCCACATTAAATAACAGTCTTGACAGAAGCGCAAATGGCTCCCCTTGAAAAAAACCGCTTATAATGTGACCAGCTTTTCCCTTTTCACCGAAGCCTACTCTTAACTCATTCTTTTATCTGGAAATCCCATCATCTTGATTCGCCTGCTCAAGTTTTTCTGGTGGTCTGGCGTCGCCATATTTTGTGCTGCACTGCTCAGTTTCAGTGGCGCCTACCTGTATCTTAGCCCCAGCCTGCCGTCCGTCGAGTCGCTACGCAGCATCCAACTGCAGATACCTCTGCGCGTCTACAGCCATGATCAGAAACTGATCGCTGAGTTTGGCGAGATGCGCCGTGCGCCCATTGCCTTTGCCGACATTCCTGAAGATTTTATTGCAGCCCTGCTTTCGGCCGAGGACGACAACTTCAGCCAACATCATGGCGTCGACTTCAGCAGCCTGTTGCGCGCTGCGACACAATTATTGAAAACCGGACAGATCCAAAGCGGCGGCAGCACCATCACCATGCAGGTGGCGAAGAACTTCTTCCTCACCAGTGAACGCAGCTTCTCACGCAAAATCACCGAGATTCTGCTTGCCTTGCAAATAGAACGAGAGCTGAGCAAGGAAGAAATCCTTGAGCTCTATGTCAACAAAATCTACTTGGGACACCGAGCCTACGGCATCGAAGCCGCTGCCCAGGTCTACTACGGAAAGCCCATAGGCGAACTGAGCCTGGCCCAGATGGCCATGATTGCCGGCCTACCCAAAGCCCCCTCGGCATTCAATCCGCTGGTCAATCCTACACGCAGCAAGGAACGCCGCGACTGGATTCTGGGGCGCATGTATCGCCTCGGCAAGATTGATCAGGCACGCTATCTGGCCGCCATCGAAGAGCCCATCGCCGCCAGCTACCACGTGCCAAAGCCAGAGCTCAGCGCACCCTATATCGCCGAGATGGCACGCGCAGAAATGGTCGGCCGATACGGCAGCGAAGCGTACACCGAAGGCTTCAGGGTGTATGTCACAGTACCCAGCAACCTCCAGGAAAGCGCCAACCGCGCCCTGCATGAAGGGCTGCGTAGCTACGATCAGCGCCACGGCTATCGCGGCCCGGAAGCACGCCTGGCTGAACTACCTCGCGAGCAATGGCCTGCCCGTCTAGCGCAGCAGCGCAGTCTAGGCGGCCTGGAGCCCGCCTTGGTCACCCAGGTTGAGCAAAGCGGCATCCTGGTCATGCTACGCAACGGTGAAGAACAGGCAGTCGCCTGGACAAGCATGCAGTGGGCGCGGCCCTTCCTCAACAGCAATAGCATGGGCCCAGTGCCACGCAAACCGGCCGATATCGTCCAGCCCGGCGATATTATCCGAGTCAAGCGCCTGGATGACGACAGACTCGTTTTCGCCCAACTGCCTGCTGCGCAAAGCGCACTGGTTACGCTGGATCCGGCAAACGGCGCCATTCGCGCCCTGGTAGGCGGCTTTTCTTTCGAGCAGAGCAATTACAACCGTGCCACCCAGGCCAAACGCCAGCCAGGCTCCAGCTTCAAACCCTTCGTTTACAGCGCTGCACTGGATAACGGCTACACCGCTGCCAGCCTGGTCAATGACGCCCCCATCGTTTTCCAGGAAGCCGGCATGGCCGAAGCCTGGCGACCGAAAAACGACAACAACACCTTCCTTGGCCCCATTCGCCTACGCGAAGCGCTTTATCGTTCACGTAACCTGGTATCGATTCGCCTTCTGCAGGATCTGGGTATCAATAAGACACTCAGCTATATCGAGCGCTTCGGCTTTCGCCGCGAAGACCTGCCTGGCAATCTTTCGCTAGCCCTGGGCACCGCCAATCTGACGCCGATGGAAATCGCTACCGGATGGGCAGCATTCGCCAACGGCGGGTACAAGATCGAACCCTACCTGATCGAACGGATTGACAGTCGCGACGGACAACAGCTATTCGTCGCCAATCCGCGCAGCGTGCCCGGCCTGACACCGCTACTACCCAGCAGCGGTGTCCCGTCTAGCGAGAGCGTGCCGCCAAGCGCAGAGCAAATCATCGACCCACGCACCAGCTATATCCTCACCAGCATGCTGCAGGACGTCATCACCCGCGGCACCGGCAGGCGCGCCCTGGCCTTGCAACGTGCCGACCTGGCCGGCAAGACCGGTACGACCAATGAGTCCAAGGACAGCTGGTTCTCCGGCTACAACGCCGACCTGGTCACTACGGTGTGGAGCGGTTTCGACCAACCGGCCAGCCTGGGCCGTAACGAATATGGTGGCACGGTTGCCCTGCCGATCTGGATGAGCTTTATGGGTGAAGCACTCAAGGACCGCCCACAACGCCTGCTACCACAACCGCCTGGGGTGGTAACCCTGCGTGTCGATCCGTTCAGCGGTCGCGCAGCGACGCCCGGCAATCCAAACGCCTACTTCGAGGTTTTCAAAAGCGAGGACACTCCGCCTTCGATGAGCGAGTTCGACCCCAGCCTGCAAGCCCCTGGCAGTCCGCTGCCCATCGAGGAAGATGCACCGCTGGATCTGTTCTGATCACCTAGAAAAACGCCCCGTGACCAAAGGTGACGGGGCGCAACCAGAACCCAGCGAGTTCAGCGGCGCAAACGCATGCCTGGCTGGTCATCCTCGCTCATTTCCAGGCTGAGCCCCTGACTCATGCTGGTCAGGTGCTCACCATCCGTTTCCGAACCGAGCTTGATCATCAGACGCAGGTCGTTCGCCGAATCGGCATGCAGCAAGGCATCTTCGTAAGTGATTTCGCCCTGCACATAGAGGTTGTACAGCGCCTGATCGAAGGTCTGCATGCCTTGCTCGGTGGAGCGCTTCATCAGAGGTTTGAGTTCATGAACCTCACCCTTACGGATCAGGTCAGCCGCCAGCGGGGTATTGATCAGCACTTCGATTACCGCGCGACGCCCCTTGCCATCCGGTGTCGGCACCAGCTGCTGAGCGACAATGGCCTTGAGGTTGAGCGACAGGTCCATCCACACCTGGTTCTGCCGATCCGGCGGGAAGAAGTTGATGATTCGATCCAGCGCCTGGTTGGCATTGTTGGCGTGCAGGGTCGCCAGACACAAGTGCCCGGTTTCGGCAAAGGCTACCGCGTAGTCCATGGTTTCACGTGTACGAATCTCGCCAATCAGAATCACATCGGGCGCCTGGCGCAGAGTGTTCTTCAGGGCAACCTCGAAAGAGTCGGTATCGATGCCCACTTCACGCTGGGTAACGATGCAACTCTGGTGCTGATGGATGTACTCGATCGGGTCTTCGATAGAGATGATGTGGCCACTGGAATTCTTGTTGCGATAACCGATCATCGCCGCCAGCGACGTTGATTTCCCGGTCCCTGTGGCCCCGACGAACAACACCAGGCCACGCTTGGTCATCGCCAGCTTCTTCAGCACCTCAGGCAACTTGAGGTCTTCCAGGGTCGGAATATTGGTTTCGATACGCCGCAACACCATGCCGGCCAGATTGCGCTGATAGAAGGCGCTGACCCGGAAGCGGCCGATGCCACGTGCACTGATGGCAAAGTTGCACTCGTGATTTTCGGCAAACTCGCGACGCTGCTGTTCGTTCATCACCGAATGCACGGTTTCACGGGTCTGCTCGGGTGACATCGGCACCTTGGTCACCGGCATGATCTTGCCATTGACCTTCATCGACGGCGGCACCCCCGCCGTGATGAACAGGTCGGAACCACCCTTCTCGACCATCAGTCGCAACAGTTTTTCAAATTCCATGAAGCCCTACCTGCACTGGCACAGCGACCGCGCCGCCTCGGCGGGCGGTCGTATTTATCAGAAGTTTTCCGGAGTCTTGGCTTTCTCGCGGGCGTTTTCCCGGCTGATCAGCCCCTTGGCCACCAGGCTCTTCAGGCAGGCATCGAGGGTCTGCATGCCCAGCGCACCGCCGGTCTGGATCGCCGAATACATCTGCGCCACCTTGTCCTCGCGGATCAGGTTACGAATGGCCGGCGTGCCGATCATGATCTCGTGGGCCGCTACCCGGCCACCGCCAATCTTCTTGATCAGCGTCTGCGAGATAACCGCCTGCAACGATTCGGAAAGCATCGAGCGAACCATGGATTTCTCCTCGGCCGGGAACACGTCGACGATACGGTCGATGGTCTTGGCTGCCGAGGTGGTGTGCAGGGTGCCGAACACCAGATGACCGGTTTCCGCAGCAGTCAGCGCCAGGCGGATGGTCTCCAGATCGCGCATCTCGCCGACCAGAATAATGTCCGGGTCTTCACGCAGGGCCGAACGCAGCGCCTCGTTGAAGCCCAGGGTGTCGCGATGCACTTCACGCTGGTTGACCAAGCACTTCTTCGATTCGTGAACGAATTCGATCGGGTCTTCCACGGTAAGAATGTGGTGGTACTTGCAGTTGTTAAGGTAGTCGAGCATCGCCGCCAGGGTGGTCGACTTACCCGAACCGGTCGGACCGGTCACCAGCACCAGGCCACGCGGCACATCGGAGATCTTCTTGAAGATCTCGCCCATTCCCAGTTCTTCCATGGTCAGCACCTTGGAAGGAATGGTCCGGAAGACCGCGCCGGCCCCACGGTTCTGATTGAAGGCGTTAACCCGGAAGCGCGCTACGCCGGGCACTTCAAAGGAAAAGTCGGTCTCGAGGAATTCCTCGTAATCCTTGCGCTGCTTGTCATTCATGATGTCGTAGATCAGCGCATGGACCTGTTTGTGATCCATCGGCGGCAAGTTGATCCGCCGCACATCGCCATCCACGCGAATCATCGGCGGCAAGCCAGCCGAGAGGTGCAGGTCCGACGCGCCTTGCTTGGCGCTGAAGGCAAGCAGCTCGGTAATATCCATGGGACTCCCCAATCAGATGCAAGCAGGTAGAATGCCGCAGAGCCAAGACGGCCGGGCTATAGAGCGCAAGTAATGTCCACGATAGCAGAGAATATTGCAAAGGTTGCCGCGCGCATCCGTGCGGCAGCGCAAGCCTCGGGGCGTGATCCCGCACACATACAGCTGCTCGCAGTGAGCAAGACCAAGCCGGCACAGGCCGTGCGCGAGGCCTTCGCCTGCGGCCAGCGTGACTTTGGCGAAAACTACCTGCAGGAAGCGCTGAGCAAGCAGCAGGAACTGGCCGACCTGCCGATTACCTGGCATTTCATCGGCCCCATCCAGTCCAACAAGACCCGGCTGATTGCCGAACATTTTGCCTGGGTGCATTCGGTAGACCGCCTGAAAATCGCCCAGCGCCTGTCCGAACAGCGCCCGGCCAACCTGCCCCCGCTGAAGATCTGCCTGCAGGTCAACATCAGCGGCGAAGCCAGCAAGTCAGGCTGCTCGCCCGCAGAACTCCCGGCGCTCGCCGCCGCCGTGGCCAAGCTGACTAACCTGCAACTCTGCGGTCTGATGGCCATCCCCGAGCCCAGCGACGATCTCGCGCAGCAGCGCGCCGCCTGCGCGCAATTGCGCCAACTGGCGAGCGACCTGCAGCCGCCCCTGGCGACGTTGTCCATGGGCATGAGCCATGACCTGGAAGCCGCCATTGCCGAAGGTGCCACCTGGGTACGCATCGGCACCGCCCTGTTTGGCGCCCGCGACTACGCCACCCCTCACTCTTAAGGAATACCGATGAATTCGCCTCGCATAGCCTTTGTCGGCGCCGGCAACATGGCCACCAGCCTGATCGGCGGCCTGCTCGCCCAGGGTGTCCCGGCCAGTCATATCCGCGCCAGTGACCCCGGTGTAGAGCAACGCAGCCGCCTGAACGCCGAGCACGGCATCGAACTGTTCGCCGACAACCCGGCCGCCATCGCCGAAGCCGATGTCGTGGTGCTGGCGGTCAAGCCCCAGGTGATGAAAGCGGTCTGCCTGGACCTGGCCAAGCACCTCAAGGGGCATGAGCTGGTTGTCTCGATCGCCGCCGGCATCAGCTGCGCCAGCCTGGCCAACTGGTTGCGTGCGGAGCGCCCCACTGCGCCGGCCATCGTGCGCTGCATGCCCAATACCCCAGCCCTGCTGCGCCAGGGCGTCAGCGGTCTGTTTGCCACGCCCGAGGTCAGCGCGGCGCAGCGCCAGCTTGCCGAACAACTGCTGGGCGCGGTTGGTCTAGCCTTGTGGCTCGACGAAGAACAACAGATCGATGCGGTTACCGCCCTGTCCGGTAGCGGCCCAGCCTATTTCTTCCTGCTCATCGAGGCCATGACCCAAGCCGGCACACAACTCGGCCTGGATGCGCAAACCGCCGCACGCCTCGCCCAGCACACTGCACTGGGCGCGGCCCGCATGGCCGCGGAAAGCCAGGTCGAGGCCGGCGAGCTCCGCCGTCGGGTCACCTCGCCCAACGGCACCACCGAGGCAGCCATTCGCTGCTTCCAGGCCGGCGGTTTCAGTGAACTGGTACAGCAGGCCATGCAGGCTGCCCAGCAACGCTCGGCCGAACTGGCCGCCCAACTCGGCGACTAAACCCGGAGCTTTCCCATGAATGGTTTGAGTACTGCCTTCATCTATGTCATCCAGACGCTCGGCAGCCTGTACCTGCTGATCATCCTGCTGCGTTTCATCCTGCAACTGGTACGCGCCGACTTCTACAACCCGCTCAGCCAGTTCGTGGTGCGCGCCACCCAGCCGCTGCTCAAGCCGTTGCGCCGGCTGATTCCCGGCCTGGCCGGCCTGGACATCGCCTCGCTGGTGCTGGCTATCGGCGTGCAGCTGCTGCTGATGATCGTCACCCTGCTGTTGATGGGCATCGACGTTGGCGGGCATCTCGCGCAACTGCTGGTGTGGTCGCTGATCGGTGTGACTTCGCTGTTCCTCAAGGTGTTCTTCTTCGCCCTGATTGTCAGCGTGATCCTCTCCTGGGTCGCACCGGGCAGCTACAACCCGGCGGCACAACTGGTCAACCAGCTGTGCGAACCATTGCTGGCACCGATTCGCCGCCTGCTGCCCAACCTGGGCGGGCTGGACATTTCACCGATCTTTGCGTTTATCGCACTGAACCTTTTGGACATGCTGGTGATTGGCAACCTGGTCGTCATGACCGGCATGCCCAAGGCCCTCAGCCCGTTCATCTGATGAGCTACTTTCGCTGGGACGGCGCCGATCTGTTGCTCGACTGTCACCTGCAGCCCAAGGCCAGCAAGGATGAATTTGCCGGGCTGCATGGTGAGCGCCTGAAAATCCGCATCAGTGCCCCGCCGATCGACGGCAGGGCCAATGCCCAGCTACTGGCGTTCATCGCCAAGGCTTTTGGCGTGGCGAAAAGCCAGGTCAGCCTGGACAGTGGCGACAGCAGCCGGCAAAAGCGCGTACGCATCCAGGCGCCCCGCCAGCTCCCTGAGCTGCCCGGCCTGGCACCCGCATCCTGAGTGGTTACGCAGGCGGCAGACTGCCACGCATTGACGCTGGCCTCGCGCTCTCCATAATGCAAGCACCGCCTACCAGGTCGACATACGTCCGGAGAGATTGCCATGAGCATGGAACGACTCAGCCAGCAGGTCGATGCCTATGTCGCCTGGAAGCGCGAACTGATCCGCGAGATCACCCGCTACCGCAGCTGGCTGGAACACAACCGGCTGAACTCCGAGACGCTGACCGCCAAGCTGGAGCGTGCACTCAAGCTGTTGCGCACCGACCACATCACCCTGGCCTTCGTTGGTGAGTTTTCGCGCGGCAAGACCGAGCTGATCAACAGCCTGTTCTTCTCCGAATACGGCCAGCGCATGTTGCCCTCGCAGGCCGGGCGCACCACCATGTGCCCCACCGAGCTGTTTTTCGACCCACGCAGCGAACGCTCCTGCATCCGCCTGCTACCCATCGAGACACGCAGCAGCGCCGCCAACATTGCGCAGTTCAAACGCATCCCGCGCTATTGGGTGAATATTCCCCTGGACAGCAGCGATCCGGCCAACATGGCCCAGGCCTTTGCCCAGGTCGCACGCAGCAAAGCCATGCCGGTGGAGCAGGCCATCCAACTGGGCTTCCACCCCGACGGCCTGGAACCAGCCGGCAAACCGGGACAGGTACTGGTGCCGGCCTGGCGCCATGCGCTGATCAACTTCGATCACCCGCTGCTGCGCCAGGGCCTGCGCATCCTCGATACGCCCGGACTCAACGCCTTGGGCAGCGAGCCCGAGCTGACCCTGTCGATGCTGCCCAATGCCCAAGCCATTCTGTTCCTGCTGGCCACCGATACCGGGGTCAGCGCCAGCGACATGGCCATCTGGCAAAACCACATTCGCCAACTGGATGAAAACACCCAGAGCAGCCTGTTTGCCGTGCTCAACAAGATCGACATGCTATGGGATGACCTGGCCGGAGAAGCCAAGATCGCCCAGAGCATCGAGCAGATGCGCCAGAGCACTGCCAAGCAACTGGGCATCGACGCCGATAACGTGCTGCCGCTGTCCGCCAAGCAAGCGCTGCTGGCCAAGGTGCGTGGCGACCGCGCGCTGCTCGCGCGCAGCCGTATGGCCGATCTCGAGCACCTGCTCTGTGAACGCATCGTTGCGCAAAAGGAACGCCTGCTCGAAGAGCGCGTGGTCAACCAGGTGCTGGCCCTGCTCAACAACAGCCAGCATGCCCTCGCCCTGCGCCTGGAGAAAGTCCGCCAGCAACAGCAACTGCTGGAAAACCACCAGCAGGACAATGGCCAGTTGCTTTTCGAACTGACCGCCAGCACCAAGGAAGAACATGCCCAGCACCATCGGCGCCTGCTGGGCCTGAAAACCAATCAACGCCTGCTCAAACGCCAGGGCGACCTGCTCTGTCAGGCGCTGCGTGCCGAACAACTCGACCAGCAGCTCAGCCTGCTCAGCGACAGCCTGAACGGTAGCTGGACGACCCTGGGCATCCAGCAGGCCATCCTGCGTTTCTTCGACAGCATCGAGCATGATCTGGACAGCTTTGCCAGCGAAGCGGAACAGGCCAACCGCATGGTTGCGGCCATCTACCAACGGCACAACCAGGATAATCCGCTGCACGGCGTCGATGCCCCGCAGTTCAACAGCAAGCGCTACCAGCGCGAGCTCGGCCAACTGCGCCAGAAAGCCGACCAGTTCCGCCTGCAGCTAAAGACCCTGCTGACCGAGCAGCGCACCCTGAGCCGACGCTTTTTTACCACCCTGGTGCAGGAAGTGGTCAGTCTGCACAAGCGCCTGCGCGAGGATGCCCGGCAATGGGCCGGTGACGCCCTGATGCCGCTGATGCAGTACACCCTGGAACACAAGCAACTGCTGGAAAGCCATATGCTGCGCCTCAAGGCCCTGGCCCAGGACACCCAGCAGGCACGCCAGCGTGGTCAGCAACTGGCGCGCTACAGCAGTGAACTGGAGCAGCAACTGGCCCAGGCCAACGACATGCTGCGCCAGCTGCGCCGTCCGGCGCCCATCCAGCGTCAGGGCAAGGTGGTCAGCCTGCCACAGGCGGCACGCCAGGACTCCGGCGAGGCCTGAGGCCGCGTATTGCACAGCCTTGCCGCTGGCCTTCACGCTCTTTAGACTGGCGCCTCCGTCTAGCAAGAGCAGGGTCCGATGCCCGCAGTGTTCCCCGCCGACTCCGTTGGCCTGGTCAGCCCCCAGCGGCTGGCCTTCCAGCAACCGCTGGCCCTGGCCTGTGGCCGCCAGCTGGACAGCTACGAACTGGTGATCGAAACCTATGGCCAGCTCAACAGCCAGGCCAGCAACGCCGTGCTGATCTGCCATGCCCTCTCCGGGCATCACCATGCCGCGGGCTACCACAGCGTGGACGAACGCAAGCCCGGCTGGTGGGACAGCTGCATCGGCCCCGGCAAGCCCATCGACACCAACAAGTTCTTCGTGGTCAGCCTCAACAACCTGGGCGGCTGCAACGGCTCGACCGGCCCGAGCAGCCTCAACCCGGCGACCGGCAAGCCCTATGGGGCGGATTTCCCGGTGATTACCGTGGAGGACTGGGTGAACAGCCAGGCCCGCCTGGCCGACCACCTGGGCATCCGCCAATGGGCTGCGGTGGTGGGCGGCAGCCTGGGCGGCATGCAGGCCCTGCAGTGGAGCATCAGCTATCCGGAACGGCTACGGCATTGCGTATGCATCGCCTCGGCGCCCAAGCTCTCGGCACAGAACATCGCCTTCAATGAAGTCGCCCGCCAGGCCATTCTGTCCGACCCCGACTACCACGAAGGGCGCTTCCAGGAACTTGGCACCATTCCCAAGCGCGGCCTGATGCTGGCGCGCATGGTTGGCCATATCACCTACCTGTCCGATGACGCCATGGGCGAAAAATTCGGACGCGAGCGCAAGAGCGCCACGCACAACTATGACCTGCACAGCGTCGAGTTCCAGGTAGAGAGCTACCTGCGTTATCAGGGCGAAGAGTTCTCCGGACGCTTCGACGCCAACACCTACCTGCTGATGACCAAGGCCCTCGACTACTTCGACCCGGCGGCGGCCCATGAGGGCGACCTGGCGCGCACGCTGAGCGTCGCCCAAGCCGACTTCTGCGTATTGTCCTTCACCACCGACTGGCGCTTTTCGCCGGCCCGCTCGCAGGAAATCGTCAACGCGCTGATGGCCGCCAAGAAAAACGTCTGCTACCTGGACATCGACGCTCCGCAGGGCCACGACGCCTTCCTGCTGCCCATCCCCCGCTACCTGCAGGCCTTCAGCGCCTACATGCAGCGCATCGAGGTATAAGTCATGCGTGCCGATCTGGACATCATCCAGCACTGGATACCTGCCGGCAGCCGCGTGCTCGACCTGGGCTGCGGCAACGGCGAACTGCTCGCCTGGCTGCGTGAGCACAAGCAGGTCAGCGGCTATGGCCTGGAAATCGACCCGGACAACATCGCCCACTGCATCGAGCGCGGCGTCAACGTCATCCAGCAGGATCTCGACCAGGGCCTCGGCAACTTCGCCAGCGACAGCTTCGACGTGGTGGTCATGACCCAGGCGCTGCAAGCTGTGCATTACCCCGACCGGATCCTCGACGAGATGCTGCGGGTGGGCAAGACCTGCATCATCACCTTCCCCAACTTCGGTCACTGGCGTTGCCGCTGGTACCTGGCCAGCAAGGGGCGCATGCCGGTTTCCGACTTCCTGCCCTATACCTGGTACAACACACCGAACATCCACTTCTGTACGTTCAAGGACTTCGAGGCGCTGTGTCACCAGCGCCAGCTGCGCGTCCTCGATCGCCTGGCGGTCGATCGCCAGCACCGCCACAGCACGGCCAGCCGTCTATGGCCTAACCTGCTGGGTGAAATCGGTATCTACCGCATTAGTCGTGTCTAGGAGAGTTCCCATGCGTGCCCTGTTGCTTTGCCTGCTGACCCTCAGCCTGTCGCTACCTGCCAGCGCCGAACGCCTGCAACGTTTCGGTGAGCTGGAAGTGCACTACAGCGTGTTCAACTCGACCTTTCTGCAACCGGATATCGCCGCCGCCAGTGGCCTGGAGCGCAGCAAGCAGCGCGGTGTCATCAATATCGCCCTGCGCAAGGGCAGCCAGGCCCAAGCCGGCACGGTCAGCGGCCAGGTGCGTAACCTGCTTGGCCAGCGCAGCCCACTGACCTTCCGCGAGCAGCGCGAAGGCGAGGCCATCTATTACTTGGCACAGTTCACCATCGACAGCCGTGAACAACTGGTCTTTGAACTGCAGGTACAAGGCAATGGCGGGCCGGCGCATACGCTGACCTTCACCCAGGAAGTCTTCGCGGATTGATCCCCATGCAGCTCAACGAACTGGTACTGGCCAGCCACAACGCCGGCAAGCTCAAGGAACTGCAGGACATGCTCGGCGAACATGTACGGCTGCGCTCGGTCGGCGAGTTTTCCCGCGAGGAGCCTGAGGAAACCGGCCTGTCGTTTGTCGAGAACGCCATCCTCAAGGCGCGTCATGCTGCGCGCCTGAGCGGCCTGCCGGCACTCGCCGACGACTCCGGGCTGGCCGTCGATGCCCTCGGCGGCGCACCAGGCATCTACTCGGCACGCTATGCCGATGGCCAGGGCGATGCCGCCAACAATGCCAAGCTGCTGCAAGCACTGCGCGAGGTGCCCGAGGCACAGCGTAGTGCCCAGTTCGTCTGTGCCCTGGCGCTGGTCCGGCATGCCGACGACCCGTTGCCGATCATCTGCGAAGGGCTCTGGCAGGGCTGTATCCTGCAGGCTCCGCGCGGCAGCAACGGCTTCGGCTACGACCCGCTGTTCTGGGTCGAGGAGCGCCAGTGCAGCAGCGCCGAACTGGACAAAGCCAGCAAGAACCAGCTCAGTCACCGCGCCCGCGCCATGCAGTTGCTCAAGCAGCGGCTGGGGCTATGAATGCGCCACGCCAGCCGGCGCCGGCCACAGCGCTGAGTGAGCGGCCCGCAGTCAGCGCGTCTTTCGAGCTGCCGCCGCTCTCGCTGTACGTGCACATCCCGTGGTGCGTGAAGAAATGCCCGTACTGCGATTTCAACTCGCATGCTGCCGGCCCCAGCCTGCCGGAAGAGGCATACGTCGATGCGCTGCTGGCCGACCTGGAGGCCGAGCGTGAGCAGGCGCAAGGACGCCCGCTGCGCTCAATCTTCTTCGGTGGCGGCACGCCCAGCCTGTTTTCCGCCAAGGCACTGGGACGCTTTCTCGACGGTGCGCAACAACGCCTGTCCTTCAGCGAGGACATCGAAATCACCCTGGAGGCCAACCCCGGCACCTTTGAGCAAGCCAAATTCACCGCCTACCGCCAGCTCGGCATCAATCGCCTGTCGATCGGCATCCAGAGCTTTCAGGACAGCAAGCTCAAGGCGCTCGGGCGCATCCATGATGGCGGCGAAGCCGTGCGCGCCGCCGACATGGCACGCGCCGCCGGTTTCGACAATTTCAACCTCGACCTGATGCACGGCCTGCCCGAGCAGACGCTGGAAGAAGCACTCGCCGACCTGCATCTGGCGATCGCCCAGCAGCCCAGCCACCTGTCCTGGTACCAGCTGACTATGGAGCCCAACACACAGTTCTGGAGCCAGCCGCCGAGCCTGCCGGAAGATGACATTCTCTGGGACATCCAAGAGGCCGGCCAGGCTCTGCTCGCCGAACAGGGCTACGCGCAGTACGAAACCTCGGCCTATGCCCGGCCACAGCGCCAGGCGCGGCATAACCTCAATTACTGGACCTTTGGCGACTTCATCGGCATTGGCGCCGGAGCCCACGGCAAGCTCAGCCACGCCGACGGACGCATCCAGCGCACCTGGAAGACCCGTCTGCCCAAGGACTACCTGGCCAGCGCACAACGCCAGCAGGCCGGGGCCCGCTGGCTGGACGCACAGGAACTACCCTTCGAATTCCTGATGAACGCCCTGCGCCTGAGCGACGGCGTACCCAGTAGTCTGTTCAGCCAGCGCACCGGGCTGCCCCTCGCGCATCTTGACGCGGCACGCCAACGCGCCGAGCAGCAGGGGCTGCTCAATCCCGACCCACAGCGTCTGCAGGCCAGCCCCCGCGGGCAGCTGTTTCTCAACGACCTGCTGCAACTGTTTCTGTGAAGACAAGGACCGCCCATGGATATGCTTCTCGACCTGATCGTCAACCTGTCACGCTGGAGCCGCGGCCACCTCTACGACATCTCCCTGGCTATCATGGCAACCCTCTTCGTGCTGTTCGGCCCAGGACTCAATGCCTGGGTGCAACGCAGCATCGGTTCGCTCAATTTCATCCTGCGCACGCTGATCTTCGTTATCGTCTGCGCGGTCGGCTACGGCCTGGCCATCGTCTTCCTCACCCCCTGGCTGGCCAAGGGACTGGCGCACTTCAATAACTTCACCTTGTCGCCGGTGCTGCTGCTGGTGTTCTTCATCATCGGCATACTCGCCGACCGCAGCTGACCAGTCGCTCAGCTTTTTCGCCACCTGCGCAAGCATTTTGCCAAGCGGTTCCGCAACGGCCGCGAACTGTCACACCCTGGCACTGCGACGCTGCTCGCCAAAGCGGCATACCCGCCTGCAGCGGCTGCCAGGCTGTGATGCAACCAGCGAACTCGGCACACCTCCCTCCCTAGACTGCGCAGCGCAACCTCACTCCCACAAGGAAACGCTGCATGTCAAAAACCTGGATCGCCGCCGCGGTGGCCACGGCCGTCGTCGGTGGTGCACTCGGTGTGCTGCTCGCCGAACAACCCACGCCCCTGCCTGCGCCCCTGCAAGCGGAAGACAGCCTTGGGCAACCGCCTGCAGTTACGCCAGCCGCCCTGCCTAAGCGTACTCAGCTGCCGCTCAGCGCACAGCCCAAGCACAGCCCCGGTGACCTACCTAGCGAGCGCGTATTGTGGAACGCCGACAGCCTGCGTGAAGAGCACGCGCAAGGGCTCACCCAGTACTACACGCAGATCAATCCACAACTGTTGCAGGACCTGCAGCAGGGCCAAGTCGTCAGTCTGGCCTTGCCTGGCCATGCACAGGTATTGCGCGTCACGCTGAGCCAGACCCGCAATACCGGGGACAGCGCGGTGTGGCATGGCGCGCTGGGCGAAGACGATGATCTGGAAAGCCTGACCCTGGTGCGCGGCAAGCTGGAAACCCATATCAGCGTAGCCACCCGCGACGGCAGCCTGGCCATCATCATCGACAACGCCACCGGCAAGACACAGATCACCGACGAGAACCAACTGGTACTGCGCGCCGACCCTAACGACCACCTGCACTACGACCACCAAGAGCTGGCCCCGCTGCCGCCGCCCAGCCAGGGCTGAAACAAGGAAAATTCCATGAACAAAACGCAATGGCTATCCGCCCTGGCGCTCGCCATGGCCGCCCACAGCGCCCAGGCCAACCCGCAGATCGTCGACATCATGGTGCTCTACACCAAGGATGCCCAGGCGCTGCCCAACGGCCGCGATATCGACGCGCGCATCGCCAGCTATATCGAATACGCCAACAATGCCTATGCCAAGAGTGGCGCTAACCTGCGCCTGCGCCTGGTACACAAGCAGTTGCTGGATTGGGCCGACTACTACGACGTGTCATCCAGCAACCTCAACAAGTTCACCTACGACAGCCGGGTACAACGCTTGCGGGAACAATACGGCGCGGACCTGGTGCAACTGGTCAACCGTACCACCCAGGGCCAGGGCTACGGCGTCTGCGGCATCGCCTGGATGGGCAGCGGCAGCAAGAACAGCGACCGCTTCAACAACGGGGCCAAGGAAATGGCCTATGGCCTGACCGGGGTTGACTGCAGCCTCAGCACCTTTGCCCACGAGGCCGGGCACAATATGGGCCTGCGCCACTCCTACGAGCAGGACCAGCAGGAAGGCTATTACAGCAACAACGGGCACAGCGGCACCCACGAATGGAGCCGTGGTTATGGCGTGCAGGGCCAGTACAGCACCATCATGGCCTACCCGCAGGTCTTCGGCGCCCGCCGTCAGGCCCCGGTATTCTCCAACCCGCAACTCAGCGACAGCGATTGCAGCAACCGTCCATGTGGCGAACATGAGCGAGCCGATGCCGTTCGTGCCCTCAACGCCATGGCCGCACAGATCGCCGCATTCCGTGCCACCCAGGTACCCGTTACTGGCAATCCGGGTGGCACCACTCCACCACCGGCCGAATTGCCCTGGTGCAGCAAGCCGGCACTCAAGAGCCTGGTCGGCAATGGCGAATTCAACAACGGCGAGGGTTGGCGCAGCCTGTTTGGCCAGGGTCGCCTGAGCCTGGTGAATGTCGCGCTGAACTGCCGCGACAATGCCTTGCAGATGGAGACCCAGGGCTTCGATGCGCTGGTCACACCAGTCGGCGCGCTGAACCGCGGCAGCCAGTACCGATTGCGCGCCAAAGCCATGCTCAAGGCACGCGACAGCCGGGAAAATGTCCGCCTGGCCATCCTCCAGGAGCTCAACGACGGACGGCTCAGCTACAGCGCCGAACAGTCGGTCAGCTTGTCGCTCACCGGCAACGAGTTCTCCCGCCTGGAACGCAACTTCACCTTCCAGCCCGCAGCAGACGCACGCAGCACCTATGTTGCCCTGTGGAGCGATAGCGGCAGTAGCCTGCTGATCGACGAAGTCGAACTGGTCGAGGCGCAGGCCGCCACGCCACCGGTTCCACCGTTCCCCAGCCAACTCAGCTGGAGCTTCGAGAATGGCATCGACGGCTGGTCGGGCTTCCACAGCAAGATCCGCGCCAGCAGTTATGCACGCAGCGGCAAGCGCGCTCTGGAAGCCTACCAGCGGCAGTATGAAGGCTCGGGCGCCAGCATCAGCCTGCTTGGCCAGGTGCAGCCCGGCGCACGCTATCAGCTCTCGGTGGACCTGGCGATTGGCCGCAGCAGTGGCAGCAGCGCGGTAGCCTACGCCTACCTGTATGTCGAAGACAGCCAGGGCCGCGGTCAACACCTGAGTCTTGGCCAGCGCGCCACTCGGGCGGGCCAGTGGAGCACACTGGCTCAGGAGGTGCAGTTGCCGGCAGGCACGCTGCGCCGTGCCGAGCTACTGATCCTCGGCACCCAGCGCAGCCAGTCGCTGTTCATCGACAACGTCAGCCTGCGCAAACGCTAAGCACGCTCCGCGATAAAAAAAGCCCGTATCCGGGGATACGGGCTTTTTTATTAACCGCTGAACCGTGAAGCGCGATCAGTTGCCTTCGCGGCGCAGCGCCTGGGCGGTGAAATCACGCGGGCGCAGTTCGGCAGAGAAATCGTACATCGGCTCGTTGTTGTCCAGGCCGTCGACGAAGTAGCGACCACCCTTCAGGTCGTAGATGGTCTCCAGGGTGCTCATGAACATCGGCACGTCGTAGTAATTGATCGAATGGGCTTCCTGCAGGCCACTCAGCTCGCCGTTCTTGTTGTACAGGTCGACGGCAAGGATCTGCCAGCTGTCCTCGTCGATGTAGAAACGACGCTTGGCGTAGGGATGGCTGAAACCGGTACGCAGCGTGGCCTCGACCACCCAGACACGGTGCAGCTCATGACGCAGCAGCGCCGGATTGACGTGCTTCTCCTGGAGAATATCGGTGTACGGAATACCTTTCTGGTGCAGCGCATAGCTGTTGTAGGGCATGAGCATTTCACGCTTGCCAAGCAGCTCCCACTGATAACGATCCGGTGCACCGTTGTACATGTCCACTACGTCAGCGGTGGCCATGCCGCTGGTATCCGGCTGCAGGCTGTCATAGGCGAGCATCGGCAAACGACGCACGCGACGCTCACCACGGTTGAAACGCCAGGCTTTGCGGATCGACAGCACCTGATCCAGGGTTTCCTGCACGACCAGCGCATTACCGGCCAGCTTGGAGGGTGCCACCACACGGTACTTGTAGAAGAACAGGGTGTTGTCCAGATCGCGCAGGCTTACCCCTTCACGGCCGTACACGAAATAGATCTCGCGCTCCAGCTTGAGCAGGTTGTAGGCACCGCTGGCCAATACAGCCGCCTGATTGGTGACATAGCGGAACTGGTCGCCGCGGTAACGCATGATGTGGTTCCACACCACCTCCAGGCCTTCCTGGGGAATCGGGAAGGGAATCCCCGAGGCGGCCCCTTCCACACCATTACCACCGGAGATCATCTGCGCATTCTGCGCGTTGTAACGAGTGGCATCGTAGATACGCTGCGGCACCGAGGCACTACGACGGGTCGGAAATACCCGCAGGTTGTAGCCAGGGTAGGTTTTCAGCAGCGCCTTGTGGCCTTCGCTGAGCTGCTGTTCATACTGCCCCATGTTGCCGGCATCCACCTGGAACAGCGGGCTGTCGGCCTTGAACGGATCGGGATGGTGCATACCCGGCTGATACTCCGCCGGCGGCGTGGTGATTCCGCCCTCCCAGGACGGAATGCTGCCGCTGGCATTACCCGCCTTCTCGGCGCCCAGCGGTGTCAGGTCAGCCCCCAGGCGCGCTGCCTGCACGGCGTCGACCTTGGCCTGAACGGGCAGCGCACAGGCCGCCAACAGCAATAGTGCCAATCGCTTCATCACAACATTCTCCTCGCAGCGGCCGTGGGCCGTACTTCTTGTTGGCTCGTGAGCGGCGCTCGGCGAACCCATCCTGAACATGGTGGAGCAGGTGAGGCCATCCTGGTGCCGGGTGATCCCAGTCTAGTCGTTCATCCCTGTGAGCGGCGTACGCCCTTGGTATATCAGTGCTCGCGGCGGAACTTGAGGTCCCAGACGCCATGACCCAGGCGCTCACCGCGGCGCTCGAACTTGGTCACCGGGCGCTCTGCTGGGCGTGGAATGTAACCGCCATCGACCGCCAGGTTACGATAGCCCGGCGCGGCATTCATCACCTCGAGCATGTGTTCGGCATACGGCTGCCAGTCGGTGGCCATGTGCAATACACCACCGACCTTCAGTTTTTGCCGCACCAACTGCGCCCATTCCGGCTGGACGATGCGCCGCTTGTTATGCCGGGCCTTGTGCCAGGGGTCGGGAAAGAACAGCAGCACGCGATCCAGGCTGGCATCCGCCACGCAGTCACGCAGCACTTCCAGCGCATCGCAGCTGTACACACGGATATTCTCCAACTGCTGTGTCAGCATGCCGTTGAGCAGCGCACCAACGCCGGGGCGGTGCACTTCCACACCAATGAAGTCCTCGTCAGGCGCCGCAGCGGCCATCTCCAGGGTCGCCTGCCCCATACCAAAGCCGATCTCGAAGGTACGCGGCGCCTGACGACCGAATACCTCATCGAAGTCCTGCAGGCCGGCGGCCAGCTCCAGACCAAAACGCGGCCAGCCCAGCTGCAGGCCACGCTGCTGACCTTCGGTCATGCGCCCCGCACGCATGACGAAGCTTTTGATGGCGCGCATCGGCCGCGCCGCGTCGGGGGTAGTTTCTTCGTTCATCAAATAACCTGCGCACGCACCGCGCTGCCCGGCCGGCGACCGGGCGCACGGCAGCAATAGTTAGCGGATCAGACCTTCCAGTGGCGACGAGGCACTGGCATAGAGTTTCTTCGGCATGCGTCCGGCCAGGTAGGCGAGGCGCCCGGCGATCACCGCATGGCGCATGGCGGCGCCCATCTGTACGGGGTCACCGGCATGCGCGATGGCGCTGTTCATCAGCACCGCATCACAGCCCAACTCCATGGCGATGGTGGCATCCGAGGCTGTGCCCACACCGGCATCCACCAGCACCGGCACCTTGGCTTCTTCAAGAATGATCTGCAGGTTGTAGGGATTGCAGATACCCAGGCCGGTGCCGATCAACCCCGCCAGCGGCATGACGGCGATACAGCCCATCTCGGCCAGTTGGCGGGCGATGATCGGGTCATCGCTGGTGTAGACCATCACATCGAAGCCTTCCTTGACCAGCACTTCGGCGGCCTTGAGCGTCTCGATGACATTGGGAAAGAGCGTCTTCTGGTCAGCCAGCACCTCCAGCTTGACCAGCGTGTGGCCGTCCAGCAGCTCACGGGCCAGCCGGCAGGTACGCACGGCATCCTGGGCATCGAAGCAGCCGGCGGTATTCGGCAGGATGGTGTAACGCTCGGGGCTGATCACATCGAGCAAATTGGGCTCGCCGGGATGCTGTCCGATGTTGGTGCGGCGCACCGCCACGGTGACGATTTCCGCGCCACTGGCTTCGATGGCCAGGCGAGTTTCCTCGAGGTCCTTGTATTTGCCGGTACCCACCAGCAGACGGGACGCATAGCTGCGACCAGCGAGCACGAAGGGTTTGTCGCTACGAGCTTGACTCATGGAAACTCCTTGCGCGGCTGTTCAGCCGCCACCAATGGCATGCACCACTTCGACCCGGTCACCGGGCTGCAAGCGATGCTCGGCATGTGCGCTGCGCGGCACGATGTCCAGGTTGACCTCAACCGCCACACGCCGCCCGGCCAACTGCATCAGCTCAAGCAGATCAGCCAGGCTACTGCCGGGTGCTAGTTCAACGGGACTGCCATTTACTTCAATCAGCATGACCGAATAATCAGAAAAAGCCGGGGCGGCATTCTAATCGACCACAACGTTGCACGCTATCCACGCGGCAGTCGCCAGGCGGCCAGGCTCACGGCCAGCCAACCGGCGACCAGGCAAAGGCCGCCCAGCGGCGTGAGCAGGCCCACCGGCCAGCCCCACAGCACCCGTGCATAAAGACTGCCACTGAACAGCAGCATACCCAGCAACCAGGCCGCACTGGCCAGACGCAGGTAAAGCGAGGGCTGACGCAGCAACCACAGGCCGACCAACAACAGCGCCAGGCTATGCCACTGCTGGTAATGCACTGCCGTCTGAAAAACCGCCAGGTACTGCTCACTGAGCCGCGCGCGCAGGCCATGCGCGGCAAAAGCCCCGAGCAGGACACTGGCCGCACCACTCAGACCGGCCAGCACAACTACGATTCGCGTCATGGACTTTCCTTCGCCAAACTGCAGCTGCCTATAATCGCCCACCCCGGACTGAATGACCAACCCTGCATGTTGCGCACCCTGCTCCGTCGACTGCTGAACATCTTCCTGCTGCTCCTGCTCGGCAGTGCCTTGCTAGTGCTCGCCCTACGCTGGATCGACCCGCCCGGCAGTGCGCTGATGGTCGAGCGCAAGCTGGAAGCCTGGCGACAGGGCGAAAGCCTGCAACTGCAGCGTCAATGGCGCGACTGGCAACAATTGCCGGATGACCTGAAGATGGCGGTGATAGCCGCCGAAGACCAGAAATTCGCCAGCCATGCCGGCTTCGATCTGCACGCTATCCGTGCCGCCCTGGCGCACAACCAGCAAGGCGGCAGCCTGCGGGGTGCCAGCACCCTCAGCCAGCAGGTCGCCAAGAACCTGTTCCTCTGGTCCGGGCGCAGCTGGCCACGCAAGGCCCTGGAAGCCTGGTTCACTGCCCTGCTGGAAGCCCTGCTACCCAAGGAGCGCATCCTCGAGCTGTACCTCAACAGCGCCGAATGGGGGCCCGGCATCTTCGGCGCCGAAGCGGCCGCGCGTCACCATTTCGCCATCGGCGCACCCTACCTGTCGCGTCAGCAGGCTACCCTGCTGGCCGCCATCCTGCCCAATCCGCTCCAACGCAGCGCTCGCCAGCCAAACGCCGCTACGCTGCGGCGCGCCGCCTGGATCAGCCGGCAGATGCGCCAACTGGGGGGCAGCCATTACCTGCAACAAATGCACAACAGCCACTGGTCACAGCGGTTGTTCACGCCATGAACGCCGGGGCTGCGCCAGCAGTCCCTGTACCTGCTCATCGACCAGCTGTGCGGTCAGCGCCCACTGCGGGTAGACCCAGGCCAGCCCCTCCGACAGCTCCAGCCGCAGTCGGGGCTTACCAAGACTGGCCGCCAGCTGTTCCGCCGAGACACTGTGCAAGGGCTGCAGGCTGAGGCTGCTGACCGGCAGTTCAGCCCATTGCACGGGCCACTCGCCGGTTAACGCCTGCTCGGCATCCGCCGCCATGCCCGCCAGCACGGGTTGCAGGCGCTCTGCCCAGCTGGCCGACCACTGCAGTTCAGCCTGCAGACGCCAGCCCGCCTGCTCGGCACGCCACAGCAAGCGCGCCTGCGGCTGCCCGGCCTGCAGCCACAGCTGCCCCGCCTGCACTTCCTGCAAGGTCACCAGACGCAACCGCGCATCGGCCAGCGGGTCGAGGAGTCGTACCTGCCAGTCCTGCAGCTCGACCAGCGGCTGCGCCGCACGTCCCAGCCAGAGGGCCAGGGTGAAGATGGCCGAAGCCAGCAGCGCGTAGAACAGCAGATGTTGCACTCGAAGGGCCTGTCGCCACATGCGTGATTTTCCCGGACGTTAGACAGCAAAAAGCCGCACCAAGGTGCGGCTCTGTGCTGCCTGGAATGCTTACGCCTGAATCGAGCCCTTGAGCTTGTTCATGGCATTTTTTTCCAGCTGGCGGATACGCTCTGCAGAAACCTGATACTTGGCCGCCAGATCATGCAGGGTCGCCTTCTCCTCGGCCAGCCAGCGCTGGTAGAGAATATCGCGGCTGCGCTCGTCAAGCTTGTCCAGCGCCTCATGCAGGTGACCACTGGCGCTGTCACTCCAGTCAGCTTCTTCTAGTTGGCGGGCCGGATCATAGCGGTGGTCTTCCAGATAATGCGCAGGCGCCTGGAAGGCCGTGTCGTCGTCTTCGTCACAGCCCGGATCGAAGGCCATATCCTGGCCATACAGGCGGCTTTCCATCTCGCGCACTTCGCGCGCCTCGACACCCAGGCTCTGTGCCACGGCGTTGACTTCTTCGTTGTTCAGCCAGGCCAGCTTCTTCTTCTGCCCGCGCAGGTTGAAGAACAGCTTGCGCTGTGCCTTGGTGGTAGCGACCTTGACGATGCGCCAGTTGCGCAGGATGAACTCGTGGATTTCGGCCTTGATCCAGTGCACGGCAAAGGACACCAGGCGCACCCCCATTTCCGGGTTGAAGCGCTTGACCGCCTTCATCAGCCCGACATTGCCTTCCTGGATCAGGTCGGCCTGGGCCAGGCCATAGCCGGCATAGCTCTTGGCGATGTGCACAACGAAACGCAGGTGCGCCAGCACCATCTGCCGGGCGGCTTCGAGATCCTGCTGGTAGTACAGGCGTTCGGCCAGCTCGCGCTCCTGTTCTACGGAGAGCAGCGGGACGCCGTTGACCGCATGCACGTAGGCCTCGAGGTTGGCACCCGGAGCCAGGGCATAGACAGGTTGCAGGGAAGTACTCATGCGAATCCTCCGATTCACGAAACTCGCGCAGTGTAGCACTGGCGGGTTTGACGGCAAGCCTGTGGATAAGTTCCGTAACGCATTACCGCAAACCCACGGCTAGCGCGGCTGCAGCTCCGAAAGGTGGCGCGCCACGGCTAGCCAGGCACCGATATAGCCGAGGAAAATGGCCCCCAGCAACAACGACAGGCCATCGTCCAGTGGCACCCCCTGTAAGGCGAAGTCACTGCCGTACAGGCCGGCCAGGCGCACTACCGCCGCATTCAACCAGTCCAGGCCGAAGGCCAGCACCAGCCAGGCCAGCAGGCCCGCACCCGTGCCGTACAGCGCGCCCATATAAAGGAAGGGGCGGCGCACATAGGCATCGGTGCCGCCCACCAGCTTGATGATTTCGATCTCGCTGCGCCGGTTCTCGATATGCAGGCGAATGGTGTTGCCGATCACCAGCAGCAAGGCAAGGATCAGCAGCAGGCTGAGACCGAACACAAAGTGATCGCCCAGGCCGAGAATCGCCCCCAGACGCTCCACCCACTGCAGGTCCAGCTGCGCTTGCTGCACGCCCGGCAGCTCCGCCAGACGCAGGCGCAACGCTTCCAGCGCGGCCTTGTCGACCTCTTTGGGGGTCACCAGAATTACCGCCGGCAAGGGGTTTTCCGGCAATTCCTTGAGCGCCTCACCCAGCCCGGATTGCTGCTGGAACTCTTCCAGCGCCTGGCTGCGACTGATCCACTCGGCCTCGGCGACATCATCCAGCGCAGCGATTTCATCGCGCAGACGCGGCCCTTCGCGCTCGTCGAGCGACAACTGCAGGTACAGGGAAATCTGCGCTGCCTTCTGCCATGAGCCGCCCAGCCGCTCGACGTTATCCAGCAGCAGGGCCAGGCCCATCGGCAGCGACAGGGCAATGGCCATCACCAGGCAGGTGAAGAAGCTGCCAACCGGCTGGCGCGCCAGGCGTCGCAGGCTGTCCAGCAGGCTGGCACGATGACTTTCCAGCCAGGCATTCAGCAGCTCGCGGCTGCTCGGCTCATCACCCTGGGCAACCGGCTTGCTAGCCACCGACTGTGGATTGGCGCCGACCCGCTGGGCGGCCTGGCGATTGCGTTGTTCGTCCATCAGCTGGCCTCCCCATCGCCGATCAGCCGTCCGCGCTGCAAGGTCAGCATGCGATGCCGCATGCGCGCGATCAGCGCCAGGTCGTGACTGGCAATCAGCACCGTGGTGCCCAGACGGTTGATGTCCTCGAACACCCCCATGATTTCTGCAGCCAGACGCGGGTCGAGGTTGCCGGTCGGCTCATCCGCCAGCAGCAAGGCCGGGCGGTGTACCACGGCACGCGCAATGCCGACCCGCTGCTGCTGGCCGGTGGACAGGTCGGCCGGCGACTGCTCGGCCTTGTCACTCAGACTGACACGCTCCAGGGCCAGGGAGACCCGCTTGGCGATTTCCGGCTTGGACAGGCCGAGGATCTGCAGCGGCAGGGCGACATTATCGAACACCGTACGATCGAAGAGCAGCTGGTGGTTCTGGAAGACCACGCCGATCTGCCGGCGCAAATAGGGAATCTGCGCATTGCTGATCTGTGCCAGGTCCTGCCCTGCCAGCAGCAACTTGCCGCTGCTCGGCCGCTCCATGGCCAACAGCAGGCGCAGCAGGGTGCTCTTGCCGGCACCGGAGTGACCGGTAACGAAGAGAAACTCGCCGCGCCGCACACGAAAGCTCAGTTCATGCAGGCCGACATGGCCATTGGCGTAACGCTTACCCACCTGTTCGAAACGAATCATGGACGCTGATGACCTTCAGGGAAGAGTGAGCAACTCAGTGCTGTTTATCGGCGAACAGCGCCTGGACGAAATCCTTGGCCACGAAGCTGCGCAGGTCGTCGATACCCTCGCCCACACCGATATAGCGAATCGGCAGGCCGAACTGCTTGGCCAGGGCGAAGATCACCCCCCCCTTGGCCGTGCCGTCCAGCTTGGTCAGCGCCAGGCCGCTCAGGTTGACCGCCTGGTGGAACTGCCGGGTCTGGTTGATGGCGTTCTGTCCGGTGCCGGCATCCAGCACCAGCAGGGTTTCATGGGGCGCCGATTCGTCGAGTTTGCCGATGACCCGGCGCACCTTCTTCAGCTCCTCCATCAGATTGTCCTTGGTATGCAGACGACCGGCGGTGTCGGCGATCAGCACATCCATACCGCGCGCCTTGGCCGCCTGCAGGGCATCGAAGATCACCGAAGCGGAGTCGGCGCCGGTATGCTGTGCCACTACGGCAATCTGGTTGCGCTCGCCCCACACCTGCAGCTGCTCCACGGCAGCGGCGCGGAAGGTATCGCCAGCCGCCAGCATGACTTTCTTGCCATCCTGCTGCAGCTTGCGCGCCAGCTTGCCGATGGTCGTGGTCTTGCCTACGCCGTTCACACCAACCACGAGAATCACATAGGGCTGCTGCGCAGCTTCGATATTCAGCGGTTGCTCGACCGGCGCCAGCAGGGCGGCTAGTTCTTCCTGCAACGCCTTGTACAGCGCCTCGCTGTCAGCCAATTCCTTGCGCGCCACACGACGGGTGAGGTTCTGCACGATGGCCGTCGTCGCTTCCACCCCCACATCGGCGGTCAGCAGGCGGGTTTCCAACTCATCAAGCAGGTCATCGTCGATCGCCTTCTTGCCGAGGAACAGGCTGGCCATACCCTCGCCCAGGCTGGCGCTGGTCTTGGCCAGGCCTTCCTTGAGACGGGCAAACCAGCCACCCTGGTTGTCACCCGGCTTGGCCTGTTCCTGCTGGACCGGCGCGGCCTCCGCTTGCGGCGGCTCGGCCGGCGGCAGCGGTGCAACCACCACGGGCTCGGCACCGGCATTGATACGGAAGCGGCTGAAGCTGGGGCGCGGCGCCTCTGCTGTGGCCGGCAAGGCCTGCGTCATATCCTGCGGCGGTTCGGCGCTTAGCGCTTCGGCAAGCGGTTGCCCAGCAGCAGGCTGGCTGACGGCTTCGACCTGTACGACAGGGGCATCCACAGGCGGCGCTGGCGCAACCTCAGGTAGGCCTGGCGCAGCCTCTACCGCCACCTTTGCCGCTACCTCGGGCGCAGTGGCGGCCTGCGCCACCGTGCTCTCTGGCGGCGTGGGCGTTTCACTGGCCGCCTGCACGGCTGCCGGCTCGTCCTGGGGCTTCTTGCGCAGCCAGCCGAACAGCGACTTTTTCTCGGGGTTTTCCGCAGCGGCAGGCGGGGTGTTCTTCTCGTCGGGGGAACCAAACATGCTCAACAGGCTTCTCTGCGGGAGGCAAGGTGCTCGACCGCTCCTTGCGCTGCACATCTACCCCGCCATCCAGCAGCACGCTGCGGGCGGGAACGTTGCGCGCGACTTTACCACTAACCGCCCGCCTGCGCAGTGTTCGCCGTCAGGCGGGCGGGCCCTGCCAGCCAGGCACCAGGCCACGCAGCAGGCTGTCGATCAGCAACGGGCTGTCGGCCAGCGGATCAAACAAGGCACTGTCACGCGTCCAGTCGGTGAACAGGCCAACCAGCTGCGCGTGCAGCGCCCGCGCCGCCAGGGCTGGGGTGATCTGCGCATGCAGCAGCGGGCGGCACGCCGGGCTGGCAAACAACTGCTCGACCAGCGCGATGAATTGATTGACGAAGGCGTAGTGGCGGGTTTCCGCCTCGCGCAACTCATCGGTGAACTCGCAGCGGTGCAACAGGATGGTCAAGATGCGCCGCTTCTGCGGGTCGCGCGCCAGATTCTGCACCGCCTCCACACACAGCTCGCGCAGCGCCAGCAACGGCTGCTGCGGATCACACTGGCCCAAACGCTCGGCGAGCTGTTCGGGCGGCAGGCGTACGCCGTTGAGCATCTCGTGGAACAGGTGGGCCTTGTTCTCGAAGTGCCAGTACAGTGCCCCGCGCGTCACCCCGGCCGCCCGGGCGATCTGCTCCAGTGTGGTGTGTGCCACACCCTGGGCCAGGAACAGCTGTTCGGCAGCCTCCAGCAGCTGCTGGCGGGTCTGCTCGGCCTGTTGTTTGGTACGACGCATGCGCTGTGCGAAACCTCCACGGTATGCAGAACAGATGCACGGCTGGCAAATCCAGGTCGGGCGACTTAACTACAGACAGGCCAGACCTGGCCATAGCGCGTTCAGTGTAACGGTAAAAGGCACGCAAGGCGCCTTTACAAACAGTCGTGTATGTAACAGCATCGCCCACCTTGTCGTTTTTCACCCCTCCCGCAGTGGCACGGCCGACTCCGGGGCGCACTGCCGCCGCACAACCGGCCAACGACCGCCACCCGCCAGGGGTGTTTAACGCTGTACTGCCAACGTGGCCGGCCCCTGGCCCGCCTGAACGGCCAACGCGGAGAGAGACATCCATGCCACTGATTCATCATCGCGCCGCCACAGCGCTATTTTGCCTGGCCCTGGGCCTGCCGCTGACCAGCCTGGCCGCCGGTCCGGGTGGCGACATGCCGCCGCCTGAAGTACATATCGAGGTAGTGCAGCCTGCTGACCAGCCGTTGGTCTTCGAATATGCCGCGCGCACCGCCGGGTATCGTGAGGTCGAGGTACGCGCACAGGTCAGCGGCATCCTCCAGGAGCGTACTTACCAGGAAGGTAGCGCCGTCAAGCAGGGTCAGGTGCTGTTTCGCATCGACCCGCGCACCTATGCCGCCGCCCTGGCCCGCGCCAAGGCCAGCCTGGCCCAGGAGCAGGCGCGTTTCCGCCAGGCGGAGCGCAACCTCAAGCGCATCGGCGAATTGCAGAAGAAGGGCTACGCCAGCGAAAGCGAACTGGATAACGCCATTTCCAGCTTCGAACAGAGCAAGGCCAATATCCAGGCGGCCGAAGCCGAGGTCCTGTCACGACAGATCGACCTCGACTACACCACGGTGAAGGCGCCCATCTCCGGCATCACCAGCAAGGAAACCCGCTCCGAGGGCAGCCTGGTGGTCGCTGGCGACCCCAACTCCAGCCTGTTGACCAACATCACCCAGCTCGACCCGATCTACGTCAACTTCGCCTACCCGGACCGCGAGGCCGAACGCCTGCGCTCCGCGGTACAAAGCGGCAACCTGATGCTGCCGAACGATGGCCAGCTGCTGGCCCAGGTGCAGTTCGGTGACGGCTCCTTCTACCCGCTGGAAGGCAAGGTCGACTTCACCGACAGCCTGGTCGATCGCGGCACCGGCACGGTCAGCGCACGCGCCGTGGTCGCCAACCCCGAGCAGAAACTGTTGCCGGGCCAGTTCGTCCGCGTGCTGGTCAAGGGCATCAGCCAACGTAATGCGCTGAGCGTACCGGAACGCGCGGTGGCCCAGGGCCCGCAGGGCACCTTCGTGTATATCGTCGACGAGCAGGGCCTGGCGCAGATCCGCCCGGTGAAGACCGGACGCACCAGCCATGGCCGCTGGCTGATCGACAGCGGCCTGCAGGCCGGCGACAAGGTGATCGTCGAAGGTCTGCCGCGGGTTCGCCCCGCTGCCCCGGTGACCGTGCGCGAGCAGGCTGAGTAATTTCCCAGAACGCGCCGGCCCAGGGCCGGCGCCGTGCTGTCGTGGTACGGCAGCGAGGAGCGTTTGACGTGATATCCCGCTTTTTCATCGACCGCCCGGTATTCGCCACGGTCATCTCGGTGGTCATCGTGCTGGCCGGCCTGGCTGCCATGCGCAGCCTGCCGGTGGCCCAGTACCCGCAGATCCTCCCGCCCCAGGTACAGGTCAGCGCCGCCTACCCCGGTGCCAGTGCGCAGGTCATCGCAGAGACCGTGGCTGCGCCGCTGGAGCAAAGCATCAACGGCGTCGAGGGCATGATCTACCAGCTGTCCAACTCGGCGAGCAGCGGCGCCATGAGCCTGACCGCCTACTTCCAGGTCGGCACCGACCCCGACCAGGCGACCATCGACGTCAACAACCGGGTACAGGCCGCACTGGCCAAGCTGCCCGAGGAAGTACGCCGCCAGGGCGTCAAGGTGGAGAAGAAGTCCTCGGACATTCTCCAGGTGATCAACCTGTACTCGCCGGACAACTCGCAGGACCCGGTGTTCATCTCCAACTACGCGCTGATCAACATCATCGATGAACTCAAGCGCCTGCCCGGCGTAGGGGACGTCCGCCAGTTCGGCTCCAAGGACTACTCCATGCGCATCTGGCTGCGCCCGGACAAGCTGGCCCAGTACAACCTCAGCCCGGCCGACGTGGTGCGCGCCATCCGCGAGCAGAACGCGCAGTTCGCCGCCGGCAGCTTCGGCCAGGCACCGCTGCCCACGCCGCAGGACTTCACCTATACGGTGACCACCCAGGGTCGCTTCAAGGACCCCAAGGAGTTCGAGCAGGTCATCCTGCGGGCCGACCAGACCGGCGCCAGCCTGCGTCTCAAGGATGTCGCCCGCATCGAACTGGGGGCCCAGGACTATTCGCTGGTCACCTCGCTGAACGGCCAGCAGAACGCCGCCTTCGGCGTGTTCCTGCAACCCGGCGCGAATGCCCTGGACACCGCCAGCGCGGTGCGTGATGCGCTGGAACGCCTGGCGCAGCGCTTTCCCCAGGGCATGACCTACAAGATTCCCTACGACACCACCAAGTTCGTGCAGATCTCCATCGACGAGGTGGTCAAGACCTTCTTCGAAGCCCTGCTGCTGGTAGTGCTGGTGGTCTTCCTGTTCCTGCAAAATTGGCGGGCCACGCTGATCCCGGTACTGGCCATCCCGGTGTCGCTGGTCGGCACCTTCGCCGGAATGTACCTGCTGGGTTTCTCGATCAACCTGCTGACCCTGTTCGGCATGGTGCTGGCCATCGGTATCGTGGTGGATGACGCCATCGTGGTCATCGAGAACGTCGAGCGGGTCATGCGCACCCAGAAACTCGATGCGCGCAGCGCGGCGATCAAGGCCATGGAGGAAGTCACCGGACCGATCATCGCCATCGTCCTGGTGCTCTGCGCGGTGTTCGTCCCGGTGGGCTTCCTCGGCGGCCTGGCCGGGGAGATGTATAAACAGTTCGCCATCACCATCGCCGTGTCGGTGGTGATCTCCGGGATCGTTGCGCTGACCCTGTCGCCGGCCCTGTGCGCCCTGCTGCTCAAGGAAACGCATGAGCAACCCGCCGCACCCTTCCGCCTGTTCAACCGCCTGTTCGACCGCGCCACGGCGCTGTACAGCGCCGGCGTGGCGTTCTTCCTCAAGCGCGCCCTGCTCGGCCTGCTGCTGTTCGGCGGCATGCTGCTGCTGACCTTCGAGCTATTCGGCCGGGTGCCTGGCTCGCTGGTTCCGGAAGAGGACCAGGGCTATGTGATCAACGCCTATTTCCTGCCACCGGCCGCTTCGGTGAGCCGTACCGATGCGCTGACCAGCGACTTCACCCAGCGCCTGATGGAACATCCGGCAGTGGATAACGTGGTGACCTTCGCCGGTTTCGACATCCTCACCTTCGGCCAGCGCACCAACGCCGGGGTGTCCTTCGTGCCGCTCAAGGACTGGTCGGAGCGCACCACGCCGGAACTGGATGCGCGCAACCTGACCCGTGAAATCATGGGCATGGGCATGGCCGAGAAAGACGGCATGGTGCTCTCGTTCAACCCGCCACCGATCTCCGGGATGAGCACCACCGGCGGCTTCGAAGGCTTCATCCAGGACCGCGCCGGCGCCGGCACCGAGCAACTGGCCGCCAAGGTCCAGGCCTTCCTTGCCGCCGCACAGAAACGCCCGGAGCTGGCCGGTCTGCAAAGCACCTTCAGCGCCAACGTGCCGCAGTACTACATCGACCTCGACCGCACCAAGGCCGCCGCGCTGGGCGTCGCGGTGAGCGATGTGTTCACCGCCATGCAGTCGACCTTCGGCAGCTACTACGTCAACGACTTCAGCCTGTACGGGCGGATCTGGCAGGTCAGCCTGCAGTCGGAAGCCGAGTTCCGCAGCAAGCCGGACGACCTGTCGCAGGTCTACGTGCGCTCGGCCAGCAGCGGCGAGCTGATCCCGCTGACCAGTCTGATCAAGGTACGCCGCATCCTCGGCCCGGATACCTACGCGCGCTTCAACGTCTATCCGGCGGCCAAGCTGCTCGGAGGCCCGGCCCCCGGCTACAGCTCCGGGCAGGCGCTGGCAGCCATGCAGGAAGTCGCCGACGAAGTACTCGGCGCGGATTACAGCCTGGCCTGGATCGGCTCGGCCTACCAAGAACAGGCTACCCAGGGCTCAGGCAGCCTGGCCTTCGTGTTCGGCCTGATCATGGTGTTCCTCATCCTCGCCGCCCAGTACGAGCGCTGGACCCTGCCGCTGGCCGTGGTGACCGCCGTGCCCTTCGCGGTGTTCGGCGCCATCCTCGCTGTCTGGCTGCGCGACCTGCAGAACGACGTGTACTTCCAGGTCGGCCTGATCACCCTGATCGGCCTGGCGGCGAAGAACGCCATTCTGATCATCGAGTTCGCCGTGTTGCTGCGCGACGAGGGCAAGGGGCTGTTCGAGTCGGCGCTGGAGGCAGCAAAACTGCGCTTCCGGCCGATCGTCATGACCTCGCTGGCCTTCATCCTCGGCTGTGTGCCGCTGGCCATCAGCAGCGGCGCCGGCTCGGCCAGCCGCCATTCGATCGGCACCGGGGTGATCGGCGGGATGCTGGCGGCCACGCTGCTGGCGACCTTCCTCATCCCGATGTTCTACCTGCTGGTCGAACGCGCCAGTGAGCGCCTGCGCGGCAAGCGCAGCTAACGGCGCTACAGGCGCAGGCCACCCGCGCCACGCTGCAGGCGGCGCAACTGCGCCGACAGCTCACGCAGGTTGGCGTCCTGCGCCGCCAGCTCGGCCCGTTGCGCCGGGTCGAGCAACTGCAGCAACGCGGCATCCAGCTGCCCGGCCAGTTGCTGCAACTGTGCCTGGCGTTGCGCGCTGTGCTCGGCCAGGCGCTGCCATTCCTCGTCCTGTGGCAGGCCGTAGCCCTGCGTGCCCAGCAGCTCCGCCGGACGACTGAGAAAGCCACTCTGCTGCAGCAGGCGCTGCAGGCCTTCGCCGAGCGGGGCCAGCGCCTCGGGCGACTCGCTCAGGTAGCGCTGTTTCAGTTCATCCTGCACGCGTAGCAACAGACGCCGGCGGGCGGCCTGTTCGAGCACCAGCAGGGCAGCACTTTGCCGCAGGCTGGCGCGGGCAAACCAGGCCTGGCGCTGGGTCGGCGGAGCATCCAGCCAGTCCTCGACCTGCCCGTATGGCAACCCCCAGTCGGCCTGCAATCCGGCAAACAGCTGGGTATAGCGTTCGCGGTAGGAAGCAAAGCGATAACCCAGGCGCTCCGCTTCGCGCGGCTCGGCCAGCGCCGAGGGATCAGCCAGACCACGCGCCACCAGCAGCTGCAGCAGCCCGTTGGGCAGCAGGCTGTCCAGATCGGCAAGACGCGGATCAGCCGTACCGCTGCGCAACAGCTTGAGCGTTTCCACCGCACAGTTGTTGCTGATGAAAAAGTAGCGCCCGTCGTAACTCCAGTGCTGTTCCAGCGCCCGGGTGAGCAGCGCCAGGCGCTGGCCGGCACTCAGACGCAGCGGCACCGACTGCAGGCTGCGCAGCTCGACGCGGGTGTATTCATCGATCACCTGAGCCAATGGCAGGACGAACAGCCGCGACGGATAGGCGCCACTCAGTCCGCCCCAGCTGGACAACTGCACGTCGTCCACATAGGCGCGGAACGACAGCACCAGATGATGCTCGACATCCAGCAGGCAGTCCTCGCCCGGTGCCCGCCCCGGCGCACAGAGCACCAGGCGCAACATGCTGTGGCCAAAGCGGCTGGCCCACTGCTGGTTGCCCTCGGCCAGCAGGTAGTCGACCCGGTACAGGCGCGCCGGGTCGAGGCGCGCCAAGGGCGCGCGGGCAAAATCGCTGCCGGCATTCAGGTAGGCCAACCCCTTTGCACAGGCTGCCTGCCGGGGTGGCTGCCAGGCAAAATGCTCGGCAAATAGTGCGGCCAGCGACGGGCGGCGACAGGCATACTGCGGGTCGAGCAGGAAATGCTCGAAGTTCACGGCGAAGAACTCGCGTGGATGGCTCAGCTCGTAACGGTCGACACTGCGCGCCTGCTGGCCGTTGAACGCCTCGCGCGCGCCCCGCTGCCCCACCGCCTGCGGCCAACCGGCCAGGTCGAGCAGGCGCGGATGATCGCTCAGCGTATAGCGGCGCGCCGTCTGCCCACGACACTCGCCCGGCAAGCCTACCGCCCCCAGGCTGGCCAGTTGCTGCCGGCAACGCCTGTGCAGGCGCCGCTCGGCCGGTGTCCAGTAGCGAGCACGGTCATACAGGTGGGCCAGTTCGTGCAGCACGGTGGCCTGCAGCTCCAGCTCCAGGCTGGCATGCCGGCCGCGCGCCGGCTGCTGTGGATCGGCGAGCAGCGCGGGCAGCAGCCGGGCATTCAGCTCAATATGCGCACGCCAGGCATCGGCGCGGGCAAACGCCTCGTCCGGCAGCGTGGTCGACCAGCGCACGCTGACCGGTCCCGCCAGGCGCTGGCGAAAGCTCGGCGGCAAGCGCGCCAGGCTGTCCTCCAGCAGACGCTCGCTGACCGCGCGCGCCTGGGCATGCAGGCCGCGCGCCTCCAGCTGCAACTGCAGCGCCCAGGCACCCTGGGCCGGCAGGCAGGCGAGCAGCAGCAAGACACGCAATAAGCCAGGCATAGAAAGGACACTCAACACACGCTGCCAGGGCAGCACCGCCGCGCATGATAAACGCTGCGCCGGGCGACAGGCTGGTCTGGCCAAGGCCTTTGCACAGCCTGCTAGAATCCCTGCCCGACTTGCCGACGGCGGGAACCTGCCGTCGGCTCAGGCACTCTTAGCCAGGCTGGTCCGTAGGGTTGCCAACCTGAGAGTCCGCTTACCGAATAAAAAGGCCTTGCCATGCCCAACCTTGTCCACCGCGCCCTTGCCGGCTGCCTGCTCTGCCTGTTCAGCAGCCTGAGCCTGGCCAACAGTGCCCAGCCCACCCATGAGTTCCAGCTGGAGAATGGCCTCAAGGTCATCGTGCGCGAGGATCACCGTGCCCCGGTGGTAGTCAGCCAGCTGTGGTATCGGGTCGGCTCCAGCTATGAAAGCGCCGGCCTCACCGGCCTGTCGCACGCCCTCGAACACATGATGTTCAAGGGCAGTGCCAAGCTCGCCCCCGGCGAATCGTCGCGCATCCTGCGCGAACTGGGCGCCGAGGAAAACGCCTTCACCAGCGACGACTACACCGCCTACTACCAGGTGCTGGCCAGCGATCGCCTGGCTGTGGCCCTGGAAATGGAAGCCGACCGCCTGGCCAGCCTCAAGCTACCCGCCGACGAGTTCGCCCGGGAAATCGAAGTGATCAAGGAAGAACGCCGCCTGCGTACCGATGACCGGCCCAGCGCGCTGGCCTACGAACGCTTCAAGGCCTTGGCCTTTCCCGCCAGCGGCTACCGCAACCCGACCATCGGCTGGATGAGCGACCTGCAGCGCATGCAGGTGGACGACCTGCGTGCCTGGTACCAGCAATGGTACCGACCGAACAACGCCACCCTGGTGATCGTCGGCGATGTGCAGCGCGACCAGGTGGAAAAGCTCGTCACGCGCTTCTTCGCGCGCATTCCCGGCAAACCGCTGCCGGCGGCCAAGCCACCGCTGGAACTGGCCACCCCCGGCGAGCGGCGCACCACCCTGTATCTCAAAACCCAGTTGCCGAGCCTGCTGATGGGCTTCAACGTGCCGGGCCTGGCCACCAGCGAGGATGCACGCAGCGTACACGCCCTGCGCCTGCTCGCCGCGCTGCTCGATGGCGGCAGCAGTGCCCGCCTGCCGGCACGCCTGGAACGCGGCAGCCAGTTGGTCAGCGGCGCCTCCGCCTGGTACAACGCCTTCACCCGCGGCGACAGCCTGTTCGTACTCAGCGCCACCCCCAACAGCCAGACCGGCAAGACCCTGGCCGAGGCCGAGACCGGTCTATGGCGCGAGCTGCGCGCCCTGCAGGAACAGCCGCCCAGCGAGGAAGAGCTGAACCGCGTGCGTGCCCAGGTGATTGCCGGCCTGGTCTACGAGCGCGACTCGATCAGCAGCCAGGCCAACAGCATCGGCCAACTGGAAAGCGTCGGCCTGTCCTGGCGGCTGATCGACAGCGACCTGCAGGCCCTCAGCGAAGTCACTGGCGCCGACATCCAGGCCGCCGCGCAACGCTTCTTCCAGCGCGAGCGCATGGTCGTCGCGCACATCCTGCCGCAGGAGAACAGCCATGAGTGAGCGCAAGAACCTGCGGGCCGGCCTGCTCGGCCTGATCATGGTGCTGGCCATTGGCGGCCTGACCATCCTCGCCAACCGCAACGCTCCCACACCAGCACCGGCGACCCCGGCCGCCGCCCAGCAGCCAGCCAGCGTCGGCCTGCAAAGCCTGGCCGAGCTGAACAACAGTACGCCGGCGCGGCGCACCCTGCATATCGAAGACTGGCGCACGTCCAGCGGTACCCGGGTGCTGTTCGTCGCCGCCCCGGAACTGCCGATGTTCGACCTGCGCCTGACCTTCGCCGCCGGCAGCAGCCAGGACGGCGAACACCCGGGTCTGGCCGTGCTGACCAATGCCATGCTCAACGAAGGCGTACCGGGCATGGATACCGACGCGATTGCCCAGGCCTTCGAAGACCTCGGTGCGCAGTTCAGCAACGGGGCCTACCGTGACATGGCGGTGGTCAGCCTGCGCAGCCTTACCCAAGCCACCCAGCGTGAGGCAGCCCTGGCCCTTTTCAGCCAGGTGATCGGCCAGCCGAGCTTCCCCAATGAGCCGTTGCAACGCATCAAGAACCAGTTGCTGAGCAGCTTCGAGCAGTACCAGCACAACCCCGGCAAGCTGGCCAGCCTGGCGCTGATGGCCACGCTGTATGGCGACCACCCCTACGCCCACCCCAGTGAAGGCACCGCGCAGAGCATCCCGCCGCTGCGCCGTGAGCAGCTGCAGGCTTTCCATCGCCGCGCCTACAGCGCCGGCAATGCAGTGATCGCGCTGGTCGGCGACCTCAGCCGGAGCGAGGCCGAAGCGATTGCCGAACAGGTTTCCGCCGCCCTGCCGGCCGGCCCGGCGCTGCCAGCGGTTGCCGCCCCCAACGCGCCGGAGGCCAGCCAGCAGCACATCGATTACCCTTCCGCGCAGACCCACATCAACCTCGCGCAACTGGGTATTCCCCGTAACCATCCGGACTGGCCGGCCCTCTACCTGGGCAACCAGATCTTCGGCGGCGGCGGCTTCGGCAGCCGGCTGATGGAGGAAATCCGCGAGAAACGCGGCCTCACCTACGGCGTGTACTCGGCGTTCAGCCCGATGCAGGTGGCCGGTCCGTTCAGCATCAGCCTGCAGACCCGCGCGGAAATGACCGACGGCACACTGCAGCTGATCCGTGAACAACTAAAACAGTTTCTTAACGAAGGCCCCACTGCCGCCGAACTGCAGCGTGCCAAGCGCGAACTGGCCGGCAGCTTCCCGCTGAGCACGGCGAGCAACGCGGACATCGTCGGCCAGTTGGCGGCCATGGCCTTCTATGACCTGCCGCTGGACCAGATGGAGCGTTTCATGGAGCAGGTTCAGGCACTCAGCCGCGAGCAGGTGCGCGAAGCCATGGCCCGCCATCTCGACCCGCAGCGCCTGGTGGTGGTCACCGCCGGGCCACAGGTGGCTCAACAGCCTCTGCCGGAGCCCGGCAGCAGCAGCGAGAGCAGCAACCAGCCGGGCCGGGCACACTGATGGCGCGCCCGGCAAAACCTCGCAGCACGGCGCATGGTGGCCAGGGACAGCTGCGCATCATCGCCGGCGAATGGCGTTCACGGCGCTTTGCCTTTCCCGAAGCGCCCGGCCTGCGCCCGACCCCGGACCGGGTACGGGAAACCCTGTTCAACTGGCTGGCGCCCTACATCGAAGGCGCACGGGTGCTGGAGTGCTTTGCCGGCAGCGGTGCGGTGTTTCTCGAGGCGCTGTCCCGCGGGGCCAGCGCCGGCCTGGCCCTGGAACTCGACACAGGCGCCGCGCGCAGCCTGCGCGGGCATCTGGATACGCTGGCCTGCACACGCGGCCAGGTGCTCCAGCAGGACAGCCTGCGCTACCTGGCCGAACAGCCGGCACAGCCCTTCGACATCGCCTTTCTTGATCCACCCTTCCAGCTCGACCTGCTGCAACCCGCCTGTCTGCTGCTGGAAAGCCGTGGCTGGCTGGCCGACGACGCCTGGATCTACACGGAAAGCGCCAGCGCTCCCTCAAGCCTGGCACTGCCCGACACCTGGCAGCTGCATCGTGAGAAGCACACCGGCCAGGTCTACTACGCCCTGTGGCGCCGCCGCGTGACGCGCTAAAGAAAACGCCCCGCAATGCGGGGCGTTGACCTTACACGACACTCAGCCTGCTCAGTAACACCAGATATCCTGGGGCGGAGCGACCGTGCAATTCTGCGCTGCACAGGTACCACCACCTGCGCCGCTATCGATCTCCTGGCTATCCATGCTGTAGCCATGGTTCGGCTTGATCTCCAGCAATTCATTGGCCGGCAGGCCATCGATGCAGTAACGGCCAGCCGCATCGCTGGGTGCCGACATGCCGAACAGCGTCTCGTCACTGTTGCGCCAGGCCACCATGCTCACCTCGACCACCGGATTGCTCGGCGAACACTGGTAGACCATGCCACTCACGCAGGTCGTACCACCGCCCCCCGAAGGCTTGCGCAGCGCCACGCTGGCACAGGCATCACCGGCAGCCTGGGTATTCACCAGCTGGGTTGGATAGCCAAGCGCACGCACCTTGACGCTGGCGTTTTCCGGCGCCTTGAGCTGGAAGCTGCCGTCCGCGGCGGTCACTGCCGTGGTCCCCGCACTGCTGGTCACCTCCAGGCCGACCACCGGAGCGCCCTGCTCGTCTCGTACATCACCCTGGATGCACGCCACGCCCGTACTGATCACCAGATCACCGGCAGCCACCGCCGAACCCGCGGCACAGCTTTGTCCGGCAGCCCCGGATTGCACCGCCAAGGCGGGCGAGCTGGCGCTCAGGCTGTCGACGAACAGGCTGGCACGCAGGCTGCTCAGTGCCGAGCTTTTCACCTTGATGCAGAAGTTACCCTGTGCATCACTTTGCGCAGAGCTGGTACCGGCATAGTCGATGCCACTGCTGAGAATGCTCGCTCCCGCCAGCGCTTGACCATTGCCGTCGACGACCCGGCCACTGACTTCCGTGGTGGCAATCGGCTGGTCACTGTTCCACCAGGAAAAATGCGCCACACTGGCAAACACCGCCAGGCGATCAGGCAGTACGGTGGACGCTGCCACCTGCCCGACACCTTCCTCGATCCACAGACCGCGCACGGTATCGAAATGCCACATGGGCGTCTGATCGCCCGGGCTCAGCGGGGTGCTGCGCGGCAGCAACAGCTCGATCTGCGCCTGGCTGCCAGCCTTCAGATTGACCTTGCGGCCATTCTGGCTGAGGCTGAAATCAGCCATGCTGAAGGACTCCAGCAGGACATTCTGGCCTGCCAGGGTGCGCGCCGAGAAATCGCCCGGGGCGGCCTGGACTTCCTCCGTCGACACATCGATCGGACTGATGACCAGATCCACCGGCTGGCTGCCACTGACGGTCAGGCTGTTCGGTGGAAAATGCACCTTGAAGCCCTGCTCCTGCAGCGTGCCACCCGTCTGCGGAATGAGCGTCTGCACCGCGCCGGCCTTGGCCAGCATTTTGTTCAGGGTGCGTGGCTGCATGCGTACCAGCAACAGCTTGTCGAACTGCAGAGGCTTCTGGCGCTGCAGGCTGACGCTGCCATGCCCGAGGGCATAGCCGGATTTGCTGAAGCTGAGCTGCAGCTTCTGCTCCGGGCTGACCCCATCGATACGGTAGAAGCCACCGGCACCGGTTTCCACCTGACGCGGAAAGATCAATGGCAGCGGGCCTTGCACCCGCACCCGTACACCACTCAGGGGCAGGCCTTCGCTATCGACCACCTGGCCGCTGATGCTGGCCTTGCCGATCAGCACGGCATGCGCCGGCAGTGCGCTCAGGCCAAGCATCAGCAGGGCCAGCACGCACACACGGCGCAAGGCAAGAGAGAGTCTTGGCATTGCGAGTCATCCTTGAGAAAAGAAAGGGGCCGCTATATAGCCGATCAAGACACCCGGCAGCCATGCCCAGGGGTAACCACTACCGAATCTGCTAGTCAGCACACAAAGACCGTCAGAACCTCGTCACGCTTGCCGAATACCGTCAATAATCGCGCACACGGCTATTCCCGGAAATTCAGTCGCCTGATGGTGCTTTCCGCGCGCCTCGCCAGGCTCTAGTGTGAGCCCCCTCTCCTGTTGCTTAGCCAGGGCTCCACGACAACCACCCATGACCTTCTCCGCCGCCACTCCTTTCAAGCCCGCCTGGTGGCTGCCCGGCCCCCATGCCCAGACACTCTGGGCCTCGCTGCTGCGCCACGCACCACGCCTGCAGCGCCAGCGCGAGCGCTTGTGGCTGGCCGATGGCGACTTTCTCGACCTGGACTGGTACGGCCCGCACCAGGCCGACACCCCCCTGGTGCTGATCGCCCATGGGCTCACCGGCTCCTCGCAGTCGCATTACGTGGTCGGCCTGCAGCGCGCGCTGGCCGACCTGGGTTGGGCCAGTGTGGCGTTGAACTGGCGGGGCTGCTCGGGCGAAGCCAACCTGCTGCCACGCGGCTATCACTCCGGGGTCAGCGAGGACCTGGCCGCCGTCATCAGCCATCTGCAGGCCTGCCGGCCGTTGGCCCCGCTCTACGCGGTAGGCTACTCACTGGGCGGCAACGTGCTGCTCAAGTACCTTGGCGAGCAGGGTGAACAGTGCCCGCTGCAGGCGGCGGTGGCGGTATCCGTGCCATTTCGCCTGGACCACTGCGCCGAACGCATCGGCATGGGCTTTTCACGGTTTTACCAGGCGCACTTCATGCGCGCCCTGGGCAATTACGTGCAGGACAAGCGCCGGCAGTTCCACGCGCGCGGCGCGCATGAGCATCTGGCCACCCTGGAGGCTCTCGGGCCGAGCCACGGCATGCGCAGTTTCTGGGAGTTCGACGAGCGTTTCACCGCCCCACTGCACGGTTATGCCGACGCTGCGGACTATTACCGGCGGGCCTCCAGCCGTTTCTACCTGGCGCGGATTGCCAGGCCCTGCCTGATGATCCAGGCCGCCGACGACCCGTTCGTCTTCCCGCACAGCCTGCCAGCGCCCGACGAACTGGCCGCGCACAGCCAGCTGGAACTGCACGCACAGGGCGGCCATGTCGGTTTTATCGAAGGTTCTCTGCGCCAACCTGCTTTCTACCTGGAACGGCGCATCCCGCAATGGTTGCACCAGCAGGCCAGCCAGGCGCCGGACTAAGCCGGAGGCCGGCCCACCCGCAGATAGTCAGGGCAGCACGGCGCTGAGCGGGACATGCAGACGGGCCTGCAGGGTACGCACCTCGTCACGCGCCGCCGGACTGACGTAGCCGCTTTCCAGAGCCAGCACCTGATAGATGCCGCGGCGCAGCAATTCCTCGCTGAGCGGCGCATCGTCCGGGCGCATGCTGCACAGAAAACGCACCCAGGAAGTCAGGATGATCCAGCTGTTGAGGGTCAGCGCTTCGATCTCTTCAGGCTGCATGACCAGGATGCCCGCCTCGACAAAGCCCTGGTAGATCGCCTGGGCCTGCTGCAGACAGTGCCCGGCAAACAGCCGGTAGCGCGCGGCCAGTTCGCTGTCGCTGTCCAGCAGGTGCTCCAGGTCACGATGCAGGAAGCGGTAGTGCCACATCGCCGCGAGCAGGGCTTCCAGGTAGTAGGTCTTGTCGGCCACGGTCAGCGCACGCCCCGCCGGACGCTGGAGAAACTGCGCGACCTGGCGTTCGTACTGGGCAAACAGCTCGGCGATGATCGCCTGCTTGTTGCGGAAGTGGTAGTACAGGTTGCCCGGAGAAATCCCCAGATGCGCGGCAATATGGTTGGTGGTGATGGCGCGCTCGCCCTGCGCATTGAACAGCGCCAGGCTCTCTAAAACGATGCGTTCGCGGGTTTTCAGGGCTACGGCCATGGCCGGGGTCTCGCTGACTGACAGAAGGTTCCGCCTGAACACGGCGGACATGGGCGGCAAAGGTACACCCTGCGCGGGCCGGACAACACTCTGACGGCCATTTGACCGAATAGAGTAATTACTCTAGAGTTTTCCGCAACCCACCGCCTGCCCCCGGAGACAGCCATGGTTGCCGACATCGCCCACCTGCATCACAACCAGCAGCAGATTGACCAGCTGCAGGCCGCCTTCCAGCGCCAGCGCAGCGCCTTTGCCGGCAACCCGCTGCCTTCCCTGGAACAGCGCCGGCAATGGCTGAAGGCCCTGCTTGAGCTGCTGCGCAGTGAACAGCAGGCCCTGATCGACGCCATCAGCGCGGATTTCAGCAACCGCTCCGCCGATGAAACCCTGCTGGCCGAGATCATGCCTTCGCTGCACGGCATCCATTACGCCAGTCGCCGTCTCGGCAAGTGGATGAAGCCCTCGCGCCGTCAGGTCGGCCTGGCCTTCCAGCCGGCCAGCGCACGGGTGCTGTACCAGCCGCTGGGCATGGTCGGGGTGATCGTGCCGTGGAACTATCCGCTGTACCTGGCCATCGGCCCGCTGGTCGGTGCGCTGGCCGCCGGCAACCGGGTGATGATCAAGATGAGCGAGTCCACCCCGGCCACCTCGCAACTGCTCCGTGACCTGCTGGCCCGGGTGTTTCCCGAAGACCTGGTGTATGTCGCCCTCGGTGAGGCGGATGTCGGGGTGGCCTTCTCCCGCCTGCCCTTCGACCACCTGCTGTTCACCGGCGCCACCAGCATCGGCCGGCATGTGATGCGCGCCGCCGCCGAAAACCTCACCCCGGTGACCCTGGAGCTGGGCGGTAAATCGCCGGCGATCATCAGTGCCGACGTACCGATGCACGATGCCGCCGAACGCATTGCCTTCGGCAAGACCCTCAACGCCGGGCAGACCTGCGTGGCCCCGGACTATGTGCTGGTACCACGCGCCCGTCTGGAAGAGTTCGTCGACGCCTATCGCCAGGTCGTGCTGCGTTTCCTGCCGCGTCTGGCGGACAACCCCGACTACACCGCGATCATCAACAGTCGCCAGCTGGGCCGCCTGCAGGGCTACCTGCGCGACGCCGCGGATAAAGGGGCACGTATCGTGCCGCTCTACGAACACAACCAGGAGCGCCGCCTGGCGCACACCCTGGTGCTGGACGTGACTGACGACATGCAGCTAATGCAGGAGGAAATCTTCGGGCCGATTCTGCCGGTACTGCCCTACGATCAGCTCGATCAGGCGCTGGCCTACATCAACCAGCGCGACCGCCCGCTGGCGCTCTACTACTTCGGCTACAACAAGGCCGAGCAGCAGTACGTACTCAGCCATACGCACTCCGGCGGCGCATGCATCAACGATACCCTGCTGCATGTGGCTCAGGATGACCTGCCGTTCGGTGGCATCGGCCCCTCCGGTATGGGCCACTACCATGGCCATGAAGGCTTCCTGACCTTCAGCAAGGCCAAGGGGGTGTTCATCAAGCAGCGCTTCAATGCCGCGCGCTTCATCTATCCGCCTTACGGCAAGGCTATCCAGAAGCTGATCTACCGCCTGTTCGTACGCTGAGGGCTGCCATGTCCCACTCACCTCATGCAGCCCCGCTGTCACGCCGCGGCCTGCTCAAGACCGGGCTGTTCGGCAGCCTGCTGCTGGCCGGTGCCGGGCTGGGCGCCAGCCTCAGCGGCTGCTCGCCAAGCACTCCGGCACGGGGCTTTCAGGTCCTGCGCGAGGGCGATCTGGCCTTCCTGCGCGCACTGATCCCGGTATTGCTGGATGGCGCCGTGAGCAGCGGACGCATGCCCGCCGCTGTCGAGCAGACCCTGGCCGGTATCGACTACAACCTGGCCGCCTTCTCGCCGGCCATGCGCAAGCTCACCATGCAGCTCTTCGACGCCCTGGCCCTGCCGCTGACCCGTGGCCCGCTGACCGGCGTATGGGGAGGCTGGGAGCAGGCCAGCGCCGGCGACATGCAGGCCTTCCTGCAGCGCTGGCAGAACAGCTCGCTGGACCTGTTGCAGATGGGCCATGCCGCCCTGCTGCAATTGGTGATGCTGGCCTGGTACGGGCAAGCCGAGGCCTGGGGCCATTGTGGCTACCCCGGCCCGCCGCAGATCTGAACCATCCACCTGATCCACCCTGCGCGAGAGTGCCGCGATGTCCGTACCCGATCTGTTTGCCGAAGGCCTGGCCCGCGGCTGGAAAACCCACGATGGCTCGCAGCTGGCGGAAGATCTGCGCCTGGAAGCCGACATTGCCATCATCGGCAGCGGTGCAGGCGGCGCCACCAGCGCGGAAATCCTCAGTGCCGCCGGCTTCAAGGTGCTGCTTATCGAAGAAGGCCCACTGCGCACCAGCCGCGACTTCAAGCTGCAGGAGCCCACCGCCTATGCCGAGCTGTACCAGGAAGGCATGGGCCGGCTCAGCGAGGATGGCGCCATCACCATCATGCAGGGCCGTGCGGTGGGCGGCACCACGCTGATCAACTGGACTTCCAGCTTCCGCACACCCGCCGCTACCCTGCAATACTGGGCAGAGCAGTACGCAGTGGCCGGACACGACAGCGCGAGCATGGCCACCTGGTTCGAGCGACTTGAGCAGCGCCTCGGCGTCGCGCCCTGGGCCCTGCCGCCGAATGCCAACAATGACGCCCTGCGCCGCGGCTGCGAAGCGCTGGGCTATAGCTGGCAGGTGATTCCGCGCAACGTGCGCGGCTGCTGGAACCTCGGTTACTGCGGGTTGGGCTGCCCGGTGAATGCCAAGCAATCGATGCTGGTCACCAGCATCCCGGCCACCCTGGAAGCCGGCGGCGAGCTGCTCTACCTGGCCCGTGCGGAGCGTTTCAGCCTGCGCGACGGGCGCATCGAAGCGCTGCACTGCCTGGGCATGGATGCGCGTTGCGTGGCGCCCAATGGCCGACGCATCGAAGTACGTGCCCGCCACTACATCCTGGCCGGCGGCGGTATCAACAGCCCGGGCCTGCTACTGCGCTCAGCGGCGCCCGATCCGCACCAGCGCCTCGGCAAACGTACCTTCCTGCATCTGGTGAATTTCTCGGCCGCGCGCTTCGACGAGCTGATCAACCCCTTCTACGGCGCGCCGCAGTCGATCTACTCGGATCACTTCCAGTGGGACGACGGGGTCAGCGGACGCATGTCCTACAAACTGGAAGTGCCGCCGCTGCAACCGGCATTGGCTGCCTCGCTGCTCGGCCGGCATGGCCGCGACAACGCGGCACGCATGGCCGACCTGCCGCGCACCCATGTGATGCTGGCGCTGATGCGCGACGGCTTTCACCCCGACAGCGCCGAAGGCACGGTCAAATTGCGCAGTGATGGCAGCCCGGTGCTCGACTACCCGCTGACCAACTACACTTGGGACGGCATCCGCCGCGCCTATCACCGCATGGCGGAAATCCAGTTTGCCGCTGGTGCCAAGGCCGTACTGCCGCTGCACGCGGATGCCGACTACGTCGACAACCTGCCTGCCGCCCGCGAACTGATCGACCGCCTCGACCTGGCGCTGTACCGCACCAAGCTGGGCAGCGCCCACGTGATGGGCGGTTGCGCGATGAGCGAAGACCCACGCCTAGGCGTGTGCGACAGCCTCGGCCGCCACCACCAGCTGGAAAACCTGTCGATCCACGATGGTTCGCTGTTCCCCACCAGCATCGGCGCCAACCCGCAGCTGTCCATCTACGCGCTGTGCGCCAAGCTGGCCAGCGCCCTGGCCGAGCGCCTGCGCGGCGCCTGAGGTGTGCGCGGCGGTTGGCTGTACGCCAGGCGCTGCGCTACCATCCGCTTCCCTTAAGCACAGCCAGGAAGCCGCGATGAACCGAGTGTTGTATCCGGGCACCTTCGACCCCATCACCAAAGGCCATGGCGACCTGGTCGAGCGCGCCGCGCGGATTTTCGACGAAGTGGTGATCGCCGTCGCCGCCAGCCCCAAGAAGAATCCGTTGTTCCCCCTCGAACAACGCGTCGAACTGGCCCGCGCGGTCACCGCCCACCTGCCGAATGTGCGGGTCGTCGGCTTCTCCAGCCTGCTCGCGCATTTCGTCAAGGAGCAGGAAGCCAATGTCCTGCTGCGCGGCCTGCGCGCGGTGTCGGACTTCGAATACGAGTTCCAGCTGGCCAACATGAACCGACAGCTGGCCCCGGATGTGGAAAGCCTGTTCCTCACCCCCTCGGAAAAGTACTCCTTCATATCCTCCACGCTGGTCCGGGAAATCGCCGCGCTGGGTGGCGATATCAGCAAGTTCGTGCATCCCGCCGTCGCCGCGGCGCTGGCCGAACGCCTGAAACCCTGATCCACGGCAACACCTCAGCGTCCAACGGGTGCAGGATGACGGCGATTGCGGCACAATCGCCGCCCTGAACCAGCCCCCGCCGCCGTCCAGGCGGGGCCACAGGAGCCGACCATGTCCCTGATCATCACCGACGACTGCATCAACTGCGATGTTTGCGAGCCCGAGTGCCCCAACGGCGCGATTTCCCAGGGTGAGGAGATCTACGAGATCGACCCCAACCTGTGTACCGAGTGCGTAGGCCACTACGACGAGCCGCAATGCCAGCAGGTCTGCCCGGTTGACTGCATCCCCCTCGACCCCAACAACGTCGAGAGCAAGGACGAGCTGATGCAGAAATACCTGATCATCACCGGCAAGGCCTGACGCCGGCCCTCTCGCCACCGTCTGCGTTACACTGCCCGGCAGTTCATCGACTGCCGGGGATTTCGCCATGCGCCTGAGCGCCTGCCTGCTGCTCATCCTGTTCCACCTGCCGGCTCTGGCGCAGACGGTCGAGCCTCGCGTGGCCAGCGCCCATCCGGCGGCCACCGTGGCTGGCCTGGAAACCCTGGCCGCCGGCGGCAATGCCTTCGATGCCGCTGTCGCGGTGAGTGCCGCGCTGGCCGTGGCCGAGCCGTACGGCTCCGGGTTGGGCGGGGGTGGTTTCTTCCTGCTGCGCCTGGCCGGGACAAACGACAGTTTCCGCTTCATCGATGCCCGCGAACGGGCCCCCGCCGCTGCGCACGCGGCGCTCTATCAGCGCGATGGGCGGGTAGTGGCGCAACTCTCCCTGGATGGTGCGCTGGCCGCCGCCATTCCCGGCCTGCCCGCCGCGCTGGTGCACCTGGCCGAACACTACGGCCAACTGCCCCTGCAGGACAGCCTGGCACCGGCCATTCGCCTGGCCCGCAATGGCGTGGTCATCGACCCGCTGTATATCGAACGGGCGACCTTTCGCCTGGCGGCCTTGCAGGCCGATGCGGAAAGCGCACGGCGGTTCCTCGACCAGGGGCAACTACCGCGCGAGCACAGCGTACTGCGCCAGGCCGAGCTGGCCGAGACCCTGGAGCGCCTGGCCGCCGAGGGGCATGCCGGCTTCTACCAGGGCACGACCGCACAACGCCTGCTACAGGCCGTGCAGGCTGCTGGCGGCATCTGGCAGGCCGAGGATCTGCGCGACTACCGGGTGGTCGAGCGCCCGCCGCTGCGCTTTGCGCTGGGCGAAGGCCGTGAACTGATCAGCGCCCCGCCCCCCTCCGCCGGCGGTGTCGCCCTGGCGCAAAGCCTGAGCATGCTGCAACAGCGCAACTGGCAGGCCAGCCAAGGCGCGGCACGCATTCATCTGGTGGTAGAGAGCCTGCGCCGCGCCTACCGCGATCGGGCACTGCTCGGCGATCCGGACTTCGTCGACAATCCGCTGGCGCAACTCCTCGCCAGCGACTACCTGCAGCGCCTGGCCAACGACATCCAGCCAGGCCGCGCCACGCCCAGCGCCGAACTGCCCGCCGCGCCGGCCTGGCGGGAAGGCGACCATACGACGCATTTCAGCCTGATCGATGCCCAGGGCAACGCGGTAGCCGCCACGCTGTCAATCAACCTGCCGTTCGGCGCAGCCTTCACCGCGCCCGGCACCGGCGTACTGCTGAATAACGAAATGGATGACTTCGCCGCCGATCCGGGCGGCCGGAATGCCTATGGCCTGACCGGCAGCCAGGCCAATGCGGTCGCCGCGGGCAAGCGGCCACTGTCGTCGATGAGTCCGACCTTCATCGACAGCCCGGCGCAGCTGGCCGTCTTCGGCACGCCGGGCGGCAGTCGCATTCCCAGCATGGTGCTGCTGGCCATCCTCGACTATCTGGAGGGCAAGCCGGTCAGCCAGTGGCCGGCCACCCCGCGCTATCACCACCAGTTCCTGCCGGACCACATCGAGCATGAGGCCAACGCCTTCAGCTCCGCCGAGCGCGACGCCCTGCAACGACTGGGGCATCAGCTCAAGCCGTTGCCGCGCACCTATGGCAACCAGCAGGTGCTGCTCTGGGACAAAGCCAGCGGACGTACCGAAGGCGCCAGCGACCCGCGCGGCCGCGGACTGGCGCAGTAGCAGCGCTCAGTCCAGCGCGATCAGCGGCCCTTCTTCGGCCAGCAGGCTGCGCAGACCGCGCAACAGCTTGCTGTCGTCGCCCTGGGCAAGCAGCAGGACATTGCGCAGGCTCTGCGTGATACGGCTGGCATAACCCAAGTCATTCATCAGCGAGCTGGCCTGCAAACCGCTCAGATGTCGCTCGCGCACCTCGACGAATAATCGCTGGCGGAACGCCATGTCGAAATCAGCAGCACGCTCATCGAGCTGCTGCAGCTGTTCTTCCCACTGTGCATCAGGCAATTCGCTCATACCCAACTGACGCAGTTCACGCAGCACCAGCAAGAGATGCCGACGCAGGTCGAGATAGGCCTGGCGCGGTACCGTTGGCCCCTGTTCCAAATAATGCGCTAGGTTCTTCTGCAGGTGCTTGGCATCCTTGACCGCATCCACCAACTGCAGGGCGGCTACCTGGCAGGCCGTCCAAAACCGCTGATGCTGGCTGTCCAGCGGCACATCCAGCCGACTCATGAAGTCCAGCAGCTCGGCATGCACGCCTTTCACATGACGGCGATACAGCTGTTCGGCATCCAGGCCGCGGGTATCACTTCGCCCCTGGAGGATTTGCTCATCCACATGCTCGCTGCGCAGCTGTGCAACCGGCAGGTACAGCGCATGGCAGATCACCTCGAAACTCAGTCGCGCCATGTGCTGCAACTCCTGAGCGACGGCCTGGGCCGCCGTTTCCGCCGAGGCCAGCACCGTATCATCGAGGTAGCGTGCGTGGGTAAGCTGCTCACGAGCCGGATGCAGCTCGGTGATCAGCACCGCCGGCTCGGCCACTTCAGGCAGCAGCCGTTCCAGCAGGCCCGCCAGACGGGCCTGCCAGGGCCAGAACAACAGCACCCCCATGCCATTGAACAAGCTATGGAACATCGCCAGCTCGATCAATGGATTGGCGCCCAGACCCAACCAGGTGGTCAGCCATTGCACCAGCCAGGCCAGCGGCCGCAGCAAGGCCAGCGCCAGCAGCGCGGTGCCCAGGTTGAACAATACATGCACCAGGGCCAGACGCTGCCCGGCACGACTCCCTCCCAGTGCCGCGAGTACGGCCGTGACCGTGGTACCGACGTTGGAACCGATGGCAATCGCCAAACCCTGCTCCAAGCTCAGCTGGCCAGCGGCCAGCGCCGCCAGGGTCAACATCAGCGAAGCATGGCTGGACTGCAGAACGACGGTGAGCAGCAAACCCACCAGGCAATACAACAAGACGCCGAGCAGTCCCGACACATGCCAGCGCAGCGGATCGAAGCCTTCGGTCAGGCCGGAAAACCCTTGCTTGATCTCCTCGATACCCAGGAACAGGAATCCCACGCCAAGCAGTACACGCCCCAGCGCCTTGCCACGCTCACCGCTAAAGCCAGCCAGCACACCGAATACCAGCAAGGGCAAGGCCAGCGCCGACAGGCTGACATTCTGCCCGGCCAGCGCCAGCAGCCAGATGCCACTGGTGGTGCCCAGGTTGGCGCCGAAGAGGATGGCAATGCCGCCCGCCAGACCAATCAATCCGGTCGAAATAAAGGCGATGGTCAGCAGCGAAACCAGCGTGCTGGACTGCAGCAGCATGGTCGCGCCAATCCCGAAGAACAGGCTCTTCAGCGGCGTCTGCGTACTGCGCGCCAGCCATTGCTCCAGCTTGCCTCCGGCCAGCAAACGCAAGCCGTCCTCCAGGCACTGCATGCCAAACAGAAACAAGGCCAGCCCGGCACACAACAAGAGCCAGGCATGGCTGTAGAAAAAGCTGATCGCCATCAGCAGGCACAGCAATAGCAAAGGAGCGATTCGCAGCATGTTTAGCCTTTAGAGACTACCGCAGCGCAAGGCTGGCAGATGTCTTCGCATGGTAACCTTTTATAGCCAGCCAGGAGGCTGGCGTTATTTTTAATGCATGTAAGGAAGTACCATGAAACTGCAAGCACTTTTCCTGGCCGCCAGCGTGGCAACCCTGAGTGGCTGCGCCGTTACCAGCTCCCCGGTTGGCAATGCGCTGTTCACCAATGTCAGCGGGCCAGTAGCCGTCAGCAACAGCGCCGAAGCCAGCAAGCAAGGCAAAAGCTGTGCATACAACCTACTGGGACTGATTGCCGCCGGCGATGCATCCATCGAGGCGGCCAAGAAATCCGGCAATATCAGTACCGTGAGCAGCGTCGATGGTCACGGCACCAGCGTGCTGTTCCTCTACTCGAGCTTCTGCACGGTAGTCAAAGGTCAATAAAGCTTCCACATAGCAAAAGGCCGCTCATTGAGCGTAATGCTGTTCACTTAAGCATTTGAGCCCTGACGGGGCTTCCCCGAAAATCCGATGTCAGGTCCCTGGCATCGGATTTTTTATGTCTCTGCAACAGCAACTGCTCGACTTAGGTGAACTGTTCAACTTCTCGGATCTGAGCACCTTCACCCAAAACATCCCGATCGAGTGGGTGGCATCCGCTCTGGACTTGTCCGCCCAGGCCACCATAAGGCGGCGGCGTCTGCCCAGCGATCAGGTGCTCTGGCTGGTGCTTGGCATGGCCTTGTTCCGTGACGAGCCGGTGCATGAGGTCGCACGACGCCTGAATATCTGTGCCCAGGGGCTGGCCTCTCACGACCTGCTGGCCCGAAGCGGTGTCACCGAGGCGCGTAAACGATTGGGTGCCGATCCGGTTGAGTGGCTGTTTCGTCAGACGGGTAACCAGTGGGGTTGCGAGCGCTATGAGGGCGATACCTGGCAGGGCCTGCAAGTATTGGCCGTGGATGGCGCACTCCTGCGCACCCCAGACACGCCTGAACTCCGAGAGCATTTCGGCTCCGGCAATACCTCCACCGAGCGCCAGACGCCGTTTCCCATGCTGCGACTGGTAGCCCTGATGAACGTGCGCTCGCACCTGATTCTGGATGCGCAGGTGAGTCCCTACCGGCGCAGTGAGATGCGCTTGGCCGATGAGTTTATGCAGCAGATTCCCAATCAGTCGGTGACGCTGTTCGATAAGGGCTTCTGGAGTGCCGACTTGCTGTTGCGCCTGGGCGCCGCAGGGGAAAGCCGGCACTGGCTGATTCCGGCCCGCCAAGGGCTGGTTGGCGAGGAAGTCGCTCGTTACGGCAAGGGCGATCGTTTGCTGCGCATGAAGGTGTCGGCACAGGCACGAAAGCGCAACCCCGACCTGCCGACGCACTGGGAGGTACGTGAAGTCAGCTACGCCGTGAAGGACAAGATCAAGACAGTGCTCACCTCGCTGCCTGCGGATACTTACAGCGCCAAGACCATCGCCAAGCTGTATCAGGAGCGCTGGGAGATCGAGCTGGGCTTCCGGGATATCAAAAGCTCTCTGCAGCAGAATGCGATGACCCTGCGCAGCAAGGTAACGGAGCTGGTCTACCAGGAGGTCTGGGGCTTGTTGTTGGCCTACAACATCATCCGCCGCGAAGCCGGTCAGGCAGCCGTCGCCTTCGGCCGCTCTCCGGGCGACATCCGCTTCAAACCAGTAGCTCAATACATCGCCGTGCAATTGATCGTGATGGCGGCGGCCAACCCGATTTCAGCAACAGGAACACGATTGTCGGAGCTGAGAGCAGGAATCGGTGGGCTGTTTCTGGATCACCGTCCAAGGCCATCAAGACCAAGGACGGTGAAGATCTCAAAGACCCGTTATCCAGTGGATCGAAAGGCTGCTCCGCTTAAGTGA
>NZ_PIYS01000026.1:0-27857 GCF_002835605.1 Pseudomonas fluvialis | reverse complement strand
CCTGGCATCGGATTTTTTATGTCTCTGCAACAGCAACTGCTCGACTTAGGTGAACTGTTCAACTTCTCGGATCTGAGCACCTTCACCCAAAACATCCCGATCGAGTGGGTGGCATCCGCTCTGGACTTGTCCGCCCAGGCCACCATAAGGCGGCGGCGTCTGCCCAGCGATCAGGTGCTCTGGCTGGTGCTTGGCATGGCCTTGTTCCGTGACGAGCCGGTGCATGAGGTCGCACGACGCCTGAATATCTGTGCCCAGGGGCTGGCCTCTCACGACCTGCTGGCCCGAAGCGGTGTCACCGAGGCGCGTAAACGATTGGGTGCCGATCCGGTTGAGTGGCTGTTTCGTCAGACGGGTAACCAGTGGGGTTGCGAGCGCTATGAGGGCGATACCTGGCAGGGCCTGCAAGTATTGGCCGTGGATGGCGCACTCCTGCGCACCCCAGACACGCCTGAACTCCGAGAGCATTTCGGCTCCGGCAATACCTCCACCGAGCGCCAGACGCCGTTTCCCATGCTGCGACTGGTAGCCCTGATGAACGTGCGCTCGCACCTGATTCTGGATGCGCAGGTGAGTCCCTACCGGCGCAGTGAGATGCGCTTGGCCGATGAGTTTATGCAGCAGATTCCCAATCAGTCGGTGACGCTGTTCGATAAGGGCTTCTGGAGTGCCGACTTGCTGTTGCGCCTGGGCGCCGCAGGGGAAAGCCGGCACTGGCTGATTCCGGCCCGCCAAGGGCTGGTTGGCGAGGAAGTCGCTCGTTACGGCAAGGGCGATCGTTTGCTGCGCATGAAGGTGTCGGCACAGGCACGAAAGCGCAACCCCGACCTGCCGACGCACTGGGAGGTACGTGAAGTCAGCTACGCCGTGAAGGACAAGATCAAGACAGTGCTCACCTCGCTGCCTGCGGATACTTACAGCGCCAAGACCATCGCCAAGCTGTATCAGGAGCGCTGGGAGATCGAGCTGGGCTTCCGGGATATCAAAAGCTCTCTGCAGCAGAATGCGATGACCCTGCGCAGCAAGGTAACGGAGCTGGTCTACCAGGAGGTCTGGGGCTTGTTGTTGGCCTACAACATCATCCGCCGCGAAGCCGGTCAGGCAGCCGTCGCCTTCGGCCGCTCTCCGGGCGACATCCGCTTCAAACCAGTAGCTCAATACATCGCCGTGCAATTGATCGTGATGGCGGCGGCCAACCCGATTTCAGCAACAGGAACACGATTGTCGGAGCTGAGAGCAGGAATCGGTGGGCTGTTTCTGGATCACCGTCCAAGGCCATCAAGACCAAGGACGGTGAAGATCTCAAAGACCCGTTATCCAGTGGATCGAAAGGCTGCTCCGCTTAAGTGAACAGCATTACGGCCTAGTGCCGGGCTTTTACTTTGCCAGGCCTGCGCAAAACACTCGGTTAGCGCCGCCCGAACAGCCAGCCCGCCAGTCGCCCCAGCCAGCGTCCCAACCATGACGGCTCATGCAGGGGCACCCAGCGCCAGGTCACCTCCAGCTCTTCGCCCGTCTGCAGATCACGCGCCAGCAGGCGACCGGGCGTGCCTATTGGCACAACCGGAATGACCTGCGTCTGCACCCGCCCACGCCCTTGATAGTGCTTGCGATAGCTAAGCTGCTCGACCAGCACCTCCAGGGGGTGTTCTTCCAGGCTACTGACAATCTCATAGCTGGGGCGATGGCCATTGACCCACACAGGCACCGACTCGACGCGCAGGTTGCGTTCGCCCGCACGCCCGGCCTTGGCCGTCTCCTGGCGCGCCAGCACGGCAGGCAAGGTCTGCTCGGTGCTGTCCAGCGGCACGGCCTGTAGCGACTCGCCAGACAGCAGCGGCGCGGACAACTGTTCGCTCGACGGAGCCTCGGACTCAGGCAAATCCTGATGCTGATGCTGATGCTGATGCTGATGCTGATGCTGATGCTGATGCTGATGCTGATGCTGATGCATGGCGACTATCGCTCCATAAGGGGGTCAGAGGCCGGGCTGAGCGCCGGCAACTCGGCCAACAGATCATCCAGCTGCAACTCCACGCGCTCCGCCGTGCCCTGGCGCAAGGCGCGGCCAGCCGCACGCTGCACCGCACGCTCGACCAGGCTGCGCAAATCACGCCCCCCCAGGCCGTCTGTCTGGTTGGCCAGCCGTGCCGCCATCTCGTCAGCATCGAATGCCGTACGCAAACGCCCCAGGAACAAACGCAGCAACTGGCTGCGCTGCGCCGGAGTGGGCAGGGGCAGTTCGATCTTGTCCATGAAGCGCGACAATATGGCAGCATCGATGCGTTCCGGCAGATTGGTGGCAGCCAGCACGAAGACCACCGCCTCCTGCTGCTTGACGCCATCCAGCTCTTGCAACAACTGATTGACGATGTCATCGGTAAAGGCATCGGCAGCCTGGCTGCCGCGTGGCGGCACCAGGGCCTCGATTTCATCGATAAACAGGATGCACGGCGCCTTGCTGCGCGCCTGCTCGAACGCTTCGCGCACCTTGATGGCCGACTGCCCGACATATCCGGCCTTGAGGTCGGCTACGCTGCGGCTGATAAACGCCACACCACTTTCATTGGCCAGGGTACGCGCCACCTGGGTTTTGCCGGTACCGGGCGGGCCATACAAGAGCGCCGCGCGGGGCAAGGGTACGCCCTGGCTACGCAACAGCTCGGCATTGCGCAGGCTGCCGCACAGCGTTTGCAGGCGCTCCAGCGTGTCTTCGGCGAGAATCAGGCTGTCCCAGCCAGCCTGGCTGTCAACCTTGTCACTCTGCGCCTTGCCCTGGCGCTGCAACACCTCACTCCACAAGGCCTCGTCCGGCGCCTGCTGGCGTTCGGCCGCCAGGCTGCACAGCTCGCGCACCAGATTGGCCAGGTCACGTCCGGCGCAGCCCTGGGTCGCTTCGCCGGCAAAGGCTGGCACGCTCGCTTCACGGCCCAGCTTGCTCAGTTCCAGGGCCAGGATCTGCTGCCTTTGCGCAGCATCGGGCAGACCGATTTCCACGCCTTGGCCAAAGCGCGAGAGGATGGCTTCGTCGAGCAGGTCAACACGGTTGGTGGCACCCACCACCCAGATCTGCCCGGCAGCCTGCAAACCGTCCCACTCGGCCAGAAAGCTCTGCACCAGCTCATCGGAAAAACTGTCGGAGTTGAGCGAGCCACGCCGCGCAAATACGCCTTCGCACTCATCGATAAAGATCACACAACGTCCGGCGGCGCGTGCGCGCTGCCAAAGCTCGCGGACTTTCTGTGCGGTCTGTCCCAGGTGACTGCCCTTGAGATCCGGCGCCGACAGGGCGAGGAAGCGACACCCTGCGGAATCGGCAATGCGCCGGGCTATCTCGGTCTTGCCGGTGCCCGGCGGGCCGTACAGCAACAAACCTCGCGGGGCCGCCTTGTCACCGCTACTGAACAGACGAATCTTCGCCATCAGGGCGTCGCGCGTGGTCTCCTTGAGCACGATCTGCGCCCAGCTCTGCTGCAACTGAGCCTCGTCGAGCGCTGGCGCAGCTTGCGGCGCCAGCTCGCCCCTCAGGTGTTCAGCGGACAGGCGTGCCTGCTCGGGATCATCCGCCTCACGCAGGCTGCGGTTTTTTGCCTTGCGCACCAACTGCAGCAGGTCGCGACCACTCTTGCCCTTGAGCAGCGGGCTCAGCTCGCGCGCCAGCGACTCGGCATGCAGATCCTCGGCCAGCCGGCAATCCGCCAGCAAACCGGCAAGAATCTGCGCGCGCCCGGCTTCGTCCGGCAGGGGAATCTCGATCTTCTCGGTAAAACGGCTGAGGATCGCGCTGTCGATGTTCTCCATATGGTTGGTTGCCGCCAATACCACCACATCGCCACGCTGCTGATGTACCCCGTCCATTTCGGTGAGCATGGCATTGACCGCATCCTTGACGAAGGAATCACCACCTTCGCCATCACGCCGCGCAGTAATCGCATCGATCTCATCAATAAACAGAATGCACGGCGCCTGGCTACGCGCCCGGGCGAACAGCTCGGCCACCTTGGGCCCGGTTTCACCGACATAGCGGCCCTTGAGATCGTTGGTGCTGGCGACTATGAAACGCACCCCACTCTCGTTGGCCAGAGTGCGGGCGATTTCCGTCTTGCCGGTGCCGGGCGGGCCATACAGCAGGATATTCGGCACCTCGAACTGATTGGCCTTGTAGCGTTCGGCTTCCCGAACGATCTTCTCGGCGGTACGCAAACGGGCCTTGACCTCGGCAGGTAGAACCAAGCGTTGCCAGGTGCTGCGTTCGTTGCGCAGCTGTGCATCGCTGCCCCGCACCTGCTGGATAGCCGCACGCCAATGCGTCAGCGTCGGCTGGCCGGGCAAGGCATGCAAGCGGGCCTCCTTGACGATATTCAGCAGCTCGCGCACCGAGGCCCCGGCGCTCAGGTCGACGACTTCCGGCGGCAGGTTGCCCTGCAGCTGGTTGTCGCGGCAGGCTTGTTCCAGCAACAGGCGGCGACCTGCCGCATCCGGTGCGACAATCTCCACCACGGCGCTACCAAAGGCTGCCAACAAGCGCTTGTGCAGCAGCTCCTTGCGCGTCACCCCCATCACCACCCAGATCCGGCTACGCGCCGCCGGATGACGTTCCCACTCATCCAGCCAGGCCTGGACGAGCATGGCCTGGCGTTCGTCCTGGCCGAACAGTTGCTCGGCATAGGCCAGGTAGATCACACAGCTCTGGTTGGCTTCGACACGCGCGTTCCAGAAGTTACGCACGTCCTTGGCCGACGCCAGGCTCCCCGCCTCGACCATATGGAACTCGGCAAATACCGACTGGGCAATGCGTCGGGCAATGAACTCCTTGCCATTGCCCGCCTCGCCCTGCAACAGGATGCCTGCCGGGGTCGCGTTATCCCCCAGGTTGAACAGGTCGATACGCCGGATCAGCGCCGCAAAGGCCGCGTCCGCAATGGCTACCGGTTGCCACAACCCAGCAATTCGCTCGACCCGCTGCAACAGGCCTTCCTGACGAGGAATCTCGGCCTGCAACTGGCGCATACGCCATTGCCGCTCGGCAAAGGCCTGCCACTGGCCACCCAGTTCGCGCACTGTCGGCAACACCTCCTTGAGCGCTTCCAGCAACAGCGGCGAGAACTGCTCAAGCCAGGTATTGTCAGCCTGACGCTGAATCAGGCTCCAGTTGCCAGCGGTTTGCTGACGCAGCCACAGCATCTCGCCAATACGCAGCAGCAGCGTGCCGTGCTCAGCGCCGCCCGCCAGCAATCCATCCGCTACGGCCAGCTCATCGAGGGCAACCTTGCCAGCCTGCTGGCGGATCCGCAAAGCCTGGTATTTGCCTGGCCGCTGCCCGGCATACACCCAGCACAGTTGCCAGTCCTGCAAGGCATTCGCCTGTTGGCGCAAGCCGTGCTTGAAAAACGCCGACTGTCCACGCCGCGCCAGCAACACCGAGAGAGGCATGGCCAACAGATAAAACAGCAGCAGCGGCGCATAACTTTCCAGGCGCGGCGCCAACACCAGACCATAGCGTTCGCGCCAGCCCCACCACAGGCATGCAGCCAGCAAGCCGAGCCAAATCACCGGCGGGCTACGGCGCAAACCGGACCATACCGGGGCGAGGTACAACCCCCCCAGGAAAGCTCGCGACCAACTGGTCTGGCGACTGGCGAAGAGCTTGCGCAGGCACTGCAAGGTCTGCTCGGCCAGACGCTGCAAAGCCTGATTGAGCTGCGCCGGCAAGCCTTGCTGCTGGCTGTGCTGTATCTGCAACTCGGTCAACTGGTCACTGACCTGATTGAGGCTGTGCTGATATTTTTCACGCTGCTCCTGCAGCACGGCCTGGCGCCCGCTGGCCGGGGCTGACGCTGGCGCGGCAGCCGGCGAGACCTGACTGGCCGCCGCCGCAGGCAGCGCAACAGGACGGGGTGACGGAGTGGGCGACGCGACGGGGGGCTCGCGCTGCGCCAGCGGCCCTGCGGCCAGTCGGGCTGGCCGGGTGCGCCGCCACCACCACAGGGCAGCCAACAGCGCCAATGATGCAGCCCCCAACGCCACCCAGCCAAACAGGCGCGCCATGCCAGGCTTGGCACCGCTATCGTCCAGAGGCTTCAGCTGCCAGCCGTCACTGGCTGCCGCCTGCGCAGCATAGACTTCCCTGCCCCCCACCAGGCCCAACAACTGCAGACGCCGGGCCTCGGCACACTCCATGCCGAGGACACTACGGATGCCGCCATACAGTTTGTCGAGCAGCGCCTGATCGGTGAAGGTGCTGCGCCGCCCATAAATACGCAGCGTCACCTGCGCCGCACACCAATCATCCTCGGCAACACGTACCTCGACACCAGCATGGCGCAACAAGGTTCGCTCACCAGCACTCGCCGGCAGAACCGGGCCAGCCAGCAAGGCCAGCAAAAACAGGGCAGAAACGCATCGAGACATCGGCCGCATCGCACACTCGCATAGCCATCGCCAGGCAATGGCAGTTTTCAGTGGAATGCATGGAAGTCCCGCAGCAGGTCTTCCATGACAGGTCTTGCAACGCTACGTCCCTCATGGCCGTAGTCGGTAAAGCATCATGCCATAACGCCAGGCGCGGCTCAGCGGCGCTGCCAGGTCTGGTAGCGATAAGCCGGTAGCGCGTCTTCGGCTGCGTGCACTTCCTCCACCAGGCACTGCCAGTCGGCGAGCGGCACATCAGGGAAGAAGGCATCGCCCTCGGGCTGCAAGGCCACGCGGGTCAGGTACAGGCGTTGCGCCAGCGGCAATGCCTGCTGGTAAAGCTGCGCGCCGCCGATCAGCATCAGCTCGTCGACAGCCTGTTCGCGTGCCCACTGCTCGGCCCGAGCCAGCGCTGCCGTCAGGTCGGCGAACACCTCGGCACCCGGTAACTGCAGGCCGGCCTGGCGACTGACCACCAGATTGAGGCGCCCCGGCAGGGGACGGCCCAGCGAATCCCAGGTCTTGCGCCCCATGATCACCGGTTTGCCCAGGGTCAGGGCCTTGAAATGGCGTAGGTCGGCCGGCAGGTGCCAGGGCAACTGGTTATCGCGGCCAATCACGCGGTTTTCCGCCAGAGCGGCAATCATGCACAGGGGGAGCGTCGTCTTCATGGCGGCAGCATAGCGGCGGCCATGGCGGCACAGCAAGCCAGCTCACTGGCACAGGGCATTACGCCCCTGCTCCTTGGCCCGGTACAGCGCACTGTCTGCCTGCTGCAGTGCTTGTGCCAGACTCAGCTCGGCAGGCCGGGCGACATAGGCCAGGCCGATACTCAGGGTCAGCACCTCGGCCACCTCCGACCCGACATGCGCCAGGGCCTGCGCCTGGATGGCCTGGCGCAGCGCCTGCAGCCGTTGCTCGGCCTCGACCTGGCTGAGGTCATACCACAGGCCGACGAACTCTTCGCCACCAAAACGTGCCAGCATGTCCAGCGGCCGCCGCGCATAGTCCTGCAGAACCTGCGCCACGGCACGCAGCGCCTCATCTCCTGCCGCATGCCCGTAATGGTCGTTGTAGCGTTTGAAATAGTCGACATCCAGCAAGGCCACTGCCAGTGCCTTGCCTTCGCGCAGGGCGAGTCGCCAGACGCGCTGTGCCTGCTCGTTGAAGGCTCGCCGATTAAGCAGCCCGGTGAGGAAGTCGCGCTCGGCCACTTCACGCAACAGCTGCTGGCCCAGGAAGTTTTCCCGCGCGGCATATTCCATGAAATAGCAGCCTACCGAGCCGATCAGGTTGGCGGTGGCCAGGAAGAACAGGTTGTACAGCAACGGCTCGCCCGCCAGGCCGACGTCCAGAGCCACCCAGACATAACCGGCAAACACCAGCCAGCCACACAGCACGGCGGTGCGAAAACGTAACCCGGTGAGAAAGTAGAAGAAGAAGGTCGCGAGGATGATGCCCTCGTAAGGCAAGGCCACGCCCTCACGCTGGGCCAGCCAGATGATCGCATTGACGCCCAACCCACCGACCAGGGTAATGCCGCCCCCCAGCCATTGCAGATGGCGACGCACCGCGGGCAGGTAGCTAAGCAGCCAGGCCAGGCTGATCAACGGCACCAACAGACCCAGGCGCACCCCCAGCACTGCCTGGCGCACACCATCCGGCAGGGTCAGCACATCCGGCACGACGAACAGCAACATGAGCAGCATGGCCACCAGGAAAGCCCCGCGCATGCGGCGCAGGAACTGCCGGTTGTGATACTCGGCAAACTCCGCCTCCAGGGCGCCGGCAAAGGCCAGACGGCGGAAGCCCGCCTGCAATTGCAGCAGATAGGGCGATTCGGCGTGCACCTGGGACAGATAAGCCGGTTTCATCCTGGCTCCATGATCATGGCAGCCCGCAGGCTGTCTTTTTTATGCCAGTGTAGGCCTAGCCGCCGTCGGGCGAAACCTGCCCAAGGGCAGGAGGCACAGGTATGCTTGCCGGAACTCTCGTCAGGGATCGCGCCTTGAACCCGCTTGCCAACCTCTCTCGCCTGCAACGCCTGTGGCTCTGCGAAGCCGTGCGCCTGCGTGAAGAACAGGCCGGCCTGCTCGATGACAGCGCCATCGTCCGCCAGCTGCGTCATGAAGCGCTGGATTTGCCGCAGCGCATCGAACAGCGTGCACTGCGCCTGGCCGCGCGCGACGGTCAGGCCAGCGCTCTGCAACACGCCGTGCAGGGCGCACGCCTGGCCCTGCTGTTGCTCGCCGTGCTGGCCGTGGCGGGCGGCTTCAGCATGGCGCTGGCGGCCCTCGGTGACGGCCTGCGCCCGGTCAACCTGCTCTGGGCACTGGGCAGCCTGCTCGGCCTGCATCTGCTCAGCCTGCTGCTCTGGCTGCTGGTCACTGCCTGTCTGGCGCAAGGCCCGGCGCCCAGTGGCCAGTTGTGGCTCTGGTTGAGCGCGCGCCTGGCCCGCGATGCCCAGGCCGCGCAACTGGCTCCGTCACTGTTGCTCCTGCTGCAGAGCCAGGGTCTCAACCGCTGGCTGTTTGCCGTGCTCAGTCACACGCTGTGGCTGCTCCTGCTCCTCGGAGCGCTGGCTGGCCTGCTGCTGTTGCTGGCCAGTCGGCACTACGGGTTTGTCTGGGAAAGCACCCTGCTGGACAGCAGCCACTTTGTCCGTGGCATCGAACTGCTCAGCCGGTTGCCGGCTCTGCTGGGTTTCCCGGCACCGCCGCCGGCGCTCATCCAGACCAGCGGCGGCCAGGCGCTGGTCGATGAGGCCAGTCGCCAGTTATGGTCGCTGTGGCTGCTCGGCCAACTGCTAACCTTCGGCCTGCTGCCCCGCCTGGCCCTGCTGCTGTTCAGCCTGGCCCGCCTGACCAGCGGCCTGCGCCGCCTGCAGCTAGACCTGCAACTGCCGGCCTATCAACTGCTCGCCGAACGCCTGCAACCACGCCATGAAACCCTCGGTGTACTCGACGCCGCGCCGCCACCACCACTCTTGAGCAGCCACCACGCAGCCCAGGTCGGTCAAGGCCGCCTGCTCTGCGCCGTGGAGCTGGACCCCGAGCGCCCCTGGCCACCCGCCGGGCTGGCGGCAGATATTCCCTGCAGCGCCGTACTCGACAGCCGCGAACAACGCCAGCAACTGCTCGAGCAACTGGCCGCCCGACCACTGAGCCGCCTGCTGATTGCCTGTGATGCCCGGCGTTCGCCAGACCGGGGCAGCCTGGCCTTGCTCCGCGAGCTGGCCAGCTATGCCACGGCCAGCTGCGTGTGGCTGTTGCCCGGCGAGGACCCGCAGCGCCTGCTCGACTGGCAACAGGCACTGCAGGCCGCCGGCCTGCCCTGGCAGGCACAGCACGAACTGCCACGCTGGCTGGAGCACAGCGATGCGTGAGCCGATCCGCCTGGCCGTGGTCGGCCACACCAATGTTGGCAAGACCTCGCTGCTGCGTACCCTGCTGCGTGATCGCCAGTTTGGCGAGGTCTCGCACCGCCCGAGCACCACCCGGCATGTCGAGGGTGCACGCCTGTCGGCCAATGGCCGGGCATTGCTGGAGCTGTACGACACCCCCGGCATGGAGGACGCCATCGCCCTGCTCGAACTGCTCGACCGCCAGGCCGCTCAGGCACCGCGCCAGGACGGCCCGACACGCATCAGCCGCTTCCTTGACAGCAACGAAGCACGCCAGCGTTTCGAGCAGGAAGCCAAGGTGCTGCGCCAGTTGCTGAGTGCCGATGCCGGGCTGTATGTCATCGACGCCCGCGAGCCGGTGCTGGCCAAGTACCGCGATGAACTGGCCATCCTCGCCCTGTGTGGCAAGCCGTTGCTGCCGGTGCTCAACTTCAGCGCGGTCGACACGCCGCGCCAGCTGGCCTGGCGGCAAGCCCTGGCGCGCCTGGGTCTGCACGCCCTGGTGTGCTTCGACAGCGTGACGCCACCCGCCGATGGCGAGCAACGCCTGTACCAGAGCCTGACACTGCTGCTGGAGAAGGCGCGCGAGCCTCTTCAGGTATTGCTCGACGACCTGCGGCTGCAGCAACAGCAACGCCAGCAGGCCGGCCTGCGGCTGATTGCCGAACTGTTGCTGGACTGTGCAGCGCTACGCCGCCGCGCCGCCAGCCAGGAAACCGAGCGTGTCCTGCAGCAGCTACAGGACAGCGTGCGCCAGCGCGAGCAGCGCTGCGTGGACGCCTTGCTGCAGCTGTATGCCTTCGACAGCAGCGACGCGCAGGCCGAGGCACTGCCACTGCTCGACGGACGCTGGGGTGACGACCTGTTCAATCCGGAAACCCTGCGCCAGCTGGGCATTCACCTGGGTAGCGGCATGGCCGCCGGCGCCGCAGCCGGGGTCGGCGTCGACCTGCTGGTCGGCGGCATGACCCTCGGTGCCGCGGCCGCGCTCGGCGCCCTGGCCGGTGGCGGCGTACAAACCGTGCGCAACTACGGCGCACGCCTGCTCGGCAAGCTCAAGGGACAGCGCGAACTGAGCGTGGACGACAGCATCCTGCGCCTGCTGGGCCTGCGCCAGCTACAGCTGCTCAGTGCCCTGCAACGTCGCGGACATGCTGCCCAGCAGCCGCTACAGGTACAGGTCGAGCCGGCGCACTGGCAGCAGGGAAAACTGCCCGCTGCTCTGCAGCAGGCGCGCGCCCACCCACAGTGGTGCAGCCTGGATACACCTTTCAATCCCGCCCAGCCACGTCGCCAGGCGGCCTTGCAGCAGCTGCAGGCAGACCTATCCGCCCGCCACGCCGGCTAGAGCGCTTTCTCGAAGACCTGGGAGTTGCGCTGATAGTTGTACAGGGAGGCGCGCGCCGCCGGCAGGCGCTCGACACTGCTGGGCACGAAGCCGCGCTCGCGAAACCAGTGCGCGGTACGCGTGGTCAGCACGAAAAGTGTCTTCAGCCCCAGCCCCCGGGCACGCGTTTCGATGCGTTCCAGCAACTCGTCACCCCGTCCGCCATGCCGATACTCCGGGTTGACCGCCAGGCAGGCCAGTTCGCCCGACTGCGAGTCGGCAATCGGATACAGCGCGGCGCAGGCAATGATCAGCCCGTCACGTTCGACAATGCTGAACTGTTCGATCTCGCGCTCCAGCACTTCCCGTGAGCGACGCACCAGAATGCCCTGGTCTTCCAGCGGGGTAATCAGCTCGATCAGCCCACCGACGTCCTCGATGCTCGCCTCGCGCAGCGACTCGAACTGCTCCTGGTCGACCAGCGTGCCGCCACCATCACGGGTAAACAGCTCGGTGAGCAGCGAGCCGTCGGCCGCATAGCTGACCAGGTGGCTGCGCTTGACCCCGGCACGACAGGCCTGCGCCGCGGCATCCAGCAGCTCGGCCTGATAGTTGTGGCCAAGCCGCGCCAGATGACCCGGCACCTGCTGCGGACGCAGCTCGCGCACCAGCCGCCCCTGTTCGTCGAGCAGGCCGGCCTCGCTGCCGAACAGCACCAGCTTGTCGGCCTGCAGATCGATCGCCGCGCGCATGGCCACGTCCTCACAGGCCAGATTGAAGATTTCCCCGGTCGGCGAGTAGCCCAGCGGCGACAACAGCACGATGCTGCGCTCGTCCAGCAGGCGGCCGATGCCCTTGCGGTCGACCCGGCGCACCTCACCCGTGTGGTGATAATCCACGCCATCCAGTACCCCGATGGGCCGTGCGGTGACGAAGTTGCCACTGGCCACGCGCAGCCGGGCACCCTGCATCGGCGAAGCGGCCATGTCCATCGACAGGCGTGCTTCGATGGCGATGCGCAGTGAGCCGACAGCGTCGATCACGCACTCCAGAGTCGGGCTGTCGGTAATCCGCAGGTCGCGGTGATAACGCGGCGGCAAACCGCGCGCCTGCAGGCGTGCTTCGATCTGCGGGCGCGAACCATGCACCAGCACCAGGCGCACGCCCAGGCTGTGCAGCAGCACCAGATCGTGGACGATATTGCCGAAGTTGGCATGGGCAACCCCCTCGCCGGGCAGCATGACCACGAAGGTGCAGTCACGGTGGGCGTTGATGTAGGGCGAAGCATGGCGAAGCCAGTTGACGTAGTCGTGCATGAACAATCCATTTGACGCAGCGTTGATTCAGCCCACGACGGGGCGCGACGAACAGCGACAGGCAGGCCTCATCGTCGCGCTGCCGGCAGGCTGGCCGGGGTCAGGCAATAGTGGCTGATCAGTTGACGCAACAGCTGGACGGTCGGCGCGATGCGCGCCAGTTGCAGGTACTCACCTGGCTGATGGGCGCAGGCGATATCGCCCGGCCCCAGCACCAGGGTCTGACAACCCAACTGTTGCAGGTAAGGCGCCTCGGTGCCGAAGGCCACCGCCTCGGCGGCATGCCCGGTGAGGCGCTCGGCGAGGCGCACCAGCTCACTGTCAGCCGGCTCCTCGAAGGGCGGCACACCGGGAAACAGCGGCCCGTAGTCGATACGCACCTGATGCTGGTGGGCAATCGGTTGCAATTTCTCGCGAATCGCCGCACGCAACCACTCGGCATCCATACCCGGTAGCGGGCGCAGGTCGAACTCCAGCGAACACTGCCCGCAAATGCGGTTGGGATTGTCGCCCCCATGGATGCAGCCGAAGTTGAGCGTCGGCTGCGGCACGGAAAACTGCGCATTGCGAAAGGTGTCCTGCCACTGCCCGCGCAGCGCGCGCAGCGCACTCATCGCGTCATGCATGGCTTCCATGGCATTGCGGCCCAGGCTGGGATCGGAGGAATGACCGCTTTGCCCGAGGATGTCGATGCGCTCCATCATCACCCCCTTGTGCAGGCGAATCGGCCGCAAACCGGTCGGCTCGCCGATCACCGCGGCACGCCCCAGGGGGCGGCCAGCGTCCGCCAGGGCCCGCGCGCCACTCATCGAACTCTCTTCATCACAGGTGGCCAGCACCAACAGCGGCTGCTGCAACGGCTGGCCCTGCAAGCCACGCACGGCCTCGATGACCAGCGGAAAGAAACCCTTCATGTCGCAAACGCCCAGGCCGACCCAACGGTCGCCCTGTTCGCTCAGGCGCAACGGGTCGCTCTGCCAGAGCGCCGCGTCGAAAGGTACGGTATCGGAATGTCCGGCCAGTACCAGGCCACCCGGGCCACTGCCCAGGCTGGCCAACAGGTTGGCCTTACCCGGTGCTACCGACTGGATCTCGCAACTGAAGCCCAGCTCGCCCAGCCAGGCGGCCAGCAGCTCGATGACCGCCAGGTTGGACTGATCCCAGCCAGGCTGGGTGCAGCTCACCGAAGGCGCGGCGATCAGCGCAGCGAATTGTTCCTTGAGGGGTGGTAGCGACATCGGCGCTCTCCGCGAGTGATGGCCCATGATAGGGCGATCACTCGCGCCGAGGAAACCGCCAATCAGGTGAAGATGCTGCGCAACACGAAGAAGAACACGATCGACAGGAAAGCCCCTACCGGCAGGGTGATAACCCAGGACATGAAGATCGAACCGATCACCCCCAGGTTCAGCGCACCAATACCGCGCGCAATGCCTACCCCCAACACCGCACCCACCAGGGTGTGCGTGGTGGATACCGGCAGGCCGATAGCCGAAGCGCCGACCACCGTCGTCGCAGTAGCCAGTTCAGCGGCAAAGCCACGGCTCGGCGTCAACTCGGTGATTTCCTTGCCGATAGTAGCGATCACCTTGTAGCCATAGGTGGCCAGGCCAATCACGATACCCACCGCACCGAGCAGCAGCACCCAGCTCGGCAGCGCCGCCTTGGCACCGACTGCTTCGCCACCGGACTGGATCACCCCGACGATGGCTGCCAGCGGGCCTACCGCGTTAGCCACATCGTTCGAGCCATGGGCAAAGGCCATGGAGCAGGCGGTAAAGATCATCAACACGGCAAACACTTTCTCCACGCTGGCATAGTGGAAGTCCTTGTCGGCTTCGGCATCCACGCGAATACGACTCAGCAGGGCCACACCCAGCAGCATCACCGCCACACCAATCCCCACGGCCAGCAGGAAACCCTCGAAAGGCGACAGGTTGAGGCCGATATGCTTGAGCCCCTTGGTTACCGTCATGATGCTGACCATGAAGCCGGTGGCAAACATGTACAGGGGCACGAAACGCTTGGCATTGAGGAACGGGTTATCGGTATCGATGATCAGCTTCTGCACGCTGACGAAAATCCCGAAAGCGACCAGGCCGGAGAGCACCGGCGAAACGACCCAACTGGCGACGATGGGGCCAACGCCCTCCCAGTGCACCGCGTCCATGGAGATGCCCACGGCGGCAAAACCGATGACCGCACCGACAATCGAGTGCGTAGTGGATACTGGCCAGCCACGTGTGGAGGCAATCAGCAGCCAGGTACCGGCAGCCAATAGCGCCGACATCATGCCCAGCACCATCAGCTGTGGCGGGATGACCGACGCATCGACAATGCCACTCTTGATGGTTTCGGTGACTTGCCCGCCCGCCAGGTAGGCACCCGCGAACTCGAAGACCATGGCGATGATGATCGCCTGCTTGATGGTCAGTGCACGTGAACCCACCGAGGTACCCATGGCATTGGCTACATCGTTGGCGCCGACGCCCCAGGCCATGAAGAAACCGAACAGGCAGGCGAGCACCAGGAGTACGAGGCCGTAATCCGCGATAAGAGTCATAACAGTTAAATCCGTAATAGCCAGAAAGAACACTGGCGCTTAGCGCGCCAGCAACTGTTCCAATCGGTTGCCGACGCGCTCGGCGCGATCGGCCACATCACCGACCCAGTCGATGATCTTGTAGAGAAACATCACGTCGACCGGAGGCAGTTCCTTTTCCAGCGCATAGAGGGCACGACGCACCTCGATTTGCATGCGGTCGGTATCCCGCTCGATAGCTTCCAGCTCCTCGACCATGGACTCCACCAGGGTCGCTTCACGACCGCCAAAACCGGTCTCCAGCAGCTCATCCAACTCGTTCATGGCCTTCAGCGCCTGCGCGCTGGCATCCACGGCACGTTTCACATAGGCCAGCATCTGCGGCTGCAGGCTATGCGGAATATGCATCTGCCGGCCGAGCATCAGCCCGGCAATGTCCTTGGCGCGGTTGGCAACTTTGTCCTGTACACTCAGCAGCTCCAGCAAGTCCGAGCGCGGCACGGGCAGGAACAGGCTCTTGGGCAGGTGCAGACGCACGCTTTTCTTCAGCTTGTCGGCCTCGTGTTCCAGGCGCGCCATTTCCTGCTGCACCTGTTCGACCTTGGCCCAGTCAGCGGCCATCACCGCCTCGAAGAAGGGCACCAGGTTGGCGGCACATTCGTGCGCCGTGGCGATATGACGCTGCATCGGCCCGATGGGCGAGCGACCGAACAGGCTGACAAAGGGATTGATTGGCATAAGAGGGCAAGCCCCGCTATTGAGAAGGGCGCAAGTATAAAGCTCGCCCCCAGGCCTCGCCAGCAGGCTGTAACCTGACGTTAACACTTTATTTGCAGGCAAGACCTCGACCACCATGGGCAAAGAAACCGAAATCAAACTGCGCGCCAGCCAGGCCACCCTGCAGACGCTACGTGATCATCCGCTGCTGAAAAAACGCAACAAGTCCGGCTGGCAACGGGTCGAACTGTTCAACCAGTACTACGACACCGCCGCCCGCGACCTGGCGCACGCCCGCGTAGCGCTGCGCGTACGGCGTGATGGCGAACAGTTCATCCAGACCCTGAAAAGCCGTGGCAACAGCGTGGCCGGGCTATCCGAACGCAACGAATGGGACTGGATGCTGGGCAGCGCGCAGCTCGATCTGACGCTGCTCGACGACAGCTGCTGGCCGGCCAGCCTGGCCAACCTGGACAAACGCCAGCTGCAGCCAATCTTCCGCACCGACTTCGTCCGCGAGAAGGCGGAAATCGCCTGGGGTCGCGGCAAGACGCGGGTGGTCATCGAGGCCGCCCTTGACCAGGGCCAGGTGATCGCCGGCAGCCAGAGCGAGGCCATCAGCGAGCTGGAACTGGAACTGCGCCAGGGTGAACCCGCCGCCCTTCTCGAGCTGGCCGTGGAGCTGGCGGCCAGCCTGCCGCTGATGCCCTGTGATATCAGCAAGGCCGAACGCGGCTACCGCCTGTTCGACGCGGACAGCTACGACAACCTACCCACACTGCCCAGCCTGAGCGCCGAGTGCAGCCTTGACCAGGCCTTTGCCGAGCTGGCCTGGCACCTGCTGGGCAGCAGTCAGCGGCTGGCCGAGCAGTACCGGCATAGCGGCCACTGGCGCCAGCTGCAGCATTGGCTGCAACAACTGATCGACCTGCGCGCCCTGCTCGCCAGCCTGGGCCAAGCCGCCCCCCGCAGCAGCAGCCGCATGCTGCGCGAAGGCCTGGATGCCCTGCTCGCCGACTGGCGGCCACGCCTGCAGGCCGGCGGCGAAGATGAACAGGTGCGCCAACAGGCGGTGGCGCAGTTCGCCGCAGAGCTGCAGGATACCCGCTGGGGCCTGCTCTCCCTGCAGCTCTCGCAATGGCTGTGGCTGCGCGCCTGGACCGTCAACCGCACGGCCCGCGGTACCCGCCAGGGCCAGGCCGCCCTGGCCAGCTGGCTGCCCCGCCTGTTGAGCGAAGAAGCCGGCGAACTGCGCCTGCCACGCTACCTGCACGAACCGGCCGCGCTGGCCGAACAACTGCCCCGCCTCGACCGCCTATGTGCCTGGCTGCGCCTAGCACGCGGCACGCTGCCCCTGGAGGAGAGCGACCGCCTGTATGGCGAGCTGCACAAGCTGCAACAACTGGCCGCCCAATCGAACGCCGACAACGAGCAACGTCGCCTGCAGGCGCAGACTGTGGCCGGCCTCAAGGCCTGGAAGCAACTGACCCGCTAAGCTGGCGCGGCGCACCGGCACAAGGAGTTCGCATGTCCAACCTCGCACCCACCGCGCCCGACCGCTGGCTCGACCTCAACGACCTGCTGCGCCTGCTGGTCGAGCAGGGCCGGCTCAGCCCGGCCAATGCCGAGCAGTGCCTGAACCTGCGCCGCGCCAGCAGTGCCGCCAGTGCCCAGCACCCGCTGGAATTCATCGCCGCGCAACAGCTGGACGACCTGGCCCACCCCGGCCGCCGCCTGGAACTGGAAGGACTGACTCTGTGGCTGGCCGAACTGGCCGGCCAGCCCTACCTGCGCATCGACCCGCTAAAGATCGACGTCGCCGCCACCACGGCACTCATGTCGCATGCCTTCGCGCAACGCCACAAAATCCTCGCCGTAGCGGTGGACAGCGAACAGATCAGCATTGCCAGCGCACAACCCTTCGTCAGCAGCTGGGAAGCCAACCTGGCGCATATCCACAAGCGACCGATCCACCGGGTGGTGGCCAATCCTGCGGATATCCAGCGATTTACCAACGAGTTCTACCGCCTGGCGCGCTCGGTCAGCGGGGCCAGCAGCAACGAACAGAAAATCACCGGCATCGGCAACTTCGAACAGCTGCTCAGCCTCGGCGCCAGCGATCAGGAGCCGGATGCCAACGACGCGCATATCGTCAATATCGTCGACTGGCTGTTCCAGTACGCCTACCAGCAGCGCGCCAGCGACATCCACATCGAGCCGCGCCGCGAGCAGGGCAATGTGCGTTTCCGCATCGATGGCGTGCTACACAACGTCTACCAGTTCCCGCCGCAGGTCACCATGGCCATGGTCAGCCGCCTGAAAACCCTCGGGCGCATGAACGTCGCGGAAAAACGCAAGCCGCAGGACGGCCGCATCAAGACCAAGACCCCGGACGGTGGCGAGGTGGAGCTGCGCCTGTCGACCCTGCCCACCGCCTTCGGCGAGAAGCTGGTGATGCGTATCTTCGACCCCGAGGTGCTGCTCAAGGGCTTCGACCAGCTGGGCTTTTCCGCTGACGACCTGCGCCGCTGGCAGAGTATGACCAGCCAGCCCAACGGCATCATCCTGGTTACCGGCCCCACCGGCTCGGGCAAGACCACCACCCTGTACACCACGCTCAAGCAACTGGCCACCGACGAAGTGAATGTCTGCACCATCGAAGACCCCATCGAGATGATCGAGCCGGCCTTCAACCAGATGCAGGTACAGCACAATATCGACCTGAGCTTCGCCAGCGGCGTGCGCGCGCTGATGCGCCAGGACCCAGACATCATCATGGTCGGCGAGATCCGCGACCTGGAAACCGCGGAAATGGCCATCCAGGCGGCACTCACCGGCCACCTGGTGCTGTCGACCCTGCACACCAATGACGCGCCCAGCGCGATTAGCCGCCTGCTGGAGCTGGGCGTGCCCTACTACCTGCTCAAGGCCACCCTGCTCGGCGTCATGGCGCAGCGCCTGGTACGGACCCTGTGCCCACACTGCAAAGCCCCGCAGGAGCTGAATGGTGAAGACTGGCAAGCGCTCACCCGCCCCTGGAGCGCGCCGCTGCCAAGCAGCGCGCAACGCGCTGTCGGTTGCCTGGAGTGCCGCGATACCGGCTACCGAGGGCGCGCCGGGGTCTACGAAATCATGCTGTTGTCGGACAGCATGAAGCAGCTGATCCAGCCCGACACCGATATCAGCGCCTTGCGCCGCCAGGCGTTCAAGGAAGGCATGCGCAGTCTGCGCCTGTCCGGCGCACAGAAGATCGCCGCCGGACAGACCACCATCGAGGAAGTGCTGCGCGTCACCCCGCAAAGCGAGCAGCGCTGAGTAGGCTGCTGGCCATGTGCCAGGCAGCGACTAGACTGCAAGGCACCTTCCCGTTTGCCAGGTCGCCATGTTCGCTGCATGCCCCCTTCACCGCCGGCTGGCCAAGCTGGCCTGCCTGCTGGTCTGCCTGGTGGCCGGCCCGGCCGAAGCACGCGTGGACGTCAGTCAGGCAAATAGCGGTTATCTGGGGCTCCAGCTGTACCTGGGACCCGCCAGCGGCAAGGATCTGCAGACACTCAGCCAGGCGCAGGCCAGCGGTCAACTACAGCGTAGCCAACAGGCCGTACCGCGCTTTGGCATAGGCGCACCCGCGCAATGGCTGTACCTGCCACTGCACAACCCACAACCGTTACCCGTGCAACGCACCCTGCAAATCGGCGAGGCCTGGATCGACGAACTGGATCTCTACCTGCTCGACCCACAAGGCGTACTGCAGCATGTGCAGGCCGGTGACGGCCAGCTGGATCGCCAACAGGCCAGCCCAGGCATGGGGTTCCTGCTCGATGTGCAGATTCCCCCCGGCGATAGCGCGCTGTACCTGCGCGTCGCTACCGCTGATGCGTTGATCCTGCCGATGCGCCTGCTCGACAGCCAACAGGTCGCCCTGGCACAACAGCTCAGCCAGTACAGCTATGGCGCCCTGTACGGCTTTCTGCTGGCACTGATCGCCTATAACCTGATGTTGTATGCCGGCCTGCGCGAAACCAGCAACCTCTACTACTCGCTGTACCTGGCCACGTTCATCCTCCTCAACCTGTCCTACACCGGCCATGCCGGAGCCTGGCTGTGGCCGGATTCGCTGTACCTCAAGCGCTACTCCACCCTACTGCTGATGATGGCCCTGGCCTGGACCGGCTTGCGCTTTGCCCGGCACTTTCTCGACCTGGCCAGCCACGCACCGCGCCTCGACCAGGCCCTGCGTCATGGCAGCCGCCTGGCCGTGCTGCTGCTGATCCTTTGCGTACTGGCCGACTGGCACGCCCTGGCCAATCACCTGGCCTTCGCCAGCGTGCTGCTGTACACCCTGCTGATGGTCGCCGCAGGCTGGCTCAGCCTGCATCATGGTCGCGTTGCCGCACGTTATTTCCTCGCCGCAACGCTGTGCGGCATGCTCGGCACGGCACTGACCGACCTGGCCGTGTGGGGGGTGATCCCCTTCAACCCACTGACCTATCGGGCCGTCGACCTGGGCATTCTGCTCGAAGCCAGCCTGCTGGCGCTGGCCCTGGCCTACCAGATGCGCCAGCATCAGCAGGCCCGTCGCCAGGCAGAAAGCCTTGCCCGCCAGGACCCGCTGACCGGGCTGCTCAATCGCCGTGCCTTTCTCGAACAGGGCCAGCAACTGTGGCAGGACAGCCAGCGCAGTGCACGCCCGCTGGCGCTGATCATGCTGGACCTGGATCATTTCAAGCAGATCAACGACCAGCACGGTCACGATGTCGGCGATGCCGGCCTGCTGGCTACCGCGCGCCTATTGACTGCGCGCAGTCGACCCGATGACCTGCTGGCCCGCTGGGGAGGCGAAGAGTTCCTGCTACTTCTGCCCAATACCCAACTGGATGATGCACAGGCCCTGGCCGAGCGCCTGCGCGAAGCATTGCTGGCGCAGCCGCTGCGCTGTGGCAACGCCCGGCTGACCCTCAGCGCCAGTTTTGGCGTAGCCGTACGCGCCCAACAGGCCAGCCTGGAACTGCTCATCCAGGCCGCCGACGAACGCCTGTATTGCGCCAAGCAAAGCGGACGCAACCGGGTTTGCGGGCCCGCTGCTCAGCCGGGCTGCTGCGCCATCGGGCTGGCCGCACCAGCCGACAAATAGCAGACCCTGTCACGCCCGCTGCTCTTGGCCTGGTAAAGCGCTTCGTCGGCACGCTGCAACAGGCTGTCCAGACTCTCACCGGCCACGCACTCGGCCACCCCGGCACTCAGACAGTGCTGGCGACCACTGGAAAAGCCGTGATGGCGCACCTGCGCGACAATCCGCTCGGCCAGTTGCTGGGCCTGCGCCCCGCTGGTTTCCGGGCACACCAGCAGGAATTCTTCGCCCCCCCAGCGCCCCAGGCAATCGCCCAGACGCACGCACCCCTGCAGCAAGGCTGCCAGCTCACGCAGCACCCGATCGCCGACCAGATGCCCCAGCTGGTCATTGACCTGCTTGAAATGGTCGAGGTCCAGCATGATCAACGCCAACGGGCGACCATGGCGCTGGGCCTGCTCGAAACATATCTGCGAACGGCGATTGAGCTCGCTGCGATTGGCCAGGCCGGTCAGCACATCGGTGCTGGACTTGTGTTGCAAACGGCGATTGAGTCGCCGCAAGCGACGAATCCAGAACAGGTTGCTGAGCAACACCAGGGCAAATACCAGCGCCACCTGCGCGGCCAGCCGATAATTGGTGGGCGACTCGATACGGATGGGCACATGGCGATTGACGATGGCATTGACCTCGGCCGGCGTCAGGCTGGCAATCGCCAGGTTGAGTAGATCACGCAACAGCGGCTCGCTGTGCAGCACGCCAATACGGAAGAGGTTATCGAAACCTTCCACCTGGCCGGCAATCTTCAGGTTGAACCAGCCTTCCTGCTTGATGGTATAGGCGGCCACGGTCAGTGAACGCATGGTCAGTTCGGCTTCACGCTGATTGACCAGTGACAGCGCCTGCGCCTCGTTCTGCGTATGGACGATCTGCAACCCGGGGTACTGGCGGCGCAGGCGCTCCTCGATCGAGGTACCGCTGGGCAAAGCCACCCGTGCGCCAACCAGCGCCGCAAGATCACGCACCGGCGGATACTCCTCGCGACTGATCAACACATTGACGTCGTTGAACAAGGGCTCAGTGAATAGCAACCAGGCATCACGCTCCGCTGTCTGGTTGAGAAAGCTGAGCAACTGGCAGCGTCCAGCCTGCGAGGCCGCCAGCGAAGCCTCCCAGTCGACCGTGGGCAGAATTCGCAGGCGCAAGCCGGCGCGCTCGGCGACCAGGCGCAGCAGGTCGGCAGCAATCCCCTGATGCTCGCCACGCGCATCGATGATCTCGAACGGCTGCCAATCCGGGTCGACACACACGTTGACTTCTGGATTGCTGCGCAGGTAGTCGCGCTGCGCCTCAGTCAGTGGCAACGCAGCATTCAGCGGCAGGCTGAGCAAAAGCAGAGAAAGGACGAGGAGACGCAACGGACACCTGCGACAGGAAAAGGTCGGTCATGGCAGAGTCTAGCCAGTCGGCGGGCGGCTTGTCGCCTGCCCGCTACGTACCCGCAGCCAGCACACGCGCGCTGCGCCGGCAACTCAGCGTAAGCCGGCCAGCTGCTGGGGCTTGCAGTTGAAGTAGGCCGCGTTACGTGCCCAGGCCTGACGCGGATGCCAGGCAAACAGGAATTGCCCGCCCTTGAGCTTGTCGACCACCATGCGCGCCACTTCCGGACGCACCGCCGGACAGCCCAGGCTGCGCCCAATGCGCCCCTGGCTTTGCGCCAGCCGCGGATCGACGTAAGGCGCCCCGTGAATGACGATGGCTCGTTCGCGGGCACGGTCGTTGACCCCCGGTTGCAAACCATCCATGCGCAACGAATAGCCATGCTTGCCGTGATAGCTCTCAGCGGTGCGGAACAGGCCCAGGCTGGTCTGATAGCTACCCAGGCTATTGGAAAACTGCGTCGCGTAGTTCTCCCCGGAACGCCGGCCATGCGCCACGTAGTCGCGCAACAGGACGCGCTTGCGCTGCAGGTCGAAGAGCCACAGGCGACGCTCGGTAGAAGGACGGGAATAATCGATGACGGCCAAGCGCTGCGCCGCCGGCTGGCCATTGTTCACCGCACACTGCATGGCCGCCAGGGCATGCCGCAGGACTTCGCGATCCAGCCCCGGTGCCGCACGCGACAGCTCGTTGAATAGCGGCGAGGCCGCCTGCCGCACATTGCTGGCAGCCTGTGCAGGCAGCCACAACAGGCCGGACAGGGCCAGACAGCCGATGAATTGGCCGAACAAACGGATCATGCGTGGAGAGCCCCAGAAAAAAGACGCGCCGTGACATCCTGTCTTGTTGGTCTAGTTGCTTATACTTCATGGCAGCGCGGCCCTGCACCAGCAGGCCCGTCACTGTGCCACGGATTGGAGCGAGCGATTGTACAAAAAACATGCAGCCTGCCTAGGGCTACTGGTCGGTTTACTGCTTCCAGTATCCCTGCTGGCCAATCAACAGGCTACCCAGGATGCCCTGCGCGAGGCCTTTTCCGGCCACGCCACGGCTTGTACTGCGGCGCTGCCGGCTGTGGCCCTGCAGGCTCCCGGCCTGCTTCACGAGTTCTATGCCCAGCGACAATTTGTCCCGCTCTGGCAAGACGCGGGCCGTCGCCTGGATCTGCTGCATGAACTGCAGCAACTGGCTGACGACGGCCTCGATCTTACCCCCTACCAGCTTTCCCTGCTGCAAGCGCAACTACAGCGCCAGGCTGACAGCCAGGCCGAGGCGTGCGCCGAGCTGCTGGCCAGCCACAGTTACCTGCTGGCACTCCAACACCTTTACCAGGGGCGCCTGCCGCTTGAGCAGCGCGAGAGCCTGTGGCGCGCGGAAAGCCTGCCTGCCAGCACACGTCCCAGCCTGCTGAGCATTGCCTGGCAAGGCCTGGACAAGGTAGCCAACGCCTTTGCGGCCGCCCGCCCCAGCCAGCCGCACTATCTGCAACTGCGCCGCGCCTATGCCAGCCTGCGCCAACAGAGCCCCGCAGAGTGGCCGCTCATCGAGGCCGGACGCCTGCTCAAGCCAGGCATGCACGACCCGCGCATCCCTATCCTGATCCAGCGCCTGCAGGCCGACGGCTACCTGCCCGCCGATACGCCCAGCGCGACCTTGTACAGCGAAAGCGTGGCCAGCGCCGTACGCCAGTTCCAGCAACTGCATGGCCTGCAGGACGACGCCATCATCGGCGCCGACACCCTGGCGGCCCTCAACCAGCCGTTCGCCGCGCGCCTTGAGCAGCTGCGCGCCAACCTTGAACGCTGGCGCTGGCTGAGCGCCGAGATGGAGCCTGACCTGCTGCTGGTGGACATCGCCGGCGGCCTGCTCAGCTACTACCAGGGTGGTCAACTGCAATGGCAGGGGCGTACCCAGGTCGGCCGCGCCGTACGCCAGACCCCGCAGCTCAAATCACGGGTCAACCGCCTGACCCTCAATCCGACCTGGACCGTCCCGCCGACCATCCTGCGCGAAGACAAGCTGCCGGAAATTCGCCGCGACATCGAATTCCTCGCGCGCAACGACCTGCAGGTACTCGACCAGCAGGGCAACCTGCTGGAGCCCTACTTCATCGACTGGCAACGTCCCGGACCGATCATCCTGCGCCAGGCCGCCGGGCCGCGGAACCCACTGGGCAAACTGGCCATCCGCTTCCCCAACCCGTTCTCCGTATACCTGCACGACACCCCCAGCCAGCGCCTGTTCGAGAAATCACCACGCGCGTTCAGCTCCGGCTGCGTGCGGGTCGAAGGCATCCTGCAGTTGCTCCCGCTGCTGCTTGACGAAGCGGAGCGCGCGCCACTGGCTGCACGCCTGGACAGCGGCAAGACCAGCCAGTACAACCTGCGCCAGCCGGTCACTATCCTCATGGCCTACTGGACGGCAGCGGTGGATGAACAAGGGCGGCTGATCCTGCGCAAGGACATCTACGCACGCGATGCCCAGCTATCGGCCCGCCTGCGCCAGGCCCACTGATCGAGGACGCGGCGAAGCAGGCCCAGTGCCAGCATATGCGCCGCGCTAGACTGCCTATCAACTAGTTACAAGGAGTGTTGCCATGGAGCTTGCCAGTGTCGTTTTTCTCTTCGTCGGGCTTGCCATCGCCATTATTTTCATGGGGTTCAAGGTCGTCCCGCAGGGCGACCAGTGGACAGTCGAACGCTTCGGTCGCTACACGCACACCCTGCGTCCCGGACTGAACATCATCATCCCGGTGATGGATCGTATCGGCCGCAAACTCAACGTCATGGAAACCGTGCTGGATGTACCGCCCCAGGAAGTGATCAGCGCCGACAACGCCATCGTGCAGATCGATGCGGTGTGCTTCTATCAGGTGATCAATGCCGCGCAGGCCGCCTATGAGGTCAACAACCTCGAACACGCCATCCGCAACCTGGTGATGACCAATATCCGCACCGTACTCGGCTCCATGGAGCTGGACGCCATGCTCAGCCAGCGCGACGCGATCAACGAGCGCCTGCTCAAAACCGTGGACGAAGCCACCGCCCCCTGGGGCATCAAGATCACCCGCATCGAGATCAAGGACATCAGCCCGCCCGCCGATCTGGTCGAAGCCATGGCCAGCCAGATGAAGGCTGAACGACTCAAGCGCGCGCAGATCCTCGAAGCCGAGGGCAAGCGCGCCGCGGAAATTCTCACCGCCGAGGGCGAGAAGCAGGCGCAGATTCTCAAGGCCGAGGGTGAGCGCCAGGCAGCCTTCCTCGAAGCCGAGGCCCGCGAGCGCGCCGCGCAGGCGGAAGCCGAGGCTACGCGCATGGTGTCCGAGGCGATTGCCCAGGGCAATGTGCAGGCAGTCAACTATTTCGTCGCGCAGAAATACGTGGACGCCCTGGGCAAGCTGGCCAGCGCCAACAACAGCAAGGTCGTGCTGATGCCGCTGGAGGCCAGCCAGGTGATTGGCGCAGTCGGCGGTATCGGTGAGATCGTCAAGGCCACCTTCAACGCGCGGGAAGGTCAGTAAGCATGCTTGAGTACTTGCAGAACCTGACATTCTGGGACTGGCTGGCCTTCGGCACCCTGCTCCTGATCCTCGAAGTATTCGGCACCGGTGGCTACCTGCTGTGGATGGGCATTGCCGCAGCCGGCGTTGGCCTGCTCGGCTACCTGTTTCCCGAACTGCCCTGGGCGGCGCAATACATTCTGTTCGCGCTGTTTTCGTTGTGCACCGCCATCGTCTGGTGGCGGCGCCAGCGCAGCAGCCAGGCCCGCAGCAGTGACCAGCCCGGGCTTAACCAGCGCGGCAGCGAACTGCTCGGACGCACCTTCACCCTGCATGAGGCGATAGTCGCCGGGCATGGCAAGATCAAAGCCGGCGATAGCCTCTGGCTGGTGGCCGGGAACGACCTGCCAGCCGGTGCAACGGTACGCGTGGTCAGCCAGCAAGGCGTGATCCTACACGTCGAAGCCTGCTGACCTCTCACTCTCTTGGCAAGGAGCCACCATGCACGACCCCATCCCTCTGCTGCGCGCCATCTTCATCGCCGCCATTGCCTTCAACCTGTTCTGGCTGGGCGACGATGCCCTACGCACCCTCAGCGGTTTTTCCTTCTACGAATTGCTGCCTGAGCCGCTGATGCGCCTGCTCAGCACCCTGCAAAGCGTGATCTACCTACTGATGAACCTGTTTCTACTGCTCCTGCTGCCCCGCCTGCAACTCAAGCCGGCTGACTGAGCAACTGTTGCTCCAGCGCCAACAAAAACCCCGCCAGCTGGCGTAATGCTGTTCACTTAAGCGGAGCAGCCTTTCGATCCACTGGATAACGGGTCTTTGAGATCTTCACCGTCCTTGGTCTTGATGGCCTTGGACGGTGATCCAGAAACAGCCCACCGATTCCTGCTCTCAGCTCCGACAATCGTGTTCCTGTTGCTGAAATCGGGTTGGCCGCCGCCATCACGATCAATTGCACGGCGATGTATTGAGCTACTGGTTTGAAGCGGATGTCGCCCGGAGAGCGGCCGAAGGCGACGGCTGCCTGACCGGCTTCGCGGCGGATGATGTTGTAGGCCAACAACAAGCCCCAGACCTCCTGGTAGACCAGCTCCGTTACCTTGCTGCGCAGGGTCATCGCATTCTGCTGCAGAGAGCTTTTGATATCCCGGAAGCCCAGCTCGATCTCCCAGCGCTCCTGATACAGCTTGGCGATGGTCTTGGCGCTGTAAGTATCCGCAGGCAGCGAGGTGAGCACTGTCTTGATCTTGTCCTTCACGGCGTAGCTGACTTCACGTACCTCCCAGTGCGTCGGCAGGTCGGGGTTGCGCTTTCGTGCCTGTGCCGACACCTTCATGCGCAGCAAACGATCGCCCTTGCCGTAACGAGCGACTTCCTCGCCAACCAGCCCTTGGCGGGCCGGAATCAGCCAGTGCCGGCTTTCCCCTGCGGCGCCCAGGCGCAACAGCAAGTCGGCACTCCAGAAGCCCTTATCGAACAGCGTCACCGACTGATTGGGAATCTGCTGCATAAACTCATCGGCCAAGCGCATCTCACTGCGCCGGTAGGGACTCACCTGCGCATCCAGAATCAGGTGCGAGCGCACGTTCATCAGGGCTACCAGTCGCAGCATGGGAAACGGCGTCTGGCGCTCGGTGGAGGTATTGCCGGAGCCGAAATGCTCTCGGAGTTCAGGCGTGTCTGGGGTGCGCAGGAGTGCGCCATCCACGGCCAATACTTGCAGGCCCTGCCAGGTATCGCCCTCATAGCGCTCGCAACCCCACTGGTTACCCGTCTGACGAAACAGCCACTCAACCGGATCGGCACCCAATCGTTTACGCGCCTCGGTGACACCGCTTCGGGCCAGCAGGTCGTGAGAGGCCAGCCCCTGGGCACAGATATTCAGGCGTCGTGCGACCTCATGCACCGGCTCGTCACGGAACAAGGCCATGCCAAGCACCAGCCAGAGCACCTGATCGCTGGGCAGACGCCGCCGCCTTATGGTGGCCTGGGCGGACAAGTCCAGAGCGGATGCCACCCACTCGATCGGGATGTTTTGGGTGAAGGTGCTCAGATCCGAGAAGTTGAACAGTTCACCTAAGTCGAGCAGTTGCTGTTGCAGAGACATAAAAAATCCGATGCCAGG
>NZ_PIYS01000025.1:0-4389 GCF_002835605.1 Pseudomonas fluvialis | reverse complement strand
GGGCTTCCCCATGTGAGAGTAGGTCATCGTCAAGCACCTATACGAAACCCCAGCTTCGAAAGAGGCTGGGGTTTCTTCTTTGTGCGCGGGAAAAAGCTGCCAGGCTGACTTTCGGAAATATCCGGCCTACTAAAAAGCCACCCGTAGGTGGCTTTTTAGTTTGTTCAGCGTTTCAGCTGGGGCTGGGTAAGTTCTCGCGACGCTTGATGTACTTCCAGTCGGCGTCCCCTCCTGGTGCGATGAGTAGCCCATGCACATATAGTGGATCCATGAAGTGTAGGTTGTACGAGGCTTCTGGAAATTGATTACACGGCCTGTGCTCGCCGCTATGATGCCCTGCTGAAAAGGGAGGCATAGTCGATGCAAGCGTTGCTGGCGATTCTGGCCGATGGCCGATTTCATTCGGGTGAGCTCCTCGGTAGTGCGCTGGGTTTGAGTCGCTCTGCTGTTTGGAAGCGCTTGCAAGCTTTGCAGGCTGAAACCGGATTGGTAGTCGACAAGGTACGTGGTAAGGGATACCGCTTACAAAGACCGTTGAGCTTGCTCGATGAGGAGCTTATTACTGCAGCTTTGCCAGAGCTGGATGTTTGCGTTCATCAGACAGTGACTTCGACAAATTCCTTGGCGCAGGAGTATGCGGCTGCAAACACTGCCCGGAAGCCTGTGCTAGTGCTTGCGGAAAAACAAACACAGGGGCGAGGGAGAAGGGGGCGCTCTTGGGTCAGTCCTTATGCCGGTAATATCTATGCAAGTCTCGTTTACCCACTGGCGTCTGGGCTTCAGCAGGCCAAAGGAGTAAGCCTGGTGATGGCGCTGGCTGTGCTGCGAACATTACAGAGTCGTGGTCTTGCGGCGCTTTCGTTGAAGTGGCCTAACGATGTTTTGTGCGGTAACAAGAAGATATCTGGAATTCTTCTGGAGTTGCTTGGTGATCCGTCAGATGCCTGCCAGCTCATTATCGGGCTGGGTATCAATGTCAATATGCGTGAAGAGCAACAGGCCATTGAACAGCCGTGGACTTCGCTGGCTGCTGAACTGGGCGTGATGCTTGATCGCTCGGCGCTCGTCGTGGATTTGGCAAAGCATTTGATTGCGCACTTAAAACGCCTGGAAGGCGAGGGATTTTCGCAATTGCGTGATGAGTGGATGGGCTTTAGTGCCTGGCAGGGGCAGGATGTGCAGTTATCTTCTGGGGATACAGTGATCGCTGGCCGTCTGAGCGGGGTCGATGAAGATGGCTCCTTACTGTTGGAAATTGATGGCCATCAACAGCGCTTCAGTGGCGGTGAGTTGAGCCTGAGGTTGGCGCATGATTCTTGAGCTTGATTGTGGGAATAGCTTCATCAAATGGCGCATTGTCGATGCGCAGGGTGCTGTTTTGGCAGGGGGCTGGACAGGCTCTGAAGTTGAGTTGCTCGGAGCGATTTCCGATGCTTCGCTGCTTATCAATGCCTGCCGTCTGGTAAGTGTGCGTAGTGATGCGGAAACTGCCCACTTAGTTATGGCGATAAATAGGGCCTTTGGTGTCAATGTCTGCTGTGCTCGGTCGGAGAGCTGGTGTGCGGGCGTTCAAAATGGCTATGCGGACCCCGGCAAGCTGGGCGTTGATCGTTGGCTGGCGGTTTTGGGCGCTTGGAGTCTCGCTAAGGGGCCCTGCTTGGTGTTAGACCTTGGTACTGCGATAACTTCCGATTGGGTTGCGTCGGATGGGCGGCATCTGGGGGGCTACATCTGTCCGGGGATGCCTTTGCTGCGCAGTCAGTTGCAGACGCATACGCGAAGAATCCGTTACGGTGAAGCATTTGTAGCTTCTGCTTTGGCAGACTCGTCCCCTGGGGTGAGCACTATGGAGGCGGTTGAGCGCGGTTGCTTGCTAATGCTGAGAGCGTTCGTTCGCGAGCAGGTGTCCTTGGCGCGGGAGCAGTTCGCGGGGAATGTGAGTCTTTTTCTGACGGGGGGGGATGCCTTGTTGGTCAGGGATATCGATAAGGATTTCAGGTTTGTCCCAGATCTGGTGTTGCATGGGCTGGCGCTGGCATGTCCGCTGGGGGATAAATGATGCGTTGGTTCTTTCTGTTACTGGTGATGCTCAATCTTTTCTATTTCGTCTGGAACCAGCAGCAGGCGCCAGTAGTGCCCAGAGAGGTAGAAGCAATGACTTTGCCGAGAAGCGCCGGGCAGGGTATTCGTCTTTTGGCAGAGGATAGTCATAAGCGTGACATGGTTCAGTCTGGTGGTGTAGCCGCATCGACAGAGCAGGCTTGTCTGTACTTGGGAGGGTTCGCTTTGCGCGATCAAGCCTTGGCTCTTGAGCAGCGTTTACTGAGTGTGGGGGTGCAGGTAGAGGTGCTCGCATTGGAGGCTTCGGGGGCGACAGACTATTGGGTTTACCTGGCGCCATTGGGCTCTGCGCAGGCTTCCTTGCGGCAATTGCGTGAGCTGCAGGCAAGAAAGATTGATAGTTATGTGATTAGTCAGGGGGATCTGGCCAATGGCATTTCCTTGGGAATTTTTCCGCGCAAAGACTCCGCTGAGAGTGTGATGGCGCGTTTGCGGTCGGCGGGCTATGAGCCGTTGATGAGAGAGCTTGTGCGTGGTGAGCGTAGCTTTTGGCTAAGGGTAGCGCCCCAATCCAAGCGTTTGCTTAGCGAGCAACTACTCAATCAATTGTCTAATGATTTCAATGGCTTGGAAAATCAGTTAATGCCTTGTGAGGGGATTGCTTCGGTACGATAGTTGCCATAGAATGGCGCCGCTTTCGGTGGCTCACTGGAAGTGGGTGTGATGTGTAACTTCAAGATTTTCTTGAAAAAAAGCTTGACACCGGGGAGGCTTGAGATAGAATGCCGCCCACTTTGGAGGGGTTCCCGAGCGGCCAAAGGGATCAGACTGTAAATCTGACGTCTACGACTTCGAAGGTTCGAATCCTTCCCCCTCCACCAGATTCAGCATGAGCAATAAGCTCTTGCGGGCATAGTTCAGTGGTAGAACCTCAGCCTTCCAAGCTGATGATGCGGGTTCGATTCCCGCTGCCCGCTCCAGTTTGTTGTTGTGCAGGTAATTCGCTCATGTAGCTCAGTTGGTAGAGCACACCCTTGGTAAGGGTGAGGTCAGCGGTTCAAATCCGCTCATGAGCTCCAAACGACAAAGGCAGATATGCAAATATCTGCCTTTGTTTTAATGGTGGTGTGTATCGCTCAGCTCTTCGATAGGAGATGGTCTCGTGGCTAAAGAGAAGTTTGAACGTAATAAACCGCACGTCAACGTTGGCACCATTGGTCACGTTGACCATGGCAAGACCACTCTGACTGCTGCTCTGACCCGCGTGTGCTCCGAAGTATTCGGTTCCGCCAAGGTTGACTTCGACAAGATCGACAGCGCCCCGGAAGAGAAGGCTCGCGGTATCACCATCAACACTGCTCACGTAGAGTATGACTCCGAGACTCGTCACTACGCGCACGTTGACTGCCCGGGTCACGCTGACTATGTGAAGAACATGATCACCGGTGCTGCCCAGATGGACGGTGCGATCCTGGTTTGCTCGGCTGCCGACGGCCCCATGCCGCAGACTCGTGAGCACATCCTGCTGTCCCGTCAGGTAGGCGTTCCGTACATTGTCGTGTTCCTGAACAAGGCCGACATGGTGGATGACGCTGAGTTGTTGGAGCTGGTCGAGATGGAAGTTCGCGACCTGCTGTCCACCTATGATTTCCCGGGTGATGACACTCCGATCGTGATCGGTTCCGCGCTGATGGCTCTGAACGGTCAGGACGACAACGAAATGGGTACCACTGCCGTGAAGAAGCTGGTCGAGACTCTCGACAGCTACATTCCGGAGCCGGTGCGTGCCATTGATAAGCCGTTCCTGATGCCGATCGAAGACGTGTTCTCGATCTCCGGTCGTGGCACCGTGGTAACCGGTCGTGTTGAGCGTGGCATTGTCAAAATCCAGGAAGAGATCGAAGTGGTTGGCCTGCGTCCGACCCTGAAGACCACCTGTACTGGTGTTGAAATGTTCCGCAAGCTGCTCGACGAAGGTCGTGCGGGTGAGAACTGTGGCGTACTGCTGCGCGGTACCAAGCGTGATGAAGTTGAGCGTGGTCAGGTTCTGGCCAAGCCGGGCACCATCAAGCCGCACACCAAGTTCGAAGCAGAAGTGTACGTGCTGTCCAAGGAAGAAGGTGGTCGTCACACCCCGTTCTTCAAGGGCTACCGTCCGCAGTTCTACTTCCGTACCACTGACGTAACCGGTTCGTGCGAACTGCCGGAAGGTGTTGAGATGGTAATGCCGGGCGACAATATCAAAATGGTTGTCACCCTGATCAAGCCGATCGCCATGGAAGACGGCCTGCGCTTCGCTATTCGCGAAGGTGGTCGTACCGTTGGTGC
>NZ_PIYS01000024.1:0-11034 GCF_002835605.1 Pseudomonas fluvialis | reverse complement strand
TCACTTAAGCGGAGCAGCCTTTCGATCCACTGGATAACGGGTCTTTGAGATCTTCACCGTCCTTGGTCTTGATGGCCTTGGACGGTGATCCAGAAACAGCCCACCGATTCCTGCTCTCAGCTCCGACAATCGTGTTCCTGTTGCTGAAATCGGGTTGGCCGCCGCCATCACGATCAATTGCACGGCGATGTATTGAGCTACTGGTTTGAAGCGGATGTCGCCCGGAGAGCGGCCGAAGGCGACGGCTGCCTGACCGGCTTCGCGGCGGATGATGTTGTAGGCCAACAACAAGCCCCAGACCTCCTGGTAGACCAGCTCCGTTACCTTGCTGCGCAGGGTCATCGCATTCTGCTGCAGAGAGCTTTTGATATCCCGGAAGCCCAGCTCGATCTCCCAGCGCTCCTGATACAGCTTGGCGATGGTCTTGGCGCTGTAAGTATCCGCAGGCAGCGAGGTGAGCACTGTCTTGATCTTGTCCTTCACGGCGTAGCTGACTTCACGTACCTCCCAGTGCGTCGGCAGGTCGGGGTTGCGCTTTCGTGCCTGTGCCGACACCTTCATGCGCAGCAAACGATCGCCCTTGCCGTAACGAGCGACTTCCTCGCCAACCAGCCCTTGGCGGGCCGGAATCAGCCAGTGCCGGCTTTCCCCTGCGGCGCCCAGGCGCAACAGCAAGTCGGCACTCCAGAAGCCCTTATCGAACAGCGTCACCGACTGATTGGGAATCTGCTGCATAAACTCATCGGCCAAGCGCATCTCACTGCGCCGGTAGGGACTCACCTGCGCATCCAGAATCAGGTGCGAGCGCACGTTCATCAGGGCTACCAGTCGCAGCATGGGAAACGGCGTCTGGCGCTCGGTGGAGGTATTGCCGGAGCCGAAATGCTCTCGGAGTTCAGGCGTGTCTGGGGTGCGCAGGAGTGCGCCATCCACGGCCAATACTTGCAGGCCCTGCCAGGTATCGCCCTCATAGCGCTCGCAACCCCACTGGTTACCCGTCTGACGAAACAGCCACTCAACCGGATCGGCACCCAATCGTTTACGCGCCTCGGTGACACCGCTTCGGGCCAGCAGGTCGTGAGAGGCCAGCCCCTGGGCACAGATATTCAGGCGTCGTGCGACCTCATGCACCGGCTCGTCACGGAACAAGGCCATGCCAAGCACCAGCCAGAGCACCTGATCGCTGGGCAGACGCCGCCGCCTTATGGTGGCCTGGGCGGACAAGTCCAGAGCGGATGCCACCCACTCGATCGGGATGTTTTGGGTGAAGGTGCTCAGATCCGAGAAGTTGAACAGTTCACCTAAGTCGAGCAGTTGCTGTTGCAGAGACATAAAAAATCCGATGCCAGGAACCTGACATCGGATTTTCGGGGAAGCCCCGTCAGGGCTCAAATGCTTAAGTGAACAGCATTACGGCACTAGGCCGGGCTCTTCAGGCTCAGGGGCGGGCTCAGCCGTCCAGCAGTGCCTTGTCACGTACGGCGCCCTTGTCGGCACTGGTGGCCAGCAGCGCGTAGGCTTTCAGGGCGGTGGAGACCTTGCGTGCACGCGGCTGCGCCGGCTTCCAGCCCTTCTTGTCCTGCTCGGCACGACGCGCGGCCAGTTCGTCATCCGACACCAGCAGGTTGATGCTGCGGTTGGGGATGTCGATCAGCACCTTGTCGCCGTCCTGGACCAGGCCGATGGCACCGCCGGCGGCGGCTTCCGGCGAGGCGTGGCCGATGGACAGGCCCGAGGTGCCGCCGGAGAAACGGCCGTCGGTGAGCAGGGCGCAGTCTTTGCCGAGGCCCTTGGACTTCAGGTAGGAGGTCGGGTAGAGCATTTCCTGCATGCCCGGGCCGCCTTTCGGGCCTTCGTAGCGGATGATGACGATGTCGCCCGGCTTCACTTCGTCGGCGAGGATGCCCTTCACGGCGCTGTCCTGGCTCTCGAAGATCTTCGCCCGGCCTTCGAAGACGTGGATGGATTCGTCCACGCCGGCGGTCTTCACCACGCAGCCGTCCAGGGCGATGTTGCCGTAGAGCACGGCCAGGCCGCCTTCCTGCGAGTAGGCGTGCTCGACGCTGCGGATGCAGCCGTTTTCGCGGTCGTCGTCCAGGGTCTCCCAGCGGGTGCTCTGGCTGAACGCCACCTGGGTCGGGATACCGGCCGGGCCAGCCTTGAAGAAGGTGTGCACGGCTTCGTCGCTGGTCTGGGTGATGTCCCACTGGGCGATAGCCTGGGCCATGCTCGGGCTGTGCACGGTCGGCACGTCGGTGTGCAGCAGGCCGCCGCGGGCCAGTTCACCGAGGATCGAGAAGATGCCGCCGGCGCGGTGCACGTCTTCCATGTGGTACTTCTGGATGTTCGGAGCCACCTTGCACAGCTGCGGCACCTTGCGCGACAGCCGGTCGATGTCGCGCAGGTCGAAGGCCAGCTCGGCCTCCTGGGCGGCGGCCAGCAGGTGCAGGATGGTGTTGGTCGAGCCACCCATGGCGATGTCCAGGGTCATGGCGTTCTCGAAGGCCTTGAAGCTGGCGATGTTGCGCGGCAGGACGTTGTCGTTGCCTTCGTTGTAGTACTGGCGGCACAGGTCGACGATCAGCCGGCCGGCGCGCAGGAACAGCTGTTCGCGGTCGCTGTGGGTGGCCAGGGTCGAGCCGTTGCCCGGCAGCGACAGGCCGAGGGCCTCGGTCAGGCAGTTCATCGAGTTGGCGGTGAACATGCCGGAGCAGCTGCCGCAGGTCGGGCAGGCGCTGCGCTCGTACTCGGCGACCTTCTCGTCGGAGCAGGAATCGTCGGCCGCGACCACCATGGCGTCGACCAGGTCCAGGCCGTGGCTGGCCAGCTTGGTCTTGCCGGCTTCCATCGGCCCGCCGGAGACGAACACCACCGGGATGTTCAGGCGCAGGGCGGCCATCAGCATGCCGGGGGTGATCTTGTCGCAGTTGCTGATGCAGACGATGGCGTCGGCGCAGTGGGCGTTGACCATGTATTCCACGGAGTCGGCGATGATCTCGCGGCTCGGCAGCGAATAGAGCATGCCGTCGTGGCCCATGGCGATGCCGTCGTCGACGGCGATGGTGTTGAATTCCTTGGCCACGCCGCCGGCTTTCTCGATCTCGCGGGCGACCAGCTGGCCGAGGTCCTTCAGGTGCACGTGGCCGGGGACGAACTGGGTGAAGGAGTTGGCGATGGCGATGATCGGCTTCTTGAAGTCTTCGTCCTTCATCCCGGTGGCGCGCCACAGGGCGCGGGCGCCGGCCATGTTGCGACCGAAGGTGGAGGTTTTCGAGCGGTAGTCAGGCATTGCGGCATTCCTGCAGGCTAATCAGGTGATGGTCTTGGGGTGAGCATGGTGGGTGCCGGCAGCCAGTGATAAATGGTCGCTGCCGCCCTGGTGGCCTGCTGGCGCTGCGGGATCACCGCGTGCCCGGCCGGTCTCACTGGCCCGCCTGAGATATGGCAGGGAGCCTCGATTCTAATCCCGCGGGCGCTGCCACGAAAGGCCGCTCGCGCGCTGGTTGTGTAACGATTTGCCTGGCAGTGCGCAGCCTGGGGGCGGGCACTGGCCTAAACTGCGCCGCGTATCAGCCACCTGCAAGGATGCCCGTTATGCCTGCGCTGTCGCTTCGCTCACCGCTTTTCTACCTGGCGATCGGCCTGGGGCAGGGCCTGTTGCTGTGGTGGGTGCAGAGTTTGGGGCTGTTCCAGCCGGTGCAGGTCAGCCTGGCGTGGGCGTTGCTGGTCATGGCGCTGGTGGCCGGCCTGGGCGTGCAGCTGTTGGCTGGGCAGGCTCGCCTGCGGGGTGCCCTGTTTCTGCTGGGCGGCCTGGCCGTACTCATGGGCGGGGTGACCGGCAGCCTGCTATGGCTGACCAGGCCGCTGGACGCCCCGGCGGGGGGGAGCAGCCTGATACGTTTGAGTTGGGGGCTGAGCGCACCCCTGATCGCCTACATCGCGCTGGCCTTCATTCTCAGTTGGCCCAGTCGCGTAGCGGGTCGCCTGCGCTACCCGGACCTGTTCCAGCATGCCTGGAACACGGTGTTCATCCTGCTGCTGGGCGTGCTGCTGGTGGCGGCCTTCAGCTTGCTGTTGCTGCTGTGTGCCGGGCTGTTCGACATGTTGGGCATCCGCGCGGTCGGTGAGCTATTCGGTTCAACTGGCTTCATGGCGTTGGCGCCTCTGCTGGTGTTCGCCATGGGCGTACGCATGGGCTGCGAGAACCAGCGGGTCATCGGCTTGTTGCGTGGCATTCTGCTGGCGCTGTGTCGTTTCCTGCTGCCGCTGAGTGCCGCGATTGCCCTGCTGTTTACCCTGACCCTGCCGTTTACCGGCTTGCAGCCTGTCTGGCAGACCGGGCATTCCACGGCCATCCTACTGTGCCTGGTGTTTAGCAATCTGCTGTTCATCAACGGGGTGTTTCAGGATGGCAGCGAGGCAGTCAGCTATCCGCGGGTGTTGCGTTATCTGGTGACAGCCAGCATCCCCTGCCTGTTGCTGCTGGCGCTGCTGGCCGGCTATTCGAGCGGGTTGCGCATTGTGCAGTACGGCTTCACCCCGCAGCGCTTCTACGCCGCGCTGCTGGTGCTGGTGGCGCTGTGTTACAGCCTGGCGCTGCTGTGCGCGCTATGGCCACGCCAGGCTGTCTGGCTGGGCAATCTGCGGCGCAGCAATCCGCCGCTGGCTTTGTGCCTGTGTGGCCTGCTGGTGCTGGCGCACAGCCCCTGGTTCAACGCGCTGGAAATCAGCGCGCGCAGCCAGCTGCAGCGTGTGCTGAACACTCAGGATGAGGTGCAGGCGGAGACGTTGCGCTATCTGCGTGAGCGTCTGGGTTATGCCGGTGTGGCGCAGTTCAATGCGCTGCGCGAGCGCCTGCAAGCAGGCCAGCTACTTGATGAGCCGGCGCGTAGCGCCTTGCTGGAGCGTTTGCACAGCACGGAACAGCAGGGCCCCTATGCACCGGCTCCCGCCGACCCGCAAGCCTTGCCTGCAGGCACGCTGAAGTGGTTGGGCAGCGCGGAGGACGAGGCGCATCGGGTAGTTGGCAGGCAGCATCTTGAGGAAGCGTGTCGCTATGCTGGCTGCCTGTTGTGGGCTGTCGACCTGGATGGCGACGCGGCTAACGAGGTGCTGTTGCTACCGACGGAACATTACGGCAGTGAGCTGCTGTTCTTTGCCCGTGACGGGCAAGGGCGCTGGCAGGCGGCCGGGCGCTTCAAGGAGGTGTATGCGAGCGAGTCGTTGATCGCAGCGATTCGCGAGGGGCGCGTGCAGCGGATCACGCCACGCTACCAGAGCCTGCAGGTCGGCGAGACACTTTACGTGCCTCGCCCGTCCACGGACTGAGCCGATTTTTCCGCTGCCTCAGCTGTTGGGCAGCAGACGTACGGTCAGGCTCTTGATGTAGCGCGTCTCGACGATGGCCGGATGTACCGGATGATCGGGGCCCTGTGCACCGCGCTCGAGCAGCTGGATGTTGCGATCCAGATGGCGTGCGCTCTGCAGCAGGATGTTCTGCAGATCATCCTCGGGCAGGTGCATGGAGCAACTGGCGCTGACCAGAATGCCGTCCTTGCTGAGCAAGCGCATGGCGGCTTCGTTGAGGCGGCGGTAGGCGGCTTCGCCGTTCTTCAGGTCCTTCTTGCGCTTGATGAAGGCGGGCGGGTCAGCGACCACCACGTCGAAGCGTTCTTCGGCCGCTTTCAGCTCGCGCAGGGCAGCGAACACGTCACCTTCGATGCAGGTGACCTTTTCGGCCACGCCGTTGAGTGCGGCATTGCGCTCCACGCCATCCAGGGCCAGGGCCGAGCCGTCCACGCAGAACACCTCGCTGGCCCCAAAGGCGGCGGCCTGCACGCCCCAGCCGCCGATATAACTGAACAGGTCGAGCACCCGCTTGCCCTTGACGTAGGGGGCCAGGCGCGCACGGTTCATGCGATGGTCGTAGAACCAGCCGGTTTTCTGCCCGCCCAGTACCGGCGCCTCGAAGCGCACGCCGTTTTCTTCCAGGGCGACCCATTCCGGGACGACACCAAAGGCCGTCTCCACATAACGCTGCAGGCCTTCGGCATCCCGCGCGGCCGAGTCGTTCTTGAACAGGATGCCGCGGGGCTTGAGCACCTGCACCAGTGCTTCAATCAGCGCTTCCTTGTGCTGCTCCATGGTCGCGGAAGCCAGTTGTACGACCAGGATGTCATGGAAGCGGTCGATCACCAGGCCGGGCAGCAGGTCTGAGTCACCGTAGACCAACCGATAGCAGGGGCTGTCGAACAGTCGCTCGCGCAGCGACAGGGCGACCTGCAGGCGGTGCACCAGCAGCGACTTGTCCAGGCTATGGCGAATGTCGCGCGACAACAGGCGGGCACAGATCAGGTTGTTGGGGCTCAGGGCGACGATGCCCAGCGGTTTGCCGCTGGATGTTTCCAGGATGGCCTGGTCGCCGGCGGCAAAGGCCGTCAACGGCGTGGCGGCGACATCCACTTCGTTGCTGAACACCCACAGGTGGCCACCGCGCAAACGGCGATCGGCATTGGCTTTGAGGCGCAGGCTGGGCAGGGTCATGGTGGGGCTCCGGAAAAATCAGGCGCGCAGTATACCCGGCGGCGCCAGGCACGGTGCGTGCTGTGCCTGGCTAGGCTGATCGGCTGCGACCGAAGGTCGCCACGCAGGCTGCCCAAACTGTGCTCCGCTTGGCTAAACTGGCAGCATTATTTTGTGGTAGCCCTGCCATGACACCAGAACTCAGCGCCGAACAGATCCAGAAAGTCCTGCAGGGTATCAGCGTGCCGCCCCAGCCGCAGATCATGGTCGACCTGCAGATGGAGCAGGTCATGCCCTATCCTGATCTGAAGGCTATCGCCCGCCTGATCAGCCAGGATCCGGGGTTGTCGGGGGCCTTGTTGAAAATCGTAAATTCACCGCAGTTCGGCCTGTCCAATCGCATTGCATCGATCCAGCAGGCAGTCAATCTGCTGGGTAGTAATTCGGTGATCAACCTGATCAATGCCCAGTCGATCAAGGGTGAACTGACCGATGAAGCTATTGTGGTGCTCAACCGCTTCTGGGACAGCGCCCAGGATGTGGCCATGACCTGCCTTAACCTGGCCAAGAGCATCGGCTACCAGTCGCCTGACGAGGCCTACACCCTGGGGCTGTTCCACAATTGCGGCATTCCCCTGATGATCAAGCGCTTCCCCGGCTACATGGGCATTCTCGAAGAAGCCTACGCCAGCGCGACCAGCGAACAGCGCATCGTCGACACGGAAAACCGCCTGCTCAATACCAATCATGCGGTGGTGGGGTATTTCACGGCGCGTTCCTGGCGCCTGCCGGAGTACCTCTGCGAGGTGATCGCCAATCACCATAATGCGTTGTCGATGTTTTCCGATGACAGCGAACGCAATGCCAAGCAGAAGACCCTGCTGGCCATTCTCAAGATGGCTGAGAACATCTGTGCGACCTACCGGGTGCTGGGTGCCCAGGACGAAGATCGCGAGTGGCAGAGTGTCAGTACCCTGGTGCTGGAGTACGTCGGTTTTTCCGAGTACGACTATGACAATCTCAAGGAAAGCATTCGCGACCTTGCCCTGTCCCGTTAAAGGCCGTTGAAAAAAACGTAGGCGAGGCAGGCAAGACAAGGCGAAAACGGCCGAAAAAGCACAGTTTACGTGGTGTAAATGAGCATTTTGAGGCCGTTTTCAACGCGGTATTGCCAACGCAGGTGGTTTTTCAACGGCCTGTTAACGCTTCGCCTGCCTGAGCTGCCCGTGGGCGCGGGCTGGAGTGGTCATGCCTGAATTACCTGAAGTCGAAACTACCCGTCGTGGTATCGAGCCCCATCTGCTTGGCCAGCGTGTCAGCCGTGTCCTGCTGCGTGAGCGGCGCTTGCGCTGGCCGATACCCGAAGACCTGGATATCCGTCTTTCCGGTCAGCGCATCGAGGCGGTCGAGCGTCGCGCCAAGTACCTGCTGATCAAGGCCGAAAGCGGCACGCTGATTGCCCATCTGGGCATGTCCGGCAGTTTGCGTCTGGTGCCGCTGGGCACGCCGGCGGCCAGGCACGAGCATGTCGATATCGAGCTGGAATCTGGCCTGGCGCTGCGCTACACCGACCCACGGCGTTTCGGTGCCCTGCTCTGGAGTCAGGAGCCGCTGGCCCATGAGTTGTTGGCCAGGCTGGGGCCTGAGCCACTCGGCGGCAGCTTCGACGGTGAGCGTCTGTATGAGCTGTCGCGCGGGCGCAGCCTGGCGGTCAAACCCTTCATCATGGATAACGCGGTGGTGGTTGGCGTCGGTAATATTTACGCCAGCGAGGCCTTGTTTGCCGCCGGCATCGATCCACGCCGCGAGGCGGGGAGTATTTCACGGGCTCGCTATCTGCGCCTGGGCGAGGAGATCAAACGGATCCTCGCCTATGCCATCGAGCGCGGGGGGACCACCCTGCGTGACTTTGTCGGCGGCGATGGCCAGCCAGGCTATTTCCAGCAGGAGCTGTTCGTCTACGGCCGGGGCGGGGAGTTTTGCAAGACTTGCGGCAGCACCCTGCGAGAGGTCAAGCTCGGCCAGCGGGCCAGCGTCTACTGCCCGCGCTGCCAGCGCTGAGGCCTGTGCAGCGGACACAACAAGAATAAGAGGTCTGCATGTCCGGTAATTTCCTACCGCCCAATCCCCTGGCCGAGTGGCTGGGCCGTACCCTGCTGCGCCTGATGGGCTGGCGCATGGAAGGCGAATTGCCCAAGCTCGACAAGTTTGTGGTAATTGGTGCCCACCATACGTCCAATTGGGACTTCGTGCTGTTCATTGCCCTGAAGTTCATGCTGCGCCTGAATGCCCGCTGGTTCGGCAAGCACAGCATCTTTCGCTGGCCGTTTGCCGGGTTGCTGCGCCGCTGGGGAGGCATCGCCATCCAGCGCGACAGTGCGCACAACGTGGTCGACCAGGCGATCCGCAATTTTCGCGAGCATGAGCAGTTCATCCTCGTGCTATCGCCGGAAGGTACCCGGCGCAAGGTGCAGCGCTGGCGCATGGGCTTCTACCACATCGCACGGGGTGCGGGCGTGCCTGTCGTGCTGGGGGCGCTGGACTATGCCAACCGGCGTTTGGTTATCGGTCCGACCTTCTGGCCGACCGGGGATGCCGAGGCCGACCTGCGCGAGATCCTGCAGTTTTATCGGGGCTATGTGCCGAAGAAGCCGGAAAATGCCTTTTATGGCGAATAGCCGGCGATTGAAGCCCGTCACGCTGATTTTTTCACCAGCGCTGTTATAGTTAAGCCACTCTTCATAAAACCGCTGAAGGATCGCAAGCATGAACCTGTTTCGTAGCACTGCCGCTGCCCTGGCCCTGACTACCGCGGCCATGGCGCTGCCCCTGCAGGCCTGGGCCGGTCAGGATGGCACCGACCCGATGTATAACGTCGAGGCACCGCGCGCCTTTTCCATGGTGGGTGACCTGGTGGTAGCACGCCCGCTGCTGATTGGCGCTACCCTGGTGGGCACGGCAGCCTTCCTGGTCAGCTTGCCGTTTACTGCGCTGGGCGGCAATGTCGGTGAGGCTGCCGACGCTCTGGTGGTCGAGCCGGGTCGAGAAGCTTTTGTGCGCTGCCTGGGTTGCAGCAGTACGCAACAGCAGCAGATGCGTTAAACCTTCTGCAAGCCGATTTTCAGCACATAGCAAAAGGCCGCTCAATGAGCGTAATGCTGTTCACTTAAGCGGAGCAGCCTTTCGATCCACTGGATAACGGGTCTTTGAGATCTTCACCGTCCTTGGTCTTGATGGCCTTGGACGGTGATCCAGAAACAGCCCACCGATTCCTGCTCTCAGCTCCGACAATCGTGTTCCTGTTGCTGAAATCGGGTTGGCCGCCGCCATCACGATCAATTGCACGGCGATGTATTGAGCTACTGGTTTGAAGCGGATGTCGCCCGGAGAGCGGCCGAAGGCGACGGCTGCCTGACCGGCTTCGCGGCGGATGATGTTGTAGGCCAACAACAAGCCCCAGACCTCCTGGTAGACCAGCTCCGTTACCTTGCTGCGCAGGGTCATCGCATTCTGCTGCAGAGAGCTTTTGATATCCCGGAAGCCCAGCTCGATCTCCCAGCGCTCCTGATACAGCTTGGCGATGGTCTTGGCGCTGTAAGTATCCGCAGGCAGCGAGGTGAGCACTGTCTTGATCTTGTCCTTCACGGCGTAGCTGACTTCACGTACCTCCCAGTGCGTCGGCAGGTCGGGGTTGCGCTTTCGTGCCTGTGCCGACACCTTCATGCGCAGCAAACGATCGCCCTTGCCGTAACGAGCGACTTCCTCGCCAACCAGCCCTTGGCGGGCCGGAATCAGCCAGTGCCGGCTTTCCCCTGCGGCGCCCAGGCGCAACAGCAAGTCGGCACTCCAGAAGCCCTTATCGAACAGCGTCACCGACTGATTGGGAATCTGCTGCATAAACTCATCGGCCAAGCGCATCTCACTGCGCCGGTAGGGACTCACCTGCGCATCCAGAATCAGGTGCGAGCGCACGTTCATCAGGGCTACCAGTCGCAGCATGGGAAACGGCGTCTGGCGCTCGGTGGAGGTATTGCCGGAGCCGAAATGCTCTCGGAGTTCAGGCGTGTCTGGGGTGCGCAGGAGTGCGCCATCCACGGCCAATACTTGCAGGCCCTGCCAGGTATCGCCCTCATAGCGCTCGCAACCCCACTGGTTACCCGTCTGACGAAACAGCCACTCAACCGGATCGGCACCCAATCGTTTACGCGCCTCGGTGACACCGCTTCGGGCCAGCAGGTCGTGAGAGGCCAGCCCCTGGGCACAGATATTCAGGCGTCGTGCGACCTCATGCACCGGCTCGTCACGGAACAAGGCCATGCCAAGCACCAGCCAGAGCACCTGATCGCTGGGCAGACGCCGCCGCCTTATGGTGGCCTGGGCGGACAAGTCCAGAGCGGATGCCACCCACTCGATCGGGATGTTTTGGGTGAAGGTGCTCAGATCCGAGAAGTTGAACAGTTCACCTAAGTCGAGCAGTTGCTGTTGCAGAGACATAAAAAATCCGATGCCAGG